>NZ_JBHWHY010000031.1:0-124063 GCF_042732265.1 Streptomyces sp. NPDC059788 | reverse complement strand
GGTCGCCGGGTGGCCCGCCACGGGCGGTCGGGCGGGGGGCGGACGTCGGGGCGGTCACCCGCCCCCGAGCGCAGCGGGCCGGGGCGCCCGCGTGAAGGTCAGGCGCCGCTGCCGATCGGGCCGATGAGGGTGCCGGCGGCCACCGTGAAGCTGCCCTCGGCGAAGGACGCGCCGGGGATCTCCCCGTCCGGTGCCTGGAGCGTGAACGACGCCTCGTCGGCGGGGGTGGTGCGGCCGAGGTTGGGAACCTGGATGTCGAAGTGCGCCGGGTGGCCCGGTCCGAAGGTCACCACGGTCCCCTGGTCACCGTAGCGGCCGGCCGAGATCCCGAGCTGCGAGCCGTGCTGCGAGAACCGGACGTCGGTGGGCGAACCGGCCAACTTGCAGGACGCGTACCCGTCCGGCGCGGTCAGGGTCACGCGGTAGTGGCGGTGCCCGGAGCTGCTGGGCGCCGGGGTGATCTTCGCGGTGTGGTTGGCCGGACGGCAGGCGGAAGGGGCGGCGCCGCCGGCCGCCGACGGTGAAGCCTGCGCGACTCCCGCACCGGCGGCGCCCGCCAACGTGAGGGTGGCGAGGGTGACGGCGATCGTCCGGTTGGTACGCATCATGGATGTTCCTTGCCTTGTTTCAAGGGGCACTTGGTCGACTCGATCCCTGCCCGCCGCTTCCGCGAAGAATGTCGGCTCCTTCGACGACGGCTGAAACCAGTACATGATCATGCCGTCCGGCCTCCGCCCTCCGCGCGCGGCCCGGCCCTGGAACCCGGTCACGGGCCGGAGCGGCAAAGCCTCACCTGCTCCGGGGAGAAGCCGTACGCAGTGCGGGGCCGCGGGTGCGGAAGGCCGCCGCGATCAGGGGTACGGAACACAGGCCCTGCAGCACGCCGTACCACAGCGGGCAGACGCCGGGGATCGCGTCGACGCCGACGATCGCGACCGGCATGATCGCGGTGAGGGCGCGCACGCGCTCGAAGGGCCGTCGCGCTCCCTGTGCGGCCCGGACGGTCAGCCGGTGAAGTACGGGAGCGATCGCGAGCAGAACGGCGGCCCGCACCCACATGAACGTGGACACCGTGTGACCGCTGATCGCCACCGCGGCCACCGCCAGGAGGACGAGGGCGCAGAGAACGCCGTAGAGCGTGACGCACTTCCTCACGGTCTCGAAGGCCCGCTTGCTGTCGGGGTGGTCGAGGTGTGCCGCCCCGGCCGTGATGTCGCTGGTGTTCGCCATGATTTCCTCCGTCGTGTCGTGATCTCGACGCTATGGAGCGCGTCGGCGGTGAGGTACGGGTCTGGACGTACGGGAGGGTGGGGCCAGACCCACTCCTGTGCCGCACCGGCAGGGCGAGGCGCCTGAAGCCCGGTCGGGACGGACCTCCTGCCGGTGCGGCGGGCGCTGAGGAGGCGGGCGCAGGGCGGAGCTGGACAGGGCCGCCCGCGGGGGTGGACAAGCGCACACAGCCTCAGGTGGTGACGGATTTCTGAGCGGAGACCCCTTCACCGGAGGCGCCGCATGGAGAACGCCGGCGCCGCCCTCACCTCCACCAGCCAACTCCTGGCGGAGCCGGCGGGGAACTGGACCGGTGAGCGCGGCAGGAAGATCATGCCGATCGTCATGAGCCTGGTGCCCCCGGCAGTAGCCGGGCCCGGTCGGCGTGCGTGTCCACGGGGGTGAGCGGGAACAGGCCGGGCTCCGTCAGCCTGCTCGGCGGGGCTCTGCCGACGTCGTCCATCGCGACCGGTCACACGAGGACTACCGGCTGGGGCTACCCCTACCGGCAAGAAGCGGGTCTGCCCCAGTGACCCCGCCGGGGGCCGACGGTTGGATGAACGCGGGTGCCGCCTGCGAGTGGTCGGTGCCCGTCCGCAGCCGCACCCCTCCCGAGGGACATCCCCATGACAGGCAGTGCCGAGCCCCGGTTACCGTACCGACGACTCTTTCGGCCGCCGCGGAGGGCGGTACTGCTGGCCGGTGCCGCGCTGGTCCCGGCGCTGAGGAGGGCTGCGGCCGTACCCGGGCCTGCGGCCGCACCACCCGCTCCCTCGCCCGCTCTCTCATCGGCGACCCGGTTCACGCTGCCCGCCCCGACCGGCCGGCAGTGCATCGGCACGGTGTCGCTGCACCTCGTCGACCGGTCTCGCCCCGACCCCTGGGTGCCCGGTCAACCGGTCCGACAGCTCATGATCCAGGTCTGGTACCCGGCCGCCACCGTCCACGGCATTCCGAACGCACCGTGGATGACGCCCGCCATCGCGCGCGCGTACGAACAGGCGAACCGTCTCCCCGCCCTCCCGTGGCCGACGACCCACGCGCACCCCGGTGCTCCGGTGCGGCGGCACCGGGGCGGAAGGCCCGTGCTGCTCTACTCCCACGGCCTGCGGGGATGGCGAACCGAGGCCACCGCCCTTGTCGAGGACCTCGCCAGTCACGGCTACGTCGTCGTCTCCATCGACCACACCCACGACGCGTTCGCCATCGAGTTCCCCGACGGGCACCTGGAGACTGCCGCCATCCCCGAACTCACCGACGACAACGAGGTCGAACTGACCACCAAGGCGGTCGACGCCCGGGTGGCCGACACCCGATTCGTCCTCGACCGACTCGCCGCGATCAACTGCGGACACGACCGTGACGCCGAACAGCGGCCGCCGCCACGTGGTCTGCGGGGCGCGTTCGACCTCGCGCGCCTGGGGATGTTCGGGCACTCGGACGGGGGCGCCACCACCGCGGCGGCCCTGCACGACGACTCCCGCCTCACCGCCGGGGCCAACCTTGACGGAACCCTGTGGACCGCCGCTGCCGTCGGCGGTTCCGAGCGTCCGCTCCTGCTGTTCGGCAGGAACGAGCCGGACCGCGGAAGGGACGCCGGCTGGGACGCGTTCTGGGCCAGGCAGCGCGGCCCGAAGCTGTGGCTCACACTCGCCGGGGCGGCCCACGACTCCTTCATCGACTTCCCCCTGCTGCTCCGCCAGGCGGCGCCCCTCCTCGGCCTCCCGCCGGACGAGGTCGACAAGGCGGCCGGCACGATCGACGGGCACCGCGCGGCCGAGGTGGTACGCGTTTACGTCAACGCCTATTTCGACCGATACCTGCGCCGGCGGCGGACCGACCTGCTCGACCGGCCGTCGGTGCGCTATCCGGAGATCGGGTTTGTCCCCTGACGACCATGCCTCGGCCGCTGCTCTTCGCCGCCGTCCGGCCCTGCGGCCCGGCGCAGATGGCGGCTCGTGTCGCCGCTGAGACGGATACGGACGCGCCGCTCCACGAAACGCCAGTGCCCGTCGCGCCGCTCGAAGCGGTCGTGGTAGCGGCCGCAGGCGATGGGCTGGAGCGGCAGATCGGGCAGCGCCTGCAAGACGGTTACGTACGAACGCGAAACCGCCGTGCCCGCCTGTTCGTCGACCTCGACCGCGAGGTTCGTCGTGACGTGCTGCGTCCGGGGTGTGCCGTCGGAGTAGACGATCAGGGTGTCCCGGAACATCCTCTCGATCGCTTCGCGCCCGCGCACCGGCGGGCCGCTCGCGATGAACGTGGCATCGGCGAGCAGGCTGCCCAGCCCCGCGAAATCGCCGTCGTCCACGAGCTCGGCGTAACGTGCGATCAGGTTTTCGACGGCCCGGTGGCCCGACGGCGGACCGGCGGCCTCGTGGGCGGGTGCGGACATGCTCTGCTTCTCCCGGCTCAGGCAGGCGGCCAGCCCCGCAGGGCCATGTCGGCCACCAGCTGGAGGTCCTCGGCGGTGGCGCCGCTGGCGGCCTGGACGGCGATGCCGTTGGCGACGGTCATGATGTAGCGCGCGAGCAGTCCGGGATCGGTGCCGGGGGCCAGGTCGCCTTCGTCGACCGCTTGCCGGAACCGGTCGCGGAGGAGGGAAATGGCCTCGTTGCGCCAGGTGATGAGGGCTTCGCGCGCATTGCGTCCCGGGTCTCCGGCGGCGAGGGAGGCCTGGACGCCGAAGCAGCCGGCGGGGCAGCCGGGGCGGGTGGTGGCCCAGACGGAGCCGTTCAGGAGTGCGGTGGCCACCCGGCGGGCGGTCGGTTCCTGCAGGGCCCGGGCTCCGTACGAGGCGGGGCCTTCGGTGTACCGCTCCAGAGCCTTGCGGAACAGGTCCTCCTTGTTGCCGAACGCCGCGTACATGCTGGTACGGGTGATGCCCATGGCGCTGGTGAGGTCGGTGAGGCTGGCGCCTTCGTAACCCTGTTCCCAGAAGACCCGCATGGCCTGTTCGAGCGCCTCGTCGACGTCGAAGCCTCTCGGCCGGCCGATCGGCGCCTTCCGCTGCGTCTCCATGCCCTCGATCGTACCTTTTCCGTACCAGCCGGTGCGGAAGGCCGGCAGGCGGCGGACCCGCCATCCGGGCCAGGCTCTCGGGGCGGACCGGCATGGCGACGGTCCGACGGCGCGGTGTGTCCGGATGCTGGTGTTCGGACCAGGCAGGAGAGAGCGTGGACGAATCCAGCCAACAAGGAGCCCGCCGGGGAGCCCGTCGCGAGGCTGGTCAGGATGCCCGTCAGGGGCCGCGGAGTTCGGCAGCCACCGGTGTGGGCCGTGACGCTTCCGGTCAGCCGGGGGTCATCGGCATCGGACTGGCCGCCGTACTGACGGCCGCGCTCGCGCAAGGCTCGTGGCAGTGGTTCGCGACGTACATCGGGGTGACGCTGCTCGCGGTGATCTTCGGCTTCTACCGACTGCCGGTGTGGACGGGCGGCCTCCGATCCACGTACGTACGGAATCTGGCGGCGTACGCGATGGTCGTCGGCCTGTGTGCGGCGATTGCGCTCGCCCCCATGCTGCAACGCTGGGCGTGGCTGTTTCCGATGCCGGGCACCCGGGGCAGGTGCCCCGCGCTGGGCACCTACGAGAGCATCCGAACGGAGGCGGCGCTCTCGGACCTGGCCGGTCGCGACCGGGCCGCGCTGGCTCAGGCGCAGGACGTCAACAGCCATGCCGCCGTAGCCGACTGCCTGTCCGCCACCACAACCCTGTGGTTGCCGGTCTACGCGGCCGGAGCGGCCGTGCTGGTGGCCCTGGGGGCGTGGGCCCTTGACCGGGCCCGGGCGCGGAACGAGGTGTCCGCGGCCGCTTGAAGCGACCGCGGACACCTCGTGCCATGCCTTGTCACCCGGTCACCCGGTCACCCGGTCCAGCGCCCCGTGAGGAAGGTCAGGGCGAACACGGTGCTCAGGGGTGCGACCAGGCAGACGTACGCGGTCTTGAACCTGGGGCTGCGCAGGCTCCAGGCGGCCAGGATGATCCACAGCGGCCACCACAGGAGGGCGGCGCGGGGGATGGAGACGTACCAGTACGAGGTTCCCAGAGCGCACAGGCTGAGGGCGACGTAGACGGTCTCGGGCCACTGGCGCCGGCGCGCCAGGACGGCCAGCAGCACCACGCCGACGACCATGGCGACCAGTTCGGCCTGGAACATGAAGGCGTAGCCGGTGCTCTGGGCGTGGTCGAAGGCGCTGTTCCACGTATTGGCCCAGGCTTCCCAGGGCGTGTGGAACACGCGGAACCAGCCGCGTTCCTGGGCGTGCTTCCAGGCCATCCAGTCGCCGGTGTGGGCCTGGAGGTACCAGCTGAAGAGGGCCAGCGGCAGCGCGGGCAGGGCCAGCCAGGGCAACGGGCGCAGGTTGCGGGTGTGGCGGAGGGTGAGGAGGAAGTGGGTGGCCAGGGCCGCGGCGAGGAAGAGGCCGCTGACGCGTACGGCGGTGGCCGCGGCGGTCAGCGCCATGGCCAGGGGCCAGTTGTGGCGTCGGGCAGCGAGCCAGGCGGGCAGGGCCAGGGCCAGGAAGAGGGCCTCGGTGTAGCCGACGGCCAGGAAGACGGCACACGGGGAGATCAGGAAGAACAGGACGGTGCGCTGTCCCGCCGCGGCGTCGGGCAGGTGGTGCCGGGCGATGCGGTCCAGGGCCAGTACGGCGACGGCGCCGGAGACGAGGGAGATCGACAGGCCGGCCAGGCCCCAGTTCGGCACGACGAAGTGCACCGCGCGCAGCACGAGGGGAAAGCCGGGGAAGAAGGCCTCCCGGTTGTCCCAGCCGGGCTGCCACGGCCCGGCCTGGTCGGGGAAGTAGCCCTGCTGGGCGATGTGCTGGAAGTGGTCCCAGTCCCAGTGCTGGAACGGCGCGAGGAGCGGACCGGGGTCCTGGGCGGCGGGATCGGAGGGGAACAGCCACCGGGCACAGTAGGCCGTCAGCCATATCCCTATTCGTGTCGACAGATACAGCCACAGGATGTCCCGGTCCGCGGAGCCGAGGCGCCAGGGCACCCGGCCGCGCATTCCCCAGCGCGCCCGGCCGCTCCGTACGGCGGGTTCCGGAGGGCGCGGAAGGGGCCGGGGCGTCGCCGGGGAGTGGGAGTTCTCGGGCGCGTCGACGGATGAAGGGGGCATGACGGGTTCCTCGGAAGTGTGAGCAGGCAGGGGGGATCGCCCGGTGGTGGTCCGCCGGGTTGACGAAGACGAGCCGGCTCAGGGCGGTTCGGTGGCCGTTTCTCGCGTGGCGCCCGGGGGAGGGGAGCTGGCAGTGGAGCCCGGAGGTGGTGAACTGACCGTGGACTCAGGAGCGGGAGGGGCGGAGGAGCCGGGCGCGGTGGACACGGGGGACGGCTGCCGGTCCGGAGACGGCCGCCCGGACGAGGGCGTGCCGGCCGGGCCCACCGGGGCCGGTGTGCGCGAGAGCAGCGTGGCAACGGTGGCACCGCCACCACCGGCGACCAGGCACGCCACCGTCACCAGCGCGGCGACGCGGCGCCGGCGCACCCGCCGCCCGCGCGCGGCGATCTCGGCGACCGGTGCGGCGAGGGCGCCGTCTCGTCCGACGTCGGCAGCTTGCTGGAACAGGGACCGCAGCGGGTCCTGGGTCTCAGACACCGGGCGCCTCCTCGATGCGCGGGTCGTGCAGTCGGTCAGCGAGTGCCTTGCGGCCACGGCTCAGGTGCGTCTTGACGGTGCTGGACGACAGCCCCGTCTCGCCCGTGATCTGTTCGACGGACAGGTCGCAGAGGTAGTGCAGGGTGAGGGTGCGGCGCTGTTGGGCAGGCAGGTCACGCAGCGCCTCGACCAGTACGACCTGCGCCGGTTCCGGGCCTTCGACATGGGGCGGGGCGCCCCTGCGCTGCCACGCGTCGGCGCTGCGGCGCAGGTGCCGCCACCGGCTGACGCCCAGCCGCCAGGCGACCGTACGGATCCACGCCTCCGGCTGCCCGCTCCGGTCGAGCTGCCGGCGCCGGTTCCAGCCCCTGACGAACGCCTCCTGCACCACGTCCTGCGCCTCATGCAGGTCGCCGAGCATCACATACAGCTGTCCCGTGAGCCGCGCGACCGTCTGGGCGTAGAACTCTTCGAACTCCTCGACGGTCAACAGCCACTCCCGGATCTCTCGCTTCACCTGCCATACGCCCCCCGAGCGGCGTGCGGTCGACACGCGAACCGAGAAATCATCGTGACGCTCATCACGGAACCAATCGGCGCAGCAACCCCTCGCCACCAGCCGGACCGGCCGCACGGACGAACGCCGGCGGCCCGGCTCCCGGCCCCGCGACGCGGAGGGCTGCCGAGGGGCCGCAGCCGGGCCTCGCGCGCGTGGATCACTGCTCAGGACCGCACAAAAAATACCTCGACGCCACCAGCGACCCCGTGGCGGGGCCGAGCGGCCCGGTGTCGGACCCGCCCGGAAGCCGCAGGTAACGGCCGAGGGGGCGCCGGTGGAGAGGGGCGTAGCCGATCCATCCTCGACGCCCGCTGCCCCCGATGGCGGACGCCGATGTCGATACCGACGCTTCAAGCGGGTGATGCCAGCCCGGTGGCTTGATGGCGCCAGGGTGGCGCCGGGATGGTGCCGCGGTGGCGTCGTCTTGGTGTCACCGCAGTGCCACTACGCGCCGAATCCTCTCCGATGCGGCGCCACGACACGTCACTTCTCCTGTAAACCCGCAGGTCAAAAGCCTATGCGCCGCAGAGGGGCCACTCTGGCTCGCCATGGTGCCATCGATGTGCCATGATGGCGTCATGGACCTCACGCCCTACGTCGACACCCTCCGGCAAGAGCTGGCCGTCGCCGCGGACGCCGGCGGCGACGACGCCCGCGCCCTCGCCGAGCGGCTCACCGCCCCCCTGGAGTCCGCCGCCCGTCTGACCCTCCTCAACGCCTTGTCCGCCGCGATGGGTGAGGTCACGCGGGAGCTGGCGCCGGGCTCGGTCGACGTACGGCTGCGCGGGCTCGACCCGGAGTTCGTGGTGACGGCGCCGCCGGTGCCCGAGCCGTTGCGGGAGGTCCAGGAGCCGGTCGCGGAGCCCGTCGCGCCCGCGCCGCCCGCGGACGTCGACGACGGCGCCATGGCGCGGATCAACCTCCGTCTCCCCGCCCACCTCAAGGCCCGTGCCGAGAGCGCGGCGGCGGCGGAGGGCCTGTCGGTCAACGCCTGGCTGGTGCGGGCCGTGTCCACCGCCGTCGACGGCGGGCAGCGTGCGTCCCCGCCGGAGCGCGCCAGGAGCACGGGCAGCCGTAGCTTCACCGGCTGGGTCCGATAACCCCACCCCGCCCCGCCTTCACCGACGGATCGCCGATCCGCCGGCGCCCCCTTCACCCGCCGCACCGGCGAGAACACCGGCCCCAGCCAAGAGGACGGCACAGCCATGCCTGTTTTTGACACGCCCGAACCGATCGTCGCCACCATCGAGCTGGATGCCGGCACCGCCCGCATCGTCGCGGGCAAGCGCACCGAGACGGTTGTCGAGGTGCTGCCGCGCAACAGCTCGGACGACAACGACGTACGCGCCGTACAGCAGACCCAGGTCACCTACTCGGGCGGCCGCCTCGCGGTCAAGACCCCCAAGAAGCGGTCCCTGTTCGGCAAGCCGGGCGCCATCGAGGTGAGTGTCGAGCTGCCCGCCGGATCCGGTGTCCGGGGGACCACGGGCCTGGGCGGCTTCTTCTGCGAGGGCAGCCTCGGGGACGTCTCCCTGAGGACCTCGCTCGGCGACCTCCAGGTCGACGAGGCGGCCCGCGCCGAGCTGAAGACCGACCTCGGCGACATCCGCCTCGTCGTCTCGACCCAGGACATCGAGGTCACCGGCGCGGGCCGGATCGAGATCGGCACCGTCGCCGGCGCGGCGACCGTCAAGAACGGCAACGGCGCCACCGAGATCGGCGAGGTCGCCGGGGAGCTGAAGACCAACGCGGCCAACGGCGACATCTTCGTCGAACTTGCGCACGGCAGCGTCGGCGCCAGGTCCGCGAACGGCCGCATCGACATCGCCGTCGCCCGCGCCGGAGTCGACGCGTCCTGCTCCAGCGGCGGCATCCGCGTCGGCGACGTCACCCGCGGCCGTATCGACCTGCGCACCTCCGTCGGCGACCTCGAAGTGGGCATCCACGAGGGCACCGCCGCCTGGCTCGACACGCACACCAAGTACGGCACCGTACGCAACTCGCTCGGCGCCGCCGACGGTCCCGCGGACTCCGACGAGACCGTCGAGGTGCACGCCCGGACCGCGACCGGCGACGTCATCATCCGCCGCGCCTGACCGGCGCGGCACCGACCACCCACCCCGAGAGGAAAGCGGCATGACTGTCACCCAGACGTCCGCGCCGTCCGCCGCGACCGCGACCACGGCCGCGCCGGCGATCACCGCCACCGGGCTGCGCAAGTCCTACGGCGACAAGCTCGTGCTCGACGGCATCGACCTGACCATCGCCGAAGGCACCGTCTTCGCGCTGCTCGGGCCCAACGGCGCCGGCAAGACCACCACGGTGGAGATCCTTTCCACGCTCATCGACGCCGACGCGGGCGAGGCCTGGGTCGCGGGCCGTCATCTGACGCGGGCCGCCGACGCGGTGCGTTCCGCGATCGGCGTCACCGGCCAGTTCTCGGCCGTCGACAATCTGCTGACCGCCGAGGAGAACCTGCTCCTCATGGCGGACCTGCACCACCTCGACCGGCGCGAGGGCAAGCGGCGGGCCACGGACCTGCTGCGCCGCTTCGACCTGTCGGCGGTGGCGGGCAAGACCGCCGTCACCTTCTCCGGCGGGATGCGGCGCAAGCTGGACCTGGCGATGACCCTGGTCGGCGATCCGCGGATCATCTTCCTCGACGAGCCCACCACCGGACTCGACCCGCGCAGCCGCCGCACCATGTGGGAGATCATCCGCGGCCTCGTCGCCGACGACGGCGTGACCATCTTCCTGACCACCCAGTACCTCGAAGAGGCCGACCAGCTCGCCGACCGTATCGCCGTGCTGGACCACGGCAGGCTGATCGCCGAGGGCACCGCCGACGAGCTGAAGCAGCGCATCCCCGGCGGTCACATCCGGGTGCGGTTCGCCGACGCCCGGGGACTGGAGGCCGCCGCGGGACTCTTCGGCATCGCCACGCGCGACGAAGAGTCGCTCACCCTGCAGATCCCCGGTGACGGCTCCCTCCCGAGCCTGCGGGCCGTCCTCGACACCCTGGAGTCCACCGCCGTCCAGGCCGAGTCGCTCACCGTGCACACCCCCGACCTCGACGACGTCTTCCTGACCCTCACCGGTCAGCCCCGCCCCGCCGACAACGCCGCGCCGCACAAGGAGAACGCCTGATGGCCACCGTGTCCTACGCACTCAGAGACTCCAGGACGATGCTGCGGCGCAACCTCAAGAAGGCGCTGCGCTACCCGTCCCTGACGCTCACCGTCGTCATCATGCCCGTCATGATGCTGCTGCTGTTCAACTACGCCTTCGGCAGCGCCCTGGGCAGCGGTATCGGGGCATCGGCCGCCGGCGGCGGCGAGTACATCGACTACCTCGCGCCCGGCATCATCCTGATGGCCGCCACGTCCGGCGCCCTGACCACCGCGATCAGCGTCTGCATGGACAAGAGCGAAGGCATCGTCAACCGCTTCCGTACGATGCCGATCTCCCGCGCCTCGTTCCTGACCGGCCATGTCGTCGGCAGCGTGATCCAGACGATGATCAGCATCGCCCTCGTCGTCGCCGTCGCGCTCCTCGTGGGCTTCCGGCCCGACGCCACGCCCGTCGAATGGCTCGCCGCGATCGGCCTGCTCGCCCTGCTCACCCTGGCGCTGACCTGGCTCGCCGCCGGCATCGGCCTGGTCGCCAAGAACCCCGAGACCGCCAGCAACATCCCGATGCCGCTGACGTTCCTGCCGTTCCTCGGCAGCGCCATCGTGCCGACCGACTCGATGCCGACCGGCCTGCGCTGGTTCGCCGAGTACCAGCCGTTCACGCCGATCATCGACACGCTGCGCGGCCTGTGGCTGGGCACCGGCATCGGCTCCAGCGCCGCCATCGGCCTCGCCTGGTGCGTGGGCCTGAGCCTGGTCGGCTACCTGTGGGCGCGCCACACCTTCAAGAACGGCGCCAAGCGGTAACCACCGCTCCCCTCGAACCACTTCACCGCACCGCGTCATCCCTACCCAGCCTGACGATCATCAGGAGACCTCATGTCGTACGACCCGACGGCACCCGGCACCACCACTGCCGCCGACACCGCCTCTGCCGACGTGACCACCGCCGAAGAGCTGCCGACCCTGCCCACCGACCGGCGCACCGGCTGCCCCTTCGACCCGCCCGCCGAACTCACCGCGCTCGCCGACAAGCCGCTGCGCCGCATGCGCTACGCCGACGGACACATAGGCTGGCTGGCCACCGGGCACGCCGCGGCCCGCACGGTCCTGTCCGACCCGCGCTTCAGCTCGCGCTACGAACTCCAGCACCTGCCGATGCCGATGGCGGGCCTGGAGGAGATGACAGCGATACCGCCGGCGCCGGTCGGCGACTTCCTCGGACTCGACGCCCCCGAGCACACCCGCTTCCGACGGCTGCTCACCGGCAAGTTCACGGTCCGCAGGATGCGTCAGCTCGGCGAACGCGTGGAGAAATTCACGGCCGACTGCCTGGACGCCATGGAACAGGCCGGGCCCACCGTCGACCTGGTGGAGGCGTTCGCACAGCCCGTGCCCGCGCTCATGATCTGCGAACTGCTCGGCGTGCCGTACGCCGACCGGGACCGCTTCCAGCGGCATGTGGCGACCGTCTTCGACCAGTCCACGGACGCGGAGGCCAGGGGCGAGGCGTTCACGGCCGTCCACCAGTTCATCGGCGAACTCGTGGCCGCCAAGCGCGCCGAACCCACGGACGACCTGCTCAGCGATCTGACCTCCGCCGACCTCACGGAGGAGGAGCTGATCGGAGTCGGCGGGGTGCTCCTGGCCGCCGGACTCGACACCACCGCGAACATGCTCGGCCTCGGCACCTTCGCCCTGCTGAGCAACCCCGACCAGCTGGACGCCCTGCGCGACGCCCCGAGCCTGGCCGAGCAGACCGTCGAGGAGCTGCTGCGCTACCTCAGCGTGGCCGACCCCATCCCGCGCGCCGCCCTCGAAGACGTGGAGATCGAAGGCCAGTTGGTGAAGGCCGGCGAGACGGTGACCGTGTCCGTGCAGGCCGCCAACCGCGACCCGCACAAGTTCCCGGACCCGAACCGGTTCGACATCCACCGCAAGGCCACCGGTCACGTCGCTTTCGGACACGGCGCCCACCAGTGCCTGGGCCAGCAGCTCGCCCGTATCGAGATGGCCGTCGCGTTCCCGGCGCTCTTCGCCCGCTTCCCCACCCTGCGGCTGGCGGTGCCGCCGCAGGAGGTGCCGCTGCGCGACCGCGCCAACATCTACGGCGTGATCAGCCTGCCCGTCACCTGGGACAAGGAGTAGCCCATGAGCGATCCACGAGAGCCGCTGCGCATCAGCGTCAGCCGTGACCGCTGTGTCGGCGCCGGCATGTGCGTCCTGACGGCCCCCGGGGTCTTCGAGCAGGACGACGAGGAAGGCCTGGTGCTGCTCCTGCAGCCCGCCCCGGCCCCCGAACACCGGGCCGCCGCCCGCATGGCCGTCGGCCTCTGCCCCGCCGCGGCCATCAAGCTCAACTCCCCGCAGTCCTCGGACTCGTAACCACCGAGGCACTGCCGGGACCGAGAACCCCGCACCGTACACCGGTGGGGGGCTCTCGCGTGTACGGCGCCAGGGGCTCACTTCCGCGCACTGTGGAGAGCGCCTTTTCGCCGCGTGCGCCTTTTCGGCAGGGGACGCAATGCGCGAGAAGGCATACGTGCCCCCGTTGTTGGGAAACCTGCTGGTGACGTCGGCGAATTCCTGGGCAGGGAGAGCGCGTCCGAGCCGTGGGCCGGTGAGCGGCGACGCGACCGTGTCCGACCGGATCGCCACGCCATTTCCTCCCTCGTGAACGACGCTTGCCTCTCGGTGACGCGCGCTGAATGGACGAGCGGTGCCCTGTCGAATCCGTACCCGCCATCCAGTGTGCGACAAATCGGCTCGCTACGCGCCGAGCAGCACGGTGAGAAGAAAAGGAACCAGCATGGCCAAGAAGAAGTCCGACTCCAAGGCCCGGCCGGGCACGGAACAGGCCGAGGAGACCCTCGGCTTCGGGCGGCAGCCCGAGACGGCCGAAGCGGGCCTCGCACCGACCGCCGCTCCCCAGGCATCCGCAGCCGTCGCCCGCGAGAAACTCCTCAGGGCCATCGCCCGCGAGGCCACCGCCATCAGGAAGGCGAAACACAAGGGCCGGTCCTGCAAGGCGCTGGAATCCCTCGCCCACGCGTACGCGCTTGTCGCTTCTCAGGAGACGCACAGCGGTCCCCACGCATCTGCCCATACCGGCAGCGGCGGAAGGGGATTCCTCCCGTCGATGCGCACCGCTTTTCTGCCCAAGGGGACGAATATCAGGAAAGACAAGCACGACGGCGATTGACGGTCGGCAACGGTCGCCAAGGGGCGTACCCGCAGTCGGCATTCGCTCCGTGGCGGTCCCGATCCGTGGCGGTCCCGATCCTCGGCGGTCCCGATCAGTTTCCGGTGCGCCGAGGGGGTGGCACCGCGGCGTCGGCCCGTCCTCAGGCGGCGAGGTAGTCGTGCACCGGCTCGGCGGGGGCGAGGGTGAGGTCGGTCAGGATGTGGCAGGCGTCGACGACCTCGCGTACGGGCAGGTCGGCCAGGGGCGCCATGACGTGCTCGAAGAGCTGGAGGCGGGCCGGACCGCGCCACGCCTCCTTCACGGTGACATCGGTGATCTGCATCCGGACCAGATCGCAGACGCGGGGCCGGAAGTCGTAGCCGGGGACCGTCTTGACGGCGAAGGCGGGCACGGTGATCTGGTCACGGGCCTCCTCCGGGGCGAGCGGCTGCCACTTGTAGGCCATGGTGGCGGTGGCGACGCGCTCGCTGCCGTAGTCGAGGGTGCCGACGAGGGCGCCGCGCTCGTGGCGCAGCGCGGGCTCGCCCGCCACCTTCGGATAGGCGCTCAGTTCGCGGCCGGCGGCGGTGGCTCCGAAGGAGTCCAGGTACATGGCGTGCAGGTACTCGCCGTGTTCGGCTCCGTGACGTACGGGAACGACCTGGCCGCACTCCGTGTACGGACCGTAGCCGTCCACCTCGTTCATGCGCATGACCTCGAAGCGTACGAGGGGCTCGGTGATCTCCAGCGGCTCCGGGACCACCGCGCGCAGGGCGTCCGGATCGGTGCGGTAGACGACGTTGAAGTACTCGCGGTCGGTGAAGCGGGTGGGCCGCGGGGGATAGAGCGGGACGGTCAGGGGGGTGGTCACTGCGGCGGTCACCTGGTCGGCGTGCATGGTGCTCCTCGGGAGGGCGACGGACGCCCCTTCGCTTGCATACAGGGTGTATCGGATACACACTGTATCGAGAAGTCGGGTGGTACATCCACCCGCGTTCCGGCCCCGCACCCCCTCCCGCTGCGGGGCCACGAGACAGGAGCAGCAGCCATGAGCACCACCCTTCCCGCCAACCCCCAGGACCGCCCGGTCGCCGTCATCGGCGCCGGCACGCTCGGCCGCCGCATCGCCCTGATGTTCGCCACCCGGGGCGGCCTGGTCCGCATCTACGACCCCGCGGCCGAAGCGGGCGAAGCGGCCCGCGCCTATGTGGCCCGCGAGCTGCCCGAGGTGGTGAAGACGATCGACAACGGCCGTCCGGGCACCGTCGAGGCCGTGACCGATCTGACACCGGCCCTCGCGGACGCCTGGCTGGTCGTCGAGGCCGTACCGGAGCGCCTGGACCTGAAGAAGCGTCTCTTCGCGGACCTCGACGCGCTCGCCGAGCCGGACGCCATCCTGGCCAGCAATTCCTCGTCCTACGCGACGAGCCACCTCGTCGACAGCGTGCGCACCCCCGAACGCCTGCTGAACCTGCACTTCTACATGCCGCCCCGGCAGAACGCCGCCGACGTGATGTCCTGCGGCCGCACCGACCCCGGCGCCGTCGAGCTGCTGCTGAGGGTGCTGCCCGACTACGGCATTCACCCGTTCGAGGCCCGCCGGGAGAGCACCGGCTTCATCTTCAACCGCGTCTGGGCCGCCATGAAGCGGGAAAGCCTCGCCGTGGTCGCCGAAGGCGTCTCCACACCGGCGGACATCGACCGCATGTGGCAGGTCAACACGGGCGCCGCGGCCGGCCCGTTCCGCCTGATGGACGCCATCGGCCTGGACGTCGTCCTGGACATCGAGAACCACTACGCGGCCGAACGCTCCGGCCTGCCCGAAGGGCCCCGTGAGCTGCTGCGCACGTACGTGGACGCGAACCGCCTCGGCGTCAAGACCGGCGCCGGCTTCTACGACGACTACCAGCAGCAGGGCTGACGACGGGCCCGTAACGGGCGGGCACGTACCCTTCGGGAGGAACCATCACCTGCAGGGAGCGGTACGTGCCCAAGTCCCCCACCAAGCGTCGCCCGGCCACGGTCGCCGCGCTCACCGACAGCGCGCTCGCCCTCTTCGCCGAGCGCGGCTTCCACGCCACGTCGATCAGTGACATCGTCCAGCGGGCCGGGCTGACCCGTGGCGCCTTCTACTCCAACTTCCGGGACAAGGAAGAACTGTTCCTCGCCCTGTACGACACGCACACCGACCGGCTCCTGTCCGAACTGCGGAACCAGACCGCGTCCTTCACGGACGCCGCCGACCCGGTGGGGCGCGTCTTCGACCTCCTGGCCACGCACGATGCGCAGGAGCGCTCGTGGTTCCTGGTCTCCATGGAGTTCACGCTGCACGCGGCGCGCCACCCGGACGTCGCGCGCGCCCTGGCCGAACACGAGGAGCGCCTCAACACCGGCCTCGCCGAGATCCTGGGGCGCTGCATCGAGTCCGGCGGGCACCCGCCCGATGTCTCTCCCACCGCCCTCGCCCGCCTGGTCGTGGCCCTCTACGAGGGCCTCACCGCCATGCGCGTCACCCACACGACCACCGACGCCGACCCCACCCCGCTGGCCCGCCGCGCCCTTCCCCTCCTCGTACGCGCTCTCGGGGCGCCGGGGGAGTGAGGACGGGGGCGGTGCGGGCGGCGGATTCGTCCGCGGCCGGGCCGGTCAGCCGCGGATGTTCACATCGGTGCAGGCGTAGAACGCGTTGTCGGTGTCGGCGATGTTCCAGACCGCCAGCACCTTCTGTCTGCCCCGGATGTCGCCGAAGTCCACGCGGTGCTTGACGAACTGGGGCGGCTGCGCGCCGCCGTCGTCGAACTCGGCCACCTTCCGGCCGCCCACGAAGTACTGCCAGGTACTCGTGCTGTGCTGCGCGGTCAGCTGCCAGGTGAACGTCTTCGACGTGCCGACGTCGTGCACCTTCCAGCCTTTGCCGTCGACATCGAGGTCGGAGAACTGCGCGTTGCCGCCGCTGCAGCTCTTCAGGCCCTTGGGGCCCTCCACGGCGTCCGGCTCCCATTTGACGGGGCCGCACTCCACGCTTCCCGCGAAGCACTGGTCCTGCCGACTGGCGGGTGAGGTGACCCAGCCGTGCGCGCCGGCCGAGTCGGCGGGCAGGCTCACGGCGATGAGCGGTGCGATGCCCACGGCGATGACGACGGTCAGCTTCCTCTTCGCGTGCATGCCAACTCCTCCCGGGGGTGGGCCGCCGCGCGGAGACGGAGGCCGATGCGCCTGAGCGGCAGCGGAGCGGTCGTCCGTGCGGGAAGTGACCGGCAACTGCGGGGTGGTCGACCGGGGCTTCCGTCCGGCATTAGTCCAGACCATAGCGAATGGCTGTACGCGGTCAAGTGGTGGTGCTTTGCCATCCTCCCGGGACGGTCCGTACGCTCCGGTGCCGAGACGAGGGCGAGGGCGACGGTTCGGCGATTCAGGTCGGCGGCACGATGCGCCGTGCCGTCAGGAAGCGAATCATCCGTACGTCTGGAGTACCAGTGACGTCAGCAGTCGAACACGTCCGCACCGCTCTGACCGCGCACGGCCACGTGGGCGGCATCACCGAACTGCCCGGCCCGGCCCCCACCGCGGCGGCCGCCGCCCACCTGCTGGACTGCCCGGTCGGCGCCATCGCCAACAGCCTGGTCTTCGAGGCCGACGGCGCTCCGCTGCTCATCGTGGCCAGTGGCGCCCACCGGGTGGACCTGAAGAAGGCGGCAGCTCACGTAGGCGTACGGAAAGTCCGCCGCGCCACCCCGGAGTTCGTCCTTGAGGCCACGGGCCAAGAGGTCGGGGGAGTGGCGCCCATCGGGCACCCCGCGCCGCTGCGGACCCTGGTGGACACCACGCTGGCCGACCACGACCAGGTGTGGGCCGGAGCGGGGCTGCCGCACACCATGTTCCACACCACCTTCGAGGAACTCCTCGCCCTGACAGGAGGCGAGGCGGTTTCCGTGGGCGCGTGATCGGGGCCTTCCGTCTGTGCCCAACCGTCCTGGAAGTCACTGTTGCGCCGGGGCGGGGGAGTCGAACATGGCCGTACCCGCGAGTCCGCACCAGTGCCAATGGGAAGGACATCAGCAATGACGATCAGCTCGAACTCGGGTGCGGACAGCCTGGCCGCCGCCGAAGCCAGGCTCGACCGGCGCCGGGACCAGTACGCGCTGCCCGAAGGGCATATCGCGGAGGCGGCCTCACCGTGGCTCCCCTTCGTCCCGCACGTGATGATCAAGCATCTGACGTTCGACGTCCGCAGCAGCTCGGCCGCGAACGTCCTGTGGGTGCAGGCCGGCGGAGCGCTGGGCCGCCACCGCCACCGTGGCCCGGTCTCGGGTTATGTGCTCGATGGCAGCTGGCGCTACCTGGAGTACGACTGGGTCGGCCGGCCGGGTGACTTCATCCGGGAGAGCCCGGGCCGCACTCACACCCTGGTCTCCGAGGCGGGCATGAAGACCGTCTTCTGGCTGAACGGGCCGGTGGAGTTCCTCGACGAGCAGGACAGGGTCACCGAGGTGATCGACGTCTTCTGGTTCATCGACCACTACGAGCGCGGCTGCCAGGAGCAGGGCATTCCGATCAACAGGGCGCTCTATCTGTGATCCCGGCTGTCGGTGCCGGCGCGCGGCAAGGGGCTTGCGCGGCTTCTCGGCCTGCCGTTCGGGCTCCGGCGAGCCCCGAACCTGTGGCAGGTCTTCGCGGTCGCCGATCGTCCGTCAAGGGTGCGCAAGGCCGGTATGGCGGTGGCGCCGCGGGGCGTTAGTCGGGTGTTAGCGAAGCGGCAGTCTCCTGCCAGCGGCCCCGGAGAGAGTGGGTGTCGTACCGAGGAGACAACGCCACCGACTGTCCTGGGGGGACCCGAAATGCGCTCCAGCTCCACCGCCCGTACCGCCCGCCGCCGTACCCTGCGCGTTGGCGCCGCGGCGCTGACCGCGGCCGCCGGTCTGACCCTTACGGCCTGCTCCGGCTCGGAGGCCGCCGGCACGAAGGCCGCGGCCCACATGGATACGGAAGCGGCCGCCGCGGCGCCCGAGGGCAAGCAGGAGGGCAGCCCGAACGCCGCCCGAGGCGGGAAGGCGGGCTCGGATGCCGAGGCGGGCGCTGACGCCAAGACAGGTTCGGGTGTCGAGCGCTGCCACACCTCCAGCCTGACGGCGGCCTTCGCGACGGGTGAGGACGCCACTCCGGACCCCGACGCGGGCGGTTCCACGACCACCAGCATCGTGCTGACCAACAAGAGCAGCCGTACCTGCAAGATCGGCGGTTTCGCGGGTGTGGACCTGACCTCCGAGAACGGCGGTCAGCGCTGGTCGCTGGCCCGCTCCTCGGCCGAGCACGGCTCGATCACCCTGGGCCCCGGGGACAGCACCGACTTCACGGTCAGCCTCGGCATGGCCAAGGAGAACGACGAGGGCTCCTACCAGCCCGCCCACGCGGTCGTCACCCCGCCCGACGAGACGACCTCGCTGACCCTGAAGTGGCCCTGGGGCCCCCTCGTCCACCAGGACGGCGCCACCCACCCGGCCACCTTCGTCAACCCCATCGGCTGACCCCCTCCTCACCCCCTGAGTGGCCGTGGCCGGGCGACCGAAGACGTACCTGCCCGCAACGGAACGGCCAGCCTCCGCCCCGGCCGGGCGGGTCCTTCCGCGACGCACGCGACCACCCCCCCGGCCGACGGACGGCAGACTCGAAACCGCCGGAAGGAATGAGTCCATGAGCGCACAGCCGGTACACCACGGCGACGGCGGCCCATCGCCGTTGCCCCGCACCCAGAACGCGGTGGCCGCGGCCCTGCCGACGGCCGACCGCACGGCGTTCCGCCGGGAGATGGGTGAGGCCGACGAGACCGAGTTGCTGAGCGTGCTGCGCCGCTGGTGGCTGTGGGCGAGCCTGTACGCCACCCCGCTGCCGGACGACGTCCGTACGGACACCGAGACCGGGGCCGCGCCTGGGACGCCGGCCGGCGTCGCACTGTGCCAGGCCGCCGCCGACGGCGAGGCGTGCGCCGACGAGCGATGACGTCTCGGCCCTCCGGCATGAGGCGGGGGAGGCTGCGGCAGCTCCGGCAGCGGGCATCGGATGACGCCCGGTCGCGCCGTGCCTACGTCAAACCGTCTCTCAGAACACGATCGAGTGCTGCCCGGCCTGCGGGTCCCCATGCCGGCTTGCCGCCAGGCAGGCCCCGGTCGCCGTTCCGGCCCATGAGCATCAGGAACAGGCTCTTCAGGGCGGCCAGCCCGCGGGCGCGCCGGATCGTTCCCTCGTCCGCCTGCGCGTATGCGTCGAAGAAGGGGGAGGCGGCGCCGGCGGGAAGAATCACCCACGCGGCCGCGAGGTCCCACGCCGGATCGCCGGCGAACATGTCACCGAAGTCGATCACGCCCGAGAGCGTCCCGTCCGAGACGACGACGTTCGCGGGATGAAGGTCGCCGTGCACCCAGAGCGGCGGGCCCTCCCACTCGGGCGCCGCGACGGCGTCGTCCCAGACGGCCCGGACGGCGTCGGCGAGATCGTCGGGGACGACGGCGTCGAAGAAGTGGTCGAATCCGTCCGTGCACTTCTTGGGGTGGTCGCCGCGGTCCCCGCTGACCGGCGCGTCCTCGGGCGCCTCCACGTGGAGTGCCTTGAGGAAGCCCGCCAGAGTGCCGGCCGCGTGGTCGCCGCGGCTTATGGAGGTGTGGTCCAGCGGCTCGCCGGGGACCCACGTCATGACGGTCCAGGGCTTCGGAAAGCGTGCGGACGGTTCACCGATCCGTACGGGGCCGGGGACCGGAAGCGGCAGGCGCGGGGCCAGGACGGGCAGCCACCGGCACTCGTTGCGCAGGAGGTCCGGCGCACCTTCCGTACGGGGCATGCGCACAGCCAGGTCGTCCCCAAGGCGCCACATCTGATTGCCCCACCCACCCGCTACTTCGCGAATGGCCAGTCCTGCGAGGTCCGGATGCTGCTCCCGCAGCAGGTCATGGACCAGGCCCGCGGTGATCTCGATCTCGGAGTCGGTCATGCGAAGCCACCCTACTGGGGCAGGGTTGCGGCTTCGCTCGTGGTCCGCGGCCGGCCTTGCCCTGGCGCGCTGGTGCGGGAACGTCGGCAGGCCCTGTTTCGGTCAGCGTGGGTCTGGTTCGCGCCGGTTATGACGCGTCGGCGTTCTTGGGTTGTCCGGTGGGACTGCGGTATGGACCATACGGGGACTGGCCCGCGAGGGCGGGCGCGTGCAGCAGAAACCAGGGGGGTTTTCAGCGGTGGCTTTCCTTGCGTACAACATCCTCACCGACCCGGCTCCGCTCCAGGTGTCGGAGGCGGGCGGGACGTCCAAAGGGGCGGTCTACATCGTCGTCTCCAACCCGAAGGACAAGAAGTTCTCCTGGCTCTCCCTCAAGGTGCGGGTGCCTTTCGGGCAGCAGGAGAGTGCCCTGACGTCCGATCCGAAGGCGGTCACGGCCCGGGTCCTGCCGGACCCGGCGCGGACGCCGGACGAGGAGCCGCTGACCGACTGGGACCCCACGACCGGTGTCTTCACCGTAACTCCCCGGCTGGCGTCCCCTCCGGCCCTCCCGACCCCCACGCCCTTGCGGGAGAGCGGGTCCATGATTTTGGCGCTGGAGGGCTTCCCGGTCTCCAGCAAGCCGGGGCCGGTCCTGCTGCAGTTGACGGAGGCTGTGCAGAACGGCCCCTGGGGTGAGGAATCCCCCGTGACGCTGAGCCTGATGAAGCAGGCTCCCACGGCGCCGCGCAACTTCCGCCCGAAGCACTCTCTGGTGGCCGCGGGGAAGGACGTCGCCCTGCAGTGGGCGGGGACCGACGCCTTCACCTATCAGATCCATGGACCGGACGGCCCCTCGAAGAACCCACCGCAGAAGGCCGGGACCGGCTGGGAGTGGATACCGGCGGCGGGTGAGGAGCCCAAGCGGGACGCCACCTACACCCTGACAGCCACCTCGGTACCGGGGCAGCAGCAGCCGGAACACATCCTCACCACCACCGTCCACCTGCGCAGCCCCGAGTTCGAGAGCGTCACCGCCACCAACGGACTCCACACCCCGTGGGCGAAGGGCACCGACCAGGGCAAGGGGCGGATCACCTTCACGGCACAGGGCGCACAGATCCGCAACGACTCCAACGCGCCGGGCACCATCTCGGCCGCCGAGGCCGACGTCGACAGCGTCACCACCACATCGGTGCGGGGCCGCGGCAACGACGCCGGCTGGGTCCGGTTCCCGCCCACCGGGATCACGGTCGGCCACGGCGGTGGCAGCGACCTGGGGACCGTCACCGCCGACAAGGCGGACCTGAACGGCGTCAACACCGCGTGGGTGCAGGGCCGCAACGCGAGCGACGGGTGGATCACCTTCCCCCAGACCGGCGTGCACGTGTTCAAGGACGGGAAACGGGAGTGGGGGACCGTCGACGCCGACAAGGTGGACCTGAACGGTGTCATCACCAAGTGGGTGCAGGGGCGCGGCAACAGCGCCGGGTGGATCGGGTTCCCGGACACGGGGTTGAACGTGTACCAAGGCGCCGGAGACCACCAGTGGGGGACCGTCGCCGCCGCCAAGGCCGACCTGGACGACCTGGTCACGCACCGGGCCCAGGTCAAGGATCGGCTCACCCTCCAGGGCGGGCTGACCGTCGACAACGTACTGGAGACGCAGGACGGCCCGCCGCGGCTGGTCGTCCACGGCCGGCTGGACGCCGAGGGCGAGGTGAACGCCGACGGGAACGTCGTCGCCGGGCGCGACCTCACCGTCAACGGCGACCTGCGGCCGATGCGGAACCTGGAGGTCGGGGGTGCGGTCCGCGCGGGCGACCTGACGGCCCGGGGCAAGCTGACCACCGAGGACAGCCAGTTCCCGCTGATCGTCCACGGTGAGTCGCAGTTCGAGGGCAAGGTGAACGCCAACGGACACCTGTCGGTCCGCAACGGCGGCGACTGGATCGTGCACACCAAGGACGACCAGGTATCGGTCAACGGAGGCCTGCGCGTTCAGGAGGATTCGCTGTTCATCGGAAAGGTGAACGCCAACGGGCGCCTGGCGGTCCGCAACGGGACCGACTGGCTCGTGCACGTCAACGACGACCAGGTGGCGATCCAGGGCAACCTGCGGGTCCACGGCGCGTTCCACTCCGACAGCTGACGGCTGCGCTTGGCGGCCGCCCGGCCCTGTGCCCGGCGGTCGCCCGGCGGCTGTCCGGCGACGGCCCGGCCGGGCGCGGACTCCGACGGCGGCCTCGGTGTGTGGCCAGTACAGGAGCGTTGTTAATGTTTGCCTCTGTTGTCTTGAGGCCTCCTGCGGAGGAGACCGAGGAAAGCAGGGGAGCCAGGTGGCAGGCACGACGGACGTCGATCCGGCGGAGCTGCGTTCGGCCGCGCAGGCGGAGGACGCCGTCGCGGACGACATGAAGGGCGCGAACGACAAGGCCCTGGCGGATGCCCGCGCGGCGGCGGACTCGCTCGACGGCTGGTCTTTCGGTGCCGCCCTGCGGACCGTCGCCGAGAGCTGGGCTCCGGCACTGAACGGGATGCACGACCGGGCGAAGGCGGGCGCGGCGAACCTGCGCAAGTCGGCCGAGGGGCACGAGTGGAACGATTCCCTCGTCTCCCAGGACTTCGAGAAGGCGGCCGACCCCCGGGCGAGCACCGCGTCTGCCGTGTCGGCCATGTCGGTCAGGTCCACTGCCGGTGGCGGCGACAGCGGTGGTGGCGGGACACCTGGCTTCACCCGGCTGACGCCCCCGGCCGGCCCCGCTCTGCCCCGGACGGGCGGCCCCCGCGTCGATCCGATGCCTGTTTACGAGCCGGACGTCGTCGGCGGCCCCGCCCCCGACCCCCACCCGGAGCTGCGCCCGCAGCGCTCCGGCTCGCCCTTCGGGTGACGCAACCTCGTAGAGACGGCTCGACGTGACCACGCACAAGACCACGGGGCGGCCCACGCATGGCTTCTGACTACACCCGCCTGCTGAAACAGGACTTTTCCGACAGCGAGGCAGCCGACAAGGCCTGGCACCGGCTTTCCACACGGATGGACGAGCTCGGCGGGCGGCACCGGAGCAAGGTGACCGGCCCGCTGCACGCTCACTGGAAGGGCGACGACGCCAACGCCGCCCTGTTCTATCTGGAGGACCTGGAGACCCGCTTCGGCATCGTGCGTACGGAGGCGATGGCCATCTCCGAGGCCATCGGCCTGGCCCGGGCCGGCATGCTGCTGGCCCAGAACCGGCTCCGTATCGCGGTGAAGGAGCTGGAGGCCGAGCACTTCCATGTGGACGACGAGGGGGTCGTCCACCCGCCCAAGGGCCGCGAGGAGCCGCAGGAGGGCGAGACGGAACAGGACCGGCTCGACCTCTTCTCGAAACTTGAGTACTACCAGGTCCAGCTCAACGACTCCGTACACGACGCCCGCAAGGCCAGCGACGACGGCGCCAAGGCACTGGCGCAGCTGAACGGCGACATCCTGCAGGGCAACATCGACGACGCGGCCGGCGAGGCGCGCGACGACGTCGAGCAGGCGTCCAAGGCGCTGCACACCGACCTCGGCAAGCCGTATCCGCCCGGTGACCCGAAGGACGCGGCCGAGTGGTGGAAGAATCTGCCGCAAGATCAGCGGGAGGCCTATGCGGCGCTGCATCCGGAGATCATCGGCAAGACCGACGGCCTGCCGTCCGCGGTGCGCGACGACGCCAACCGGCTCGCTCTCGAACAGGAGCTGGGTGCGATGGAGAACTACGAGTACCACGACAAGTACTCCACCGACGACTACAACAAGCGCCTCAATAACCTGCTGACCCTGCAGCGGGAACTCGACAGACGCGACGGCGCGAAGGACGGCGACAAGCTCTACGTCCTCGACTACGACTCCGCGGGCGACGGCAAAGCCGTCATCGCCCTGGGGAACCCGGAC
This sequence comes from Streptomyces sp. NPDC059788, assembly GCF_042732265.1. Lineage (NCBI taxonomy): Bacteria > Bacillati > Actinomycetota > Actinomycetes > Kitasatosporales > Streptomycetaceae > Streptomyces > Streptomyces sp. NPDC059788. The sequence continues at coordinate 99,438 of NZ_JBHWHY010000031.1, read as the reverse complement.
ACCGCCGACAACGTGGGAGTCCAGGTGCCGGGAACCGCCACCACGATGGAATCCGCCGAAGGGCAGCTGGAACGGGTGGGCAAGCTGCGGCGCTCGGCGCAGGACGCGGACCCGACAGCGAAGACCTCGATGGTCTACTGGCTCGGTTACGACGCTCCGGAGATTCCCGTCTCGGAGGCGGGCAACCTCGACGTCGCGGGCAAGGGCCGGGCCGATGACGCCGGCCCGGACCTGCGGCGCTTCACCCACGGACTGCGGGCTTCCCACGAAGGCGGCGAGCGGGCCAACCTCACCGTGCTCGGGCACAGTTACGGCACCACCGTGGTCGGTTCCGCGGCGTCCGGAGGCGGCGGCCTGGACGCCGACAACATCTCCGTCGTCGGCAGCCCCGGCATGGGGGTCGACCATGCCGAGGACCTCAATATCGACCCCCGGCACTTCTACACCGGCATCGCCGAGGACGACCCCATCCGCAATGTCACCGACCTGACCTTGGGCACCACACCGAACAAATCGGATTTCGGCGGTACCCGCTTCAAGGTGGACACCCACGGCCACAGTGGCTACTGGGACGACGACAGCGACAGCCTCAACAACCAAGGAAAGATCATCGCAGGCCAGCCGCCCACCGAGCGCCACGACAAACCGCTGACCCCCGTCGTCCCCGTCGCCCCCGGCGGCCCCGCCTTCGTCCAGTGACCGGCCATGACCAGACCACGCCTTTCCCTGATCCTCACGGCACTGACGGCCGTACTGTTCGCCGGAGGCTGCATGTCACAGCAGACCGATGACCCCAACAAGCCACTGCCGCGCAAGAGCCGGGCAGACGCCCTGACCTGGGCCAAGCAGTACACCGCCACCATGGCCCACTACGCACAGGTGCAGAGCGCGGACGACCCCGCGCCCCGCGAATCCTTCGAGAGGTGCGTCGGGCGCAACGACGAGGTGCCGGAGGACGGGCGCTTCACCCTCACCTACACCCGCTACGCGCACCTCCCGCAGGACCGGCACATCGAGGCCGTACGCAAGGTCCGCCGGGCCCTGGAACAACACGGTGTCCGCGTCACCAGCTACGAAGAGCGGCCCCAGCGCCCCGAGGCGGTGCTCTACGGGTTCCACGACCACGATCGGTTCAGCCTCATCGCCGATTCCGTGAAGCCGCCCAACCTGCTGCGCTTCTCCGTCACCACACCGTGCTTCCTCCCGCCGGGCGCGGAGCAGCAGCGGTTCTGACGCCCGGTTGCTCGTGACGCAGGCGGCGGTGGTGCCGTGCCAGGGCTGTCGGGAGAGCGGGGGAGTGGGAGGGGCCCTCTTCCGGGTACGTGGCATGCGATCTGCCGGCGCGTTGCCGCAACACCCACCGGAGCACCAGGCATGACCTGGGCATCGGAGTGTTGCGGACCGGGCGACGGGAGCGGCAACGGGCCCGGAATGTTGCCGGTTCGTCGATTGCCTGGCGCAACGGAACCACCTGGCGCCAAGGTGTGGCTCGTCACGAGGCGGGTCCATCCGGGGCGCGCCGTCCCGGCCGGTGTCTCCGGCAGGGGTGAGGAAGGGCAGGTCCGATGGATCGTTCGCTTGTGTCGGTGCGGGCGGCGCTGGTGCTGTTACTGGGGGTGCTGGCCGGTGTGTGCGCCGGCCTGCTGTCGGTGCTGGCCGGTAACGCGATCGTGGGCGGCGTGCTCGCCGGCCTCGCCGCCGCGGGCGGGGCCGTGCCGGTGTTCAACCAGGTGATCGCCCCCGACACCGCCCGCGCCGGGACGGCCGTGCGGCGCGAGGCGGGCACGAAGGGCGGGAGCGCCCGTGGGTGAGCTGCGTCCCCTCGCCGAGGGCCTGACACCGCAATCGCGCGCGCTGGCCATGGCGCTGCGGGAGCTGTTCGAGGGCATGGGGGTCTCGGTCCGCCGCTACGCGGCCCGCCGCGTGCGTGACGCCGGCACGTTCTCCCGCTACCTCAACGGCAGCCGCGTACCGCCGTGGGAAGTGGTGATGGACCTGTTCACCGATGCCGCCGAGCACCACGGCAGGGCCGCGACCCCGGACGCCATCGAACTGGTGCGCCGCCTGCACCGGGCGGTCGTGGAGACCAGCGCCTCGCCCCGCCACGCGGTGGAAGTGCTTGAGCAGCAGCTCGCCGAGGCCGACCGCGTCTCCCGCCGCTCCACCGCCCGCGGCGACGCGCTGGACGACGCGCTGCTGGACCGCAAGCACCGCATCGCCGACCTGGAGGTGCGCCTGAACCAGCTGGAAGCGGAGTGGAGCGCGGAACGGGAACGCGCCGAACGCCTGGCCGCCGCCGGCGCCGACGTCACCGACCTGCTGCGGGAACGTGACCAGCTGCAGGACGAGGTCACCCGCCTGTCCGCCCAGCTCGGACAGGCGCAAAAACAGCGGGACGAAGCCGAACAGCGCTGCACCCTGCTGGAACGGCAGCTGGAGGCGGTCGAACAGGTCCAGGCCGTCGCCGCGGTGACACCGGCGGCCCCGCAGGCCATGCCCAAGGTCCTCATCGTCGACGACCAGCCGGACAATCTGCTGGCCATGACCGCCGTCCTGTCCACCCTCGACCAGGAACTGGTCGTCTCCTCCTCCGGCCGCGAAGCGCTCAAGGCCCTGCTCGACCACGACGACTTCGCCGTGATCATCATGGACGTCCAGATGCCCGACATGGACGGCTACGAGACCGCCGCCCACATCAAACGACGCCCCCGCACCCGCGACGTCCCCATCATCTTCCTCACCGCCATGGGCACCGACCCCGAACACTCCGCCCGCGGCTATGCCGCCGGCGCCGTCGACTACATCGGCAAACCCTTCGACCCCTGGGTGCTGCGCGCCAAGGTCGCGGTCTTCACCGGCATCTATCTCGAACAGCGGCGCCTGTCCGGAGTTCAGTGACACCCCCCCCGCGAAGAAAGGTTGCCTCCGCCTGCCCCGGTCGCGAAAGCCCCCACCGGATCAACCAGTGGGGGCACCCGCGCTGTTGCCCGCCGAGGGGCGTGTGGGCCGGCGTAGCCACGCCCGCCGGGCGGCCCCGCGGCGTGCGTCGCGATCAGGCCGAGTCCCGCGCCAGTGCCTCCTTGATCTCCGCGGCGAGCTGCTTCGGGTGCGCGCAGGGCTCCGATGCGGCGAAGGACACCCAATCGGTCCAGGCCATGGAGCCGTTGGGCCTTGCTACGCCATCGCTCTCCTTCGTCAGGGACCACTCGGCGTCACCGCGGTGGAAGTCGTACGCCTCCCCGGCGTGCTTGAGGTGGACGGAGCATCCGCAGCCGAAGGTGTCGTCTTCGGGATCGAAGTCGTCCGGCTCGTGCGGGACGACGAGTTCGCCACCGGTCAGGACGGCGACGGCCGCCACGGTCTCGTGGACGCTGTCGGGGAGCGACAAATCGGAGGGGAGGGCGGACAGGGCGTCCGTCACCGGGCCCGCGGTGCGCTGCACATGGGCTCCGAGCTCGTCCGCAGCCTTACGCAGGAGGGCCACGGCGGGCTCGGGTGCCTCCAGGTCCCCGCGCGCCGCGACCGGGCCCAGGACGTCGGCGAGGGCGCGCAGGTTCGCTGCCGAGGCCTCGATCTGGGCGTACACGGCGGATGCCACCGTGGCGGCCTGCTCGGGGGTGTACACCGCCCACTCATGCGACAGGGCCCTGCTCAGGTTCTCTGCCGCCTCGGCGCCGGCGCAGGCGAGTGCGAGGGTGCCCACCGGCTCGCGGGAGTCCTCGCCGACGCCCACGATCTCGGTGGTCAGTTCACCGACGTAGTCGTCCTCACTGGCCTCACGCCAGTAGTCGCGCCAGTCCGTACGGTCCGCGATGTGCACGTCGTCCACCCCTTGCTGCCCTTCGTCGATGGGAGCAACACCCTAGGCGGCGCGCGGCGTTCCCACCGCCACTACCGGCAGAACGTACCCCCGTAGGGTGTAGCTCCCCATGATGGGAACTGTTGAGGGGTGTCGATGAACCGGTCCGAATGCCCGCCCCAAGAGGTCGGCGTCGATCCCGTCGGGCTCGGCCGGGTGACGGAACTCGTCGCTTCGCGCGCTACGGCCGCGCAGGTGTGCGTCCTACGCCACGGGCGAGTGGTGCTGGACCGAGCCTACGGCTGCGACCCGGACGCGCTGTTCTGGACCTTCTCCGCCGGCAAGCCGTTCACCGCGTTGCTGGTGCATCTGCTCGCCCAGCGTGGCGAGTTGTCTTTGGACGACCCCGTCGCGCGGTACTGGCCGCGCTTCGGCGACCGCGGCAAGGGCGCCGTCACCGTCCGGCAGGTTCTGCAGCACCGGTCGGGGATGGCGACGGGCGGCAGCCTGCTGACCGACGCGCTGGCGATGACCGACTGGGACCGGTCGGTACGCGTCATCGAACGCGCACGGCTGCGGTGGCCGCCCGGCCAGGTCCCGGCCTACCAGGCGATCATCTACGGCTTCATCCTCGGGGAGCTGGTCCGCCGGGTCACGGGCCTCGCGCTTCCTGACGTGCTGCGCGGGGAGTTCCTCGATCCACTCGGATTGCGGGATGTGCACATGGGACTGCCGGACGGGATGTGGCACCGCCGTGTGCCGGTCAGCAGCCCCGGCGCCGTCGGACTGGTCACCCGGGGGGCCCTCAACCGCCGCGCCACCCGGAGGGCGGTCATTCCCTCGGGGGGCGTCTCGGCCACCGCCGCAGACCTCGCGCGGTTCTACCAGGCGCTGCTGCGCGAGGGGGAGCTCGACGGCGTGCGCATTCTGGACGCCGCCACGGTCCGCGAGGCCCGGCGGGTGTCCAGCGATGACGAGATCGACCGGGCCGTGAAACTGCCGATCCGCTGGGCACAGGGCTTCCAGCTGGGCGGTACGGGCACCCACCCCGACCGGAAGCGCCCCATGGGCCAGTTGAGCGACCGGGAGACGTTCGGCCATAACGGGAGCAACTGCTGTCTGGCCTGGGCCGACCCCTCACGCGACGTGGTCTTCGTCTACCTCACCAACCGGCTCACCGGCGGGCACGAAGGGGCCCGCCACCAGAGCGCGGTCAGTGACGCCCTCCTGGCCGCCTGCGCGTGAACAACCGAATCCCTCCCAGGGCGTTCGGCACGGAGTGCACCTGATCCGCGGTGCCGTGCAGCCGCAGGCGCAGGACTCAGCTCCTCACCTGCAAATGGTCCGGTCCGAATGCCTCGGGTAACAACTGGCTCATCGTGCGCACACCCTCCGGCGTTCGCACGAGTAGAGCCGGGCCGCCGAACTCGTACAACAGCTGACGGCAGCGTCCGCACGGAACCAGCGTTTCCCCGTTGGCGTCGACGCAGGTGAAGTGGGTCAGGGCCCCGCCGCCGGTCAGTCTGAGACTGGACACCAGCCCGCATTCCGCGCAGAGCCCCAGACCGTAGGAGGCGTTCTCCACATTGCAGCCCGTGATGATCCGCCCATCGTCCACCCGGGCGGCCGCACCGACGGGGAAGTGGGAATAGGGGGCGTAGGCGTGGGTCATGGCGGTCTGGGCGGCGCGTCGTAGCTCCGACCAGACCGGCTCGCTCTCGGCGCATTGCCCGGTGGCGTTCGCGGAGGCCGTCATCCGCCGGCCTCCGGCAGGTCGGGGGTCGCCCTTGAGCTGGTTGTACGGGGATGGGAATTCCCGGCTGACTGGCGTGCCAATTCCGGGACGAGGACGGGGATGCGCTGCCGGACCTCGAACTCTCCTCTGCATTGCTGACAGGTGAGCAGTCGGGTATGCGTCGCGTAGGTCAGCGCGGCGCCGTCATAGGGGCAGGCAAGGACGGAAACGAGGTCGGCGTCCAGCATGTGTTCCTCATCGTGGCAGGGGTCAAGGGATGCGACGTGTGCCGAGGTTCATCGGTTGATGCGTGGCGGCCCCAGCCGGATGCGCTCCCGGGTCTGTTCGAGGCTTCCCCGGAAGCCGTGCAGGTTCTCGAACCACCAGGTCAGCCCGGTATCCGCGTAGGCGGACACACGCGCTTGGTCGGCGTCGCCACCGTCGCCGTCGGTGTAGCCGCCGATCGCGAAATCGTAGGGTGAATCAGCCGTGCGGTGTTCTTCGACGTAGGAGACGATGTCTGCGTAGGTCTGCGTGGGAATCATCGTGGGCTCCCACTTTTTGCGGCGTTCGAGGGAGAGGCGCCCTGGCAGTACGCCGTCCCAACGGGCGGCGCGGCGGAAGGGGCGGCGGTTGGGCCAGTAGCCGCCAACCCAGATGGGAATCCTGGGGCGTTGCACCGGGCGTGGCAGGAAGGTGCATTCTGCGACCTGGAAGTGCCGGCCCTTGTAACTGAACGGTTCTCCGGACCAGAGGCCGACGATGATGTCCAGTGCCTCGTCGAGTTTGTCCGCCCGGACGCGTTCATCACCGTCCTCACCGAAGTCCTCGAACTCGGAGTCGCGCGGGTAGCCCAGACCCACTCCGAGAATGAAACGGCCGTCGGACAGTCGGTCCAGGGTCGCCGCTTCCTTGGCCACCTTCCAGGGGCGCCGCCGGGCCAGGGGAGTGACCATGGTGCCGAACGTGATTCTCCGCGTGGCGGTGGCGACGGCGGCGAGGCTGATCCACGGATCGACGACAGGGCCGTCGAAGCCGCGCATGAACAGCAGATGATCCCACAGGAAGAATCCGTCCCAATGGGCGTCCTCGGCTTCACGCGCCAGTTGTGCCAGCAGTTTGGGATCTCCGTAATCACCATGCGGAGGTACCGAGATTCCGTACTTGAGGCGACCGGTTCCGGCGGGCGTGTTGGCAGAGCGGGGGGACATATTGCTCCTCAATGGGAAGTTGCTCGCTGCGAACCATGTGCTCACTGTGGTGCTGGAAACGGCGCCCGCGGCAGGTGCGGGCGTGCGCCGACGACGGATACGGCCGTGGCTCCGAGCGTCACCGCTTGTTCGAGCGCCGCGCGGGGACCGGCGCCCGCGCTCAGGCCTGCGAGCAGGCCGGCGGCGAAAGCGTCGCCGGCCCCGGTGGAATCGATGGCCTCGACAGGGCGCGCGGGAACCTCGATGACCGATGCACCGCGGCCGGCCCACAGGGCACCCTCGACGCCACGTTTCACCACGACGTTCCGGGCGGTGGCGGTCAGTTCGCGGGCGGCGGCCCCGTCGCCGGAGCGGCCCGCGAGCATCCGCGCTTCCCCTGCGTTGGCGATCAGGAGGTCGACGCCGTGCATCCACTCGCGGCAGCGCGCCGTACCGACCTGATGCAGCAGCTCGGCGGACGCGGCGTCGACGCTGGTACCGAGACGGTGCTCGCGGGCGGCAGCGAGCGCGCGCAGGGCGGCCGGGCGGGAAGGCTCGTCCAGCAGCACATAGGCCGACAGGTGCAGGTGAGCCGTGTCCGGCCGGGCGGCAAGCGCTTCCTCGATGTCGCGGCCCGACAGACGCACATTGGCGCCGCGCTGGGACAGCATGGTCCGCTCGTTCGCATGCGAGATGACCACGACGCTGCCGGTGGCGGCGTCGCGGCAGCGGCGCGCGGCGCAATCGACGCCGGCGCCGGTCAGTTCGGCGATTCTGGCGCGTCCGTCGGCGTCGTCTCCGACGCTGGTGACCAGGGTGACGGGCCGGCCCTGCCAGGCCAGCCACGCGGCGGTGTTCGCCGCCTGCCCACCCGGGACGATACGAATCCTGGCTTCGTTGTCGTCTCCCTCGGTGATGGCGTGGTGCGGGATGACGATGACGTCCGTGGTCACGTGCCCGACGACGAGGACGCGCGTGCGGGCCCCGGTGTGCGCCTGACGCGGTACGGCGTTCACGTCGAGTGGCTGCGCCGGGGCTCTCACGTCCATCGGGCCATGCCGTCCCGTTCGGGCAGCGGGTCGCTTCCGGTGACGATGTCATTGCTCACCTGGCCACTCCTTCCTTGCCTTCCTTCGGCGCCGGAGCTTCAGGCGGATTGCCACAGTCCCGCTGCCAGGTGACGCAGGTAGGTGCCGTTGGAGCGGGTGTCCTCGAAGAGGAAGTCGTGGGAGTCCAGCAGTGTGAACGACGGGCTGAACAGTTCGGACAGCTCATCCAGGTGGTAGACCCGCTGCTTGAGTTCGGTCACCGGATCGTAGGTGAGCGAGCGGGCATCCGGCCCCCGATGGATCAGCGGCTTGTAGTAGCCGTCATCGGGGGTCATGAAATACACGTAGAGGAGTCCCCCGGGGCACAGGACCCGGCGGACTTCTTCACCCAGTCCGCGAAGCTGGGCGTTCTCCACGACGTTCTCCACGCTCGTGAAAGCGGTGGCAACACGGAAAGCGCCGGACCTGAACGGGAGCCTGCCGGTCATGGAGCCCTGAACCAGACGCAGACTTCCGCCTTCTTCGCACGCGGCGGCTTTGGCCAGCGGGCGGTGCGCAAAATCCATTCCGGTGTAGGACAGTCCCGTTTCTTTGAGTACGGGGGCATTCCGGCCGCCGCCGCATCCCAGGTCGAGCAGGCGCGGCGGTCCCTGGACTTCGGCGATACGAGGCAGGCACCGGCGGAAGAACGCCGTGCCGTGCGAAGGCCGTGTGTTGGTCGAGGACGAGATCGCACGGTTGACATACTCGCGTTCCCACAACTGCTGACTCATGGCTGCCTCCTGCCCTTGGCCTGGGTCATTCGCACACTTCACATGCGCTGTCCGTACCGACGCAGGCGGTTTCCTGAGGTGCGGATTTCCGCTGACCGGTAGCGCTGGTCCATTCGATGGCCTGTGCGCTCCGGGAAGTGTCGCGGTAGACGGTGATTCCTTTGCACCCCAGCTTCCACGCCTGTTGGTACAGGGAGGCCACATCCCGGGGCGAGGCATCGGCGGGGAGGTTGACGGTCTTGGTGACCGCGTTGTCCACATGCCGCTGGAAGGCCGCCTGCATCCGCACGTGCCACTCGGGCGAGATCTCGTGGGCGGTCTTGAAGACGTTCTGCAGGTCATCGGGGATGTCGGGCAGGCCGGCCAGACTGCCGTCGTTCCGGCTGATCCGGTCGAGGAGGCCTTCCGTGGGGAGGCCGCGCTGTTCGAGCATGCCCAACAGGGTCCGGTTGACCGAATGGATCTTCCGGTCGCCGAACACCTGCTGCGAGTAGGTCATCCCGAAGAACGGCTCGATACTGAACGCGGTGTCGAAGATGACGGCGTTGTTCCCGCTGGGTGGCAGCGCGAGGACGGCCACGTTGCGGGGCTGCTGATCACTGTCCTTCCACGGGGTATGGACGATGTTGGGAAAGGGGCCGCGCTCCTGGCCCAGAGCGCACGACGCCGTTCGGGCCGCTTCGCGGATGGCGCGGGCCAGCGTGTCGGCGCAATCGAGTGCCTCCTGCGAGTCGTACGGAATACCCGATGCGGCCAGACAGTCCGCCCAGCCGGTGACGCCCAGGCCCACACGCCGGTTCGCCGCCACGGCCTCCCGGATCTCCTCCACGGGGAACCAGGAGGCCGAGATGGCGTTGTCGATCATCCGGACGCCGACCGCGACCACGTGGCCGAGACGCTCCTCGTCGAAGAGGTGCGGAGCCCTGCGCTCTCGGGCAGGCAGCAGCAGGGACGGCAGATTCAGGTAGCCCAAGTTGCACGCCTCGTAGGGGTAGAGGCCGATCTCGCCGCACGGGTTGGTGGCGGTGATGTCGCCCAGCGCGCCGCGCAACGGGTTGTCGACGTTCATCCGGTCCAGGAAGATGAGGCCGGGGTCCCCCGTTTCGCAGGCGAGTTCACATGCGGTGGCGAAGAGCGCCGCGGCCGGAAGTTTCCGCTCGATCTCGCCGTTGCGGGGATTGACGAGGGCCCAGTCGGCGTCCGCCGCGACCGCTTGCATGAAGTCATCGGAGATACCCAGCGAGATGTTGGTCATGTTCAGCGAGCCGTCGATCCTCTTGGCCTCGATGAATTCCGGCACATCCGGATGGTCGATGTTCAGCACGGCCATGTTGCCGCTCTCGTAGCGGCCTCGCTGGCGGAAGAGCGTCGTGGCGTCGTCGAACATCTTGAGCAGGGCGACGGGGCCGGCGGCCAGCCCGTTCACTCCTCGTACCACGTCCCCTTTGGGCCGGATACGGGAGTAGTTGAAGCCGCACCCTCCGCCGAACCCTTTGACCACGCAGGAATCGGAGAAGGTCCGCAGGATCGCGTCCTGGGAGTCCGCGAGGGGGAAGACGAAGCAGTTCGCCAGCTGCGGGCGCGCCGAGCCGGCATTGGCGAGCGTCCGGCTGCCGGGATGGAAGAAGAGGCGCGCCATCACCTCGTAGAAGACCGACTCCCACCGGCGGGCGTTCGCGGGCTTCTCGGCCTCGGCGAGCGCCTTGGCCACGCGTCGGAAGAACGCCTCGGGAGTCTCTGTGACCCGGCCCTCGTCGTCAGTCGCGAAGTATCGCTCGCGTAACAGCAGGTCCGCGTTGCCGGTGAGGGCGATGTGTTCGGTGCGTGAGGTGGTGAGGGCCGTGACTGCCGCTTCGAAGAAGGTATCGGTCTGGCCTGGCATTCGGACGACCTCCCGGTCGAGGGGGTACGGGCGCGCCGAGGCCGTGTCGCGCCGTTCGGCGATGCCGGTAACCGGAACGAATCAGAGCCGGCGCAGGGCGTGGATCTCGCTGGACTGGAGAAGCCGGGCATCTCCCGCCGTGTAGGAGGTGTCCGTGATGACGGTCTGATCCGACGGCCCGCGGCTGCACATGCACATATGGCGTCCGGAGGCCGTTGCCTGGGCCGCTCGGGCGCCACCGCTCGTAACGATCTCCGTGGCGATTTCTTTCACCAGATGTTCCTGGATCTGGAACCGGCGGCTGAACGCCTGCACCAGACGCGGGAACTTGCCGAGCCCCAGGATTCGGTCGCCGGGAAGGTAGACGATGTCCACCGTACCGAAGAACGGCAGGAAGTGGTGGGCGCAGATCGAGTAGTAGTTGATGTCCCGGATACGCACCGCGCCGGTGTGCTCGCCTTCGACCGTGCAGGTTGTTTTGAGGATCTTGGAGGTGTCCACGTCGTAGCCACTGAGCAGTTCACGGTAGGCCCGGACGATGCGCGGCTCGCACTCGGGGGAGCGGTACCAGTCCAGAGCCCGCTTGTCCGTGGTCACGTTCTGTTCGATCCACTCGGCGATGGTCATCTCTTCCTCCGGATGCGATGCGTGCGCCTGGGCGCGGTCCGCGTATGGTCAGCGAAGACGTCCTGCTCGGTGCAGATGATCGAAGATGATCTGGTCGACGGCGGAGATGCGGTGGCGGTCTGCGTAGGTCAGCCAGATCATTTCTGCGATCTCCGAGGCCGGGGTGAGGTTTCCGGCGTAGTCGCATGCGTAACAACGCATCCTCACCAGCACGCCCTCCGGGCGCGCATCCGCCTGGGCGTGGAACTCCCCTACGTAGCCGGCGGTGTGCGGGTGGAGGTGGACGGAGAGCTCCTCCTCGATTTCTCGCACCAGCGTGTCGAGGTCGCTCTCACCCGCTTCCCGTTTTCCCCCGGGCAGGTAGTAACGGGACCTGCCCTTGGAACGGGTCGACAGGATGCGTCCGTCAACAATCTCGATCCATGCGATTTTGTCAATCATGCGCTGGAACTGTGGGTCCTTTCGCTGTCAGATGTTCACCGACGTACTCGTCGGTGCTCAGGCTTTCGGAGTAGGCAATGGCCTCCTGTCCCGCGTGGTGTACGGCCGCGGCTTCGTCAGGGTCGATCTGCGCGGCCCAGGCCGTCGTGTTCTTCCATTGCTCAAGTGGCTGCCGGTAGGTCTGAAGGCCCGCGGTGTGGGCGGCGACTTCGGTCAGGGGGATTTTGCGGTCGATGACGTCGGCCCACCAGGCGGACCGGTGTGCCGTGTGGTCGCGCGGAGTGAAGGCCCGTACTCCTCCGTCGTAGACGGCGCAGCGCTCGAAGAGGCTGCCGAGGGTTCGCAGCCGGCGTTGTTCGTACTCAGGGGCCGCGGTGGCGGGGGACCGTAGAAGGTCGAAGGGAAAGTGCGGGAAGGGCGGCGGTGCGTCGTTGTCGGGCAGCTCATACAGCGATTCCAGCGCAACGACAGTCACATCGGGCCGGTGTCGCGCCGTGGTACGCGACAGCGCGGTTTGCAGGCGTTGCACGCCCAGGCGTGAGCCGATGGTGAAAACCACGATGGAGCGCAGGGGATTGCCTCGCTCGGCAGCGCGTTCCACTGCCTCGGTGAGGGTGCGGACCAGGGTGCTTCCGGTGCCGATGATGTCGCCGACCATCAGGACTTCGGCGTCTGCGAGTTCCCATCGGTCGTACGTCACCTCGACCGGCCGGCCGGGGGGCCGCTCGGTCCCGACGAAACTCACCACCGGGTCGGCGTTGAGGACATTTCCCAGTGCGTCTTCCACCGCGAAACTGAGCCCTCCGCGCAAGACGTTGAGTGCTGCGAACCGGTCGGCGGGGACGGCGGAGAGATGCGCGCCGTCCACTGCGGCCAGGGCGTGGAGAGCCTGGGCGACCGCAGCACGTGACAGCCGTCGGTAGGCGGTTCCGCGGATTGCGGGGTCCGTGAGGAGCTGCCGTGAAGAGGGCGTCGAACAGATCAGGATGCGGGCGGGGCCGGCGGTCGGATGTTCGTACAGGCTGCTGCTGTCGACGCTCAGAATCCGTCTCATGCTTGCCCCTCATGATTTGAGTGCGGGCCGACGTGGCGCCCTGCCACGCTGCGCGGCGATGAGCCGCTCGATGATGTAGGACGACTCGACGCCATCGAGGGTTTTGGCCGCGTCGGGCGGGCGCGTGTCGTTCACGACCCGGGCGACGAGGACGGTGCCGGTGCGTGGCAGGGGATCGGGGATGTCCGAGGGGCTGCGGACCGTGACGGCGGTGAGGCCCACCGCGGCGAAGAGCTGCCCCCAGTCCAGTGGGCAGGTCCGGCTCGGCATGCCTCCGGCGGATTCGTAGATCTCGTTGTCGATGATCGCCAACGTGTGATTGTCCAGGGCGGGGAGGCGGCTTCCCAGGGCGGTCAGGACGGAAAGATTCATGAGGAAACTGCCGTCGGTCTCCACCGCGGCGACGGGCCTCGGCTTCATGGCGATGGCCATACCGGTCGCAAGGGCGGAGACGTCCCCCATCGTGTCCGTGAACAGCGTGCGTTCGGGGGCGAGCCGGAAGAGTTCCTCACCGGTACGCCCCAGGGCCGAGACGAGTACGCAGTCGGGTGCCAGGCGGAGGAGAAACTCCCGCAGGAATTCGGACGTCTTCATGCGGCGGTACCCCGCAACTCCTGCAGGAAGGACGGGTTGGCGATCAGGGCCACGGATCGCTGGCCGGTGTCCGCTGTCGCGTAGGCCTGGTGGAGCACCGTACCGAAGTGTTCCAGGGAATGGAGCTCATGGGATACCACCGGAAGCATGGCCAAGTGGGTGTGCATGGTTTCCTCGTGCGGGAGTCCCCACCAGTTGCTCTCTCCCAACACACCCCGACGGGACAACAGCCATACGGAATGCAGCCGGTGACTCATGGTCAGGCGAACGCAGGTCTCGCAGGCGCGGCGCAGCCCGGAGTTCTCCATGAGGACGAGGCTGCGGGCTCCGGCGAGCCGGGCACCCGCAGCCATGCCCACGGCGGTGGCCTCGTCGCACACCGGTTGGTAGTCGATTTCCGAACGCTGGGCGGCCAGTGTGTGCAGGGGGGCGAGCAGCGAATCGGGCACGCCGCTGATGAATTCCACTCCGGCGCGGATGAGCGATTCATAGGCGTCGTGCGCGGACACCGGGATCAGCTTCCGGTCGACACAAGCTCAACGATGATATTGGAGTAATGCGTCGTCCCGACGTTCTTCAGCAGATGCGCCGGACCCGCTCGGTGGTAGACGGCGTCTCCCACCTGGTCGTTGCCGGGATGGACCGTGGAGTCGATGTCGACGGTCTCCGTCTGCCCGGCGGCGACGACGACGTAGACGTAATCGCACGGGTGCTGGTGGATCTCCGTTTGCTCCCCTGGTGCCAGATCGAGCGTCCAGACACGGACATGCTCATCTTGATGCACCAGTTTCGTTCCTACCTGCACGATTTCATCGGGCATCGCACACGACCTCTCCATGCTGGTGTGGACGGCGAAGGAGGCGACAGCTGGCTTTGTGGCTCGACGATCTCGACGGGGAGTTGCCCGACTGCCCGTGGCAGAGTCATCTGGCAATTCCAACCCGGTCTCACCATGGAAGGCCCACTCGACGTGGCGGACAAGGCCGAGTGGCAGGTCGGCTGATTCTTGGTGGCTGAGAGGCTCCAGGAGGGACGAAGTGGACACCTCGCTCCGGAGACCGGGCAGGGACTCTCGATAGCGCTGTCTCATGGCGCACGAAACTGCATAAATGCAGGATGCCGCGATGCCCGAGTCCGCTGCTCGCTGCCGGGAGCAGTGCGGTGGATGTTCCCCGTGCGGCGATCCGGCACACCTGGGGTCGCACCCCGCGCTGTCCGTACGGGCGCCGTATATCCCCTGGTGGGCAAGGCCCTGACCATGGTCGAGTCCGGAAATCCGGAGGTTTTGGAACCGACCACAACCTGATTCCCGGACGTCGGCCGACACCCGGGAGGAATAGGCCAACCGGGAAAGGAGGATTGACTCCGCTATGTGCGGTACGTACTCTCTGTCGGCGCGCCGGTGACGCGGACCGATTCAGGCACAGAACCATTTCTCGATCTCCGCCGCCACCCCGTCCTCGCCGACGGTCAGGGTCGTGGCATCGGCGATCTGTTTGAGTTTCGCGGGGGCGTGTCCCATGGCCACGCCGTGTCCTGCCCAGGCGAGCATCTCGGCGTCGTTGTCGCCATCACCGATGGCGAGCGCCCTTCGGTGATCGGTGTCCAGCATGGAGGTCACCTTCTCCAGCCCCGACGCCTTGCTGACCCCCAGCGGGCCGAGGTCGAGCCATGCCTCGAACCCCACCGCGTAGCTCGCTCCACGGATGCGGAGTTTCTGCGTCAGCGTCCGGAAATCCTCGCTCGTCTGGCTCGGGTCCCGGATGACGGCACGGATGACCGGCTCCGTGCAGAGGCCGTCCAGCGGCGCCACGATCTGCGGTCCGAGCAGCTTCTCCGCAGGGAACTTATGGGTGACCAGATAACCGGTGCCCGCGATCTCCACAGCGACCCGGGCGGCCGGAACGTGTTTCAGTACCGCGTCCAGGACCGGCTGGGCGTCGAACGTTTCCTGCGCGAGGATTTCGCCGGAAGGCATGTGTGCCACCACCGCTCCGTTGCTGCACACGGCCAGTCCCTGGCGAAGTCCGGTGCTGCGGAAGAGTTCCGTGACTTCGAAAGACGCCCTGCCCGTGGCGAGCACCACATGGCAGCCGGCCGCGGACGCGTGCCTCAACGCTGCTCGAACCCGGTCAGTCATCTCCCGGCCGGGTTCGACGAGTGTGCCGTCGATGTCCAGGACGAGCACCTCCGGCCGCCACCCCGGGCCGCCGGCCTTCACACGATCGCTTCCGCTGTCAGGGAACAGGCCGTTTCCATCCATACCTCCGCATCGCTCCCCTCCGGAGTACCAGGACCACGACAGGGCCATGAGCATCGATCGTAGGGGGCCTCCGCAAGACGGACCGAGATCGCCGCCGGGTGGTGACCACCGTGCTTCGCCTCTGCCCAGGGCGGACGTTCCGCCGCGCGCCGGCCCCAAGGCGGCCCACGGGCCACGCAGTTCACCAGCCCTGGTGTCAGACGGAGGTGAGATGCTGACGCCATGAGTGATGCGATCAGGACGCAGGACTTGAGCAGGCACTTCGGGGGGCGCCCGGTCGTGGACGGGCTGGATCTCACGGTGGCGGCCGGGGAGATCTACGGGCTGCTGGGGCCCAACGGGGCGGGCAAGACGACGACGATCCGCATGCTGACGACGTTGCTCGTGCCCAGTGGAGGACGGGCGTGGATATGCGGGTACGACGTGGAGCGTGAGGCGGCGCGGGTCCGGCGGCAGATCGGGTACGTGTCCCAGGAAAAGGGAATCCGGAACCTGCTCACGGCCCGGGAGAGCGTGGAGATCGAGGCCGACCTGTTTCACGTACCCCGCGGGGAGCGCCGGAGCCGGGTGGACGAGGTGCTGGAGGTGGTGGGGCTCACGCAGGACGCGGGCCGCAGGGTGTCCGAGTACTCGGGCGGCATGCTCAAGCGGCTGGACCTGGCCTGCGGATTGTTGCAGGCGCCGCGGGTGCTGATTCTCGACGAGCCGACGCTCGGCCTCGACGTCCAGTCGCGCCACCGGGTCTGGAACCACATCAGGGGACTGCGGGAGCAGGGCTCATCCGTACTCCTGACCACGAATTACCTCGACGAAGCCGACCGGTTGTGCGACCGGCTGGCCATCATCGACGCCGGCCGGGAGCTGGTGCGTGGCACCCCGGCCGGATTGAAGCGGGCGGTGGGGACGGACGCACTGGAGGTCGCGACCGACGAGGGGGAGCGGCTGCGCGAGGTGCTGGAGGGCCGGGCGTGGGTACGCCGGGTGACATCCCGCGACGGTGGTCTGCGCTTACACGTCGAGGATGCGGGGGCGGCGCTGACCGGGGTGGTCGACGCGGCACGGGAGCACGGCGTGCGGCTCACCCGAGTCGGTTACGAGCAGCCGACGTTGGATGACGTGTTTCTGCTCCACACCGGACGCGCACTGGCCGACAACAATGGGGGAGAGGCGCGCGGCGACGGCAGCGACAAGCCCGTTGTCCTGCACACTCCGCTCATCGCGCCGCACCCTCTGCGCGGCCGGTGGCAGGAGACCCGGGCGCTCCTGCGCCGGTGGACCCTCGAAATGTGGCGCGAGAAGCTGGGGCTGCTGTTCACGCTCCTCCAGCCCGCCGTATGGCTGGTCCTTCTGGGCAGTGCGCTCAGCCGTGCGGTGCGGCCGGACACGGTGGGGGACGCCGACTATCTGGCCTTCATGCTGCCCGGGGTGCTCGCCTTCACCGCCATCGGGGCGGGGGTGAGCGCCGCGGTCCCGTTGCTGTGGGACAAGGAGACCGGCTATCTGGGGCGTTTGCTGAGTATGCCGATGGCGCGCAGTTCCGTGGTCAGCAGCCGGATTCTGTTCCAGATGGCGCTGGGCGTGGCGCAGTCGGTCATGATCATGGCGGTGGCCGCGGCGTTGGGCACCCGGCCTGTGTCGGGCGCGGTGACCGGCGTCCTCCTGCTGCTGACCGTGGTGTTGCTCGTCGGCACGCTGTCCGCGGCGTTCATCGCCCTGGCGTACCGGTCGTCGAGCCACACCGTCTTCTTCGCGGTGAGCGGATTCGTGACCCTCCCCCTGGTCTTCACCAGCAGCGCGTTCGTGCCGCTGACGGTGATGCCCGGCTGGCTGGCCGCGGTGGCCAGGTCGAATCCGCTCACCTACGCCATCGAGGTGCTGCGGGGCCTGGTATTGGGGCAGTGGCACGAGGTCGGGCCGTTCACCGGACTGTGTGTGCTGGTGGGGGCGGCCGTCGGTGCCGTGGCTCTGGTGGCGCGCATGACGCCGAACCGGTCAGGCCAGGGCCTGGGCTGACCGGGCCACCTCGTGATCGGGGTGCCGTTCCAGCCAGTTGACGGCGCCGCGGTGCACGGCGGCGTGCACGGCACGGGCCAGCCGGGCACCCCATACGGAACGCGGGCCGCAGAACGGTACGACGGGGCCACCGCTCTCGGGCACCGCGACGCAGAGGGCGTCGGAGGCCGTTCCGGTGCACGCGAGCCCGGCGTTCCACAGCGCCTGCGTCTTGGCCTCGGTCGCGGTGATCACAGCGTTGACCAGGGCCGCGTCGTCCAGCGGCACGGGCAGGGCCGTGATGATGTTGACGGTCCCCGGGCGTCCGGCCACGGGGAGCGCGGCGCCGTCGGCGGCCCAGGTCGGCACGCTCAGCCCGACGGTCGCCGTGACCTCGACGCCCTGCTCCCGGGCCTGTGTGTAGTGCCGCACCGCGGTGGCCGTGAGCATGCCGACCCCGTCGCCGGACAGGCCGTGCGCGGAGCACAGTTCCGCGAGGTGGATGTCGGGGTCGGTGCGGTCGTAGGCGAGGGGGACCTGCGCGTTGAGCACCCACGTACGGGGACCGAGGCCGCCGCCGAGCACCCCCGAAGCGAGCATCCGCCAACCGGGTCCCGGCCGCCACACCACCGTCGTGCTGCCGAGCAGCTCCCGTAACTCGATGTCCATGCTGCCTCTTGCTCCGTGAGCGGCCAAAAATGACCTCCAGACGGAGGCCATCCCACTGCTAATTTCCGCATCAGCTTTACCACAACGGGGGAAAGGGGAACGGCCGCCCATGCCGCACCAAGAGATCCCTGACTTACGCGAGCAGATGGAAACCGACGGGTTCTGCTTGATCAAAGGGGCGTTGCCCGACGACCTCGTGACGCGGTTGCGCGACCTGGCCGACCGGAAGCTGCGCTCGGAAAAGGAATCGCACTTCCGGCGTTACGCCCACCACGGCAGCCTGATCCCCATCCACATCGAGGACGACCCGCACCCCGACGTGCTCACCTCGCCCGCCCTGGCGGACGCGTTCCGCCGGCTCGGATTCACCGACCCGCGCTGGATCAGCGGATACGTCATCACCAAGCCGCCCCGCTCGCCGGGCCTGTGGTGGCACCAGGACTGGTGGGCCTGGGACCACGACCTGAGTTTCGCGCACCGGCCGGCCCAGGTGTTCTGCATGCTGTATCTGCAAAAGACCCGTCGCGAGAACGGTGCTCTGCGGGTGATCGCGGGAAGCCACCGCAACCGGCACCCCCTGCACGACGCGCTTCCCGAACCGCACACCCAGCACATCGAGGACCAGCCGCAGGACAGCGTCTCCCATCTGCCGATACCGGACGAGACGACGATCGACGCGGACGCCGGTGACCTGGTCATCGGCGACGTGCGGGTGCTGCACGCCACCCACCCGAACGACCGCGACACCCTGCGCACCGCCGTGGACCTGCTCTTCACCCCTGACTTCCGGGAGCTGCCCGAGGAGTTCAGGGCCCACTACGTACGGCAGTTCTGCCTGCCGGAGGCCGGTTGGTGGAACGACCCCGGCCACCCGCTGCACGGCGATCCGGCGAGCGCGCTGCTGCCGACCTACGACGGCCCGGACCATCCACCCGTGCCCTACCGGCGGCTGCCCCGCTGGACCCAGGCGGCCGGAGGAGCCGCATGACGCACAGCGGCCAGGAGACCGTGGGACATTACGGCGGCGACGTGGTCGGCGCCCAGCTCGGCCTGCCCGGAGGCGGACTTCACATCTACCTCACGGGTGACCTGCTGCATCCGCCGATGGTGTTCGACCCGGCCATCTGGTCGAACGGGCGGGAATGGCGGCGTGGCGCGGCACTGCACACCCTCGACATCGCCAAGCTGGCCGAACTCGCCGAGGGAGAACGCGTACTGGACATCGGAGGCGGCCTCGGCGGGCCGGCCCGGCTGCTCGCGCGCTGGTACGGCGTCCACGTCACCTCCGTCACCAATTCACCCGTCCACGCCGAGACCAGCCGCCGGCTCAACGTCGCGCACCGTCCCGCACGCGGCAGCGTCACCGTAACGGTCGGCGACTGCCAGCAGGCGCTGCCCGCCGGCCTCTTCGACGCGGCGCTCAGCATCAACATGCTCTACCAGGTCGAGGACCAACGCGCCCTGTACGAGAGGGTGTTCCGCAGCCTGGCGCCCGGTGGCCGGTTCGTCGTCGACGACTGGATGCTGACCTCGCTCGCCACGGACGAGGACGTCGAGGCCCTGACACGGCACTTCCAGTTCCCGTACTTCGCCCGCACCACCACGGTCGAGGACGACCTGATGTCCGCCGGGTTCCCGCCGGTCGAGGCGGTGCTCGACTTCGGCCACGTCGGGCGCGGCCCCATGGCCGACCACTTCGAGCGTCAGATGCGGGACCACTTCGCGCCACGCGTGATCTCCGACTGGCCGGGAAACCCGCTCGATGCCCCCGGCAGACCGGCGTACGGGCAGCTGATGATCGACGAGTTCGTCACGGCCGTCAACATCACCATCGACCTCTACCGGCGACGCCGCATGACCTACCGCCGCCTACTCGTCCGGAAACCGTCCCGGTGACCGGCAGGCAGCCGTACACCGATTCCGGCCGGCTGCTCGACGACCCCGCCGCACTGAAGCGGCTGCTGGCCCAGGACGGCTACCTGTGTCTGCCCGGCCTGCTGCGGACGGCGGTCGACGACGTCGCGCGGGACGTCCTGGCCGTCGCCCGGGACGCGGGCTGGGTACGTCCGGCGCAGGACGGCCGCGGGCCGGCGGACACCGTGCCCGGCACGGCGGTCTGGCCGCCCGATCCCCGCTTCCACGCGGTGCACCACCGGGCCTGGAGGCTGCGGTCCGTGCATGCGCTGATGCACCACCCGGCCCTGCTGGACCTCATGGCCGCTCTCCTCGGCGAGACCGTCCTGGTGCACCCCCGGAAAGTACTGCGTCTCGTACACCCGAAGGGACCTGGCGCACCGCCGGAGAGCGGCTGGCACCAGGACCTGCCGGGAGTGCAGGGCTCGCCGCGAACCCTGACCGTGTGGACGCCCCTGATCCCCGGTTCGCTCTCACCCGAAGTGCGCCCGGGGTCCCACCGCCACGGCGAACTGCCGATGCGATTGAGCAACGACGCCATCGTCGGCTGGGAAACCGAAACCGCACCGGGACCGGTCCACCATGGGTCGCTCCGCCCCGGAGACATCCTGGTCCTCGACGCGGCCACCGTGCACCGCGGTATGCCCAACACCGGCAGCGGGCTCCGGATGTCCCTCGACTGCCGATACCAGCCACTGTCCGATCCAGTCTGCGAGGACTGCATCGAGCTGCGAGGTGAGCCGTACACCTGGGACGACGTGTACCGCGACTGGCCGGGAGGCCGCGCCGACCCCCTCGCCGGCTACTGGTTGGAACAGCCCCTGCGGCGCGTCCCCTACGATCACGGCCCCGACGCGCAGCGCGACAGGACGGCCCTGACCGCGGCCAGGGCGGGAAACCCCGAGGCCCGGCGTGCCCTGCACGTGGCAGCCCGGCACAGTCCCGATCCGGCATTCGCGGCCGCAGTCGGCGTGCTGGACCGCCGTCTGTCCGCGGCCGCCGGATCACGGCCTCCGGCGGCCGAAAAGCGCCTGTGAGAAAGGGACTTGAACCTGAATCATGGGGAAAACCGTGACCCATGAGGTCGTGGAGCATTCAGGGGCACCGTGCTGACCGTGGGCCCCGGCTCCGGCCGTCGGTCCAGAAAAACAGGGGGAGATACACATGCAGTCGACGAACGCCGAGTTGGTGTGGCAGGGCCGGGTCCACCTGGGGGACGAACCGGGAACCTACGGTGACGCCGCGTACAGCGGACTCACCACGGAACTGCCGCTCACCGTGACACGCATCAACACCATCGACGCGCAGGAACAGACCACGCTGGTACTGAAGACCGAGGACCTGCGCACCTACCAGGGCTACCCCGGCCACCGCCTTGAGGTCTTCCTCTTCACACCGGAGCCGGCCGACCCCGCCCACTGGTCCCGCAGCACCGTGGCCGACGTCCGCCTGTCGGGCGAAGGAGACCGGTGGGAGTGCCCGGTGAAGCTCGTGGGCAACTCCGCCCAGTACAGGCTGAGCGTACGGATCACCGTCGACACCACGGTCCCCGCGGGCCTGTACGACGACTTCGTCGTCACCCGCCTGCTCCACCGGCCGCTCGACCACGGGTTCGTGGCCGCGCTCGGATTCCGGGCGTGAGACCGCGCCGGAGCGCACCGGCGGCCGCCGGTGCGCTCCTGGCGACGCTCCTCGCGCTCACTTCGTGCGGGGGTCCCGCCGAACGGGAGGCCGGGGACCGACGTGCCGGCTGCATCCGTGACTTCTCGCCGGACCAGGACTACTTCCCGGTCAAGTCGAAGGTGACGCACGCGACCAACTTCACCCTGCGGTACGAGAAGAGTTACCAGGTCCTCACGGTCCGGCAGCCCTATCCCAAAGCGGCCCCCGAGTCCTACGTCCTCGTCAGGTGCGGCGCGCCGAAACCGCGCCTGACCGGCGAGCTGGCGAAGGCACAGCAGATCACCGTGCCGGTCCGGAGCCTGTACTCGGCATCCACCACGCAACTGCCGCTGCTGACCGAGACGGGAGCCGCCGGCGTCCTCACCGGCGTGGCCGACGGTGCCTACGTGGTCTCGCCGGACATCCGCCGGAGGATCGACGCGGGGCGCGTCGGCCAGTACGCGCGGGGCGGCGGCATCGCCACCGAAAAGGTCATCGGGGCCCGTCCCGACGTGCTCGTCTCGGCCGGGTACGACGATCCGCAGTACCCCAAGCTCCGCAGGGCCGGCATCCCCGTCGTCTCCGACGCCGAATGGCTTGAGTCCACGCCGCTCGGCCGGGCCGAATGGATCAAGGCCATGGCCGCGCTGACCGGCTCGGAGCGCCGGGCCAACCAGGTGTTCGACGGTGTGGTCACCGGCTACACCCGCGCCGCCCGGGCGGCGGCCGGGTACGGGGCTCCCGTGAAGGTGCTGTCCGGCAGCATGTACGAAGGCACCTGGTTCATGGCGGCGGGCGGCTCGTACGTCGGCCGGCTGATCCGCGACGCCGGCGGCACCTACCCCTGGGCGGGGCGGACCGGCACCGGCAGCCTCCAGCTGAGCTTCGAGACCGTCTACGCCAAGGGCGGCGACGCCCGCATCTGGCTCACCGACCAGACCTGGCGGACGACCGCCGACGCGAAAGCGGCCCACTCCGGCTTCGGCCGGCTGGCCGCCGTCACCGACGGCGAGGTGTGGACCAACACCAAGGCCCTCGGCCCCGGCGGCGGCAACGACTTCTACCAGCGCGGCGTCCTCCACCCCGACCTGGTCCTGGCCGATCTGACGGCCATCCTCCACCCCGACCGGTCGCCGGGGCAGCACCGGTTCACCTTCTACCGCAAGGTGTCCCGCGGGTGAGGTTTCCCCGGCGCGCCCTCGTGCTGGCCGGTCTGGCAGCCGCGACAGCGGTGCAGTTCGTGCTCGTGCTGGTACTCGGTCCGTACCACGTCCCCGTCGGCGAGGTGCTGCGTGTCCTTTCCGGCCAGCACGCGGCCGACCCCCGCTGGGCGGTGATCATCCAGGAGGTACGGCTGCCCAGGGCGCTCACGGCCGTCGCCGCCGGTGCGGGCATCTCCGCGGCGGGCGTGCAGACCCAGGCGCTCTTCCGCAACCCCCTGGCCGACCCGTACTCGCTCGGCCTGAGCGCCGGTGCCTCCATGGGCGTCGCGCTCACGGTCCTCGGCATCGGCGGCACGGCCGGCGCGTTCGCCGAGGGCCTCCAGGGAGCGGGGAGGATCGGGGTGGTGATCGCCGCGGCCTGCGGCGCCGCCGCCGTCCTGATGCTCGTCATGCTGCTTGCCCGGCGGGTCCGCTCGACGGTCGTCCTGCTGCTCGTCGGCGTCATGCTCGGCTCGGCCACCGCTGCCCTGGTCAGCATGCTGATGGTGTACGCCAGGCCGGAGAGCGCCCAGCAGTTCGTGCTGTGGAGCCTGGGCAGCTTCACCGCCACCACCTGGCCGGACCTCGAAGTGATGCTCCCCGCCACCGCGCTCGGGCTGGTGGCCGCCCTGCTCGGAACCAAGACGCTCAACGCCCACCTCCTCGGGGTCGGGTACGCGCGGAGCATGGGGGTGAACGTACGGCGCAGCCGCGACCTGGTGCTGCTGGGCACCTCGCTGCTCGCCGGGTCCGTCACGGCCTTCTGCGGCCCGGTCGCCTTCCTCGGACTGGCCGTGCCCCACCTGACCAGGCTCGCCCTGGGCACCTCCGACCACCGGGTCCTGGTCCCCGGCGCCATGGTCGGGGGCTCCTGCCTGGCCCTGGCCTGCGTCCTGATCAGCCAGCCACCGGGAACCGAGATGACGTTCCCGCTCAACGCCGTCACGTCGCTCTTCGGCGCGCCGCTCGTGATCGTCCTGCTGCTGCGCAGCCGACGGGCTCTGCGAGGCGTGACGGCATGACGGTACGGGGCCCGGCGGCGTCGGACGGCGCCGCGGCGCGGGAGGGGATCGCCGTCCGTGCCCTCACCGTCGGACACCGCTCCCGTACGTGGCGCGGCACCACCCGGTACCACGCCGTCCTGACCGGGCTCGACCTGACCGCGCGCCCTGGCGAGCTGACGGTCCTCCTCGGACCCAACGGCGCCGGGAAGACCACGCTGCTCCACACGCTGTGCGGCCTGCTGCCACCACTCGCGGGAACCGTCGGCGTCGCGGGCCTGGACATCGCCGCCTGCCCACCCGCCGAGGTCGCCCGCCACCTCGCCGTCGTGCTGACCGACAGGGTGGATGCGGGCCTGCTGTCGTCCCGGGAAGTGGCCGGGCTCGGCCGCCATCCCCACACCGGCTTCTCCGGCCGGCTCACGGCGCACGACCACGCGGTCGTGCGGTGGGCCCTGGACGCGGTGGGCGCCGGCGCACTCGCCGACCGCCCGGCGGCCGAACTGTCCGACGGCGAACGCCAACGCGTCCTCATCGCCCGGGCCCTCGCCCAGGAACCGCGCGCTATCCTGCTGGACGAGCCCACCGCCTTCCTGGACGTACCGTCCAGGGTCGCCATCACCGCACTCCTGCGCGACCTCGCCCGCGACCGCGGCCTCACCGTCATCGCCAGCACGCACGACCTGGAACTGGCCCTCCGTACGGCGGACACGGCCTGGCTGCTCGATCGCGGCGCACGGCTGCACTCCGGGGCGCCGGAGGACCTCATCGCCTCCGGAGCCCTCGCCGCCGCCTTCGCGGCAGGACACCTCGACTTCGACCCCGCGGCCGCCGGCTTCCGTCCCCGGCTCGCCACCCGCGGCACCGCAGCCGTACACGCACCCGAGGACCTGCGCCCGCTCCTCCTGAGGACGCTGTATCGGGAGGGGTTCGTCCTCGCGCCCGATGAGGCGGAGGTGGATGTGGAGGTGAAGGTGGAGGGGGAGGCGAAGACGCAGGCGGAGGCCGGGGCGACGCTGGGAGGTGTGCTGACGGCGCGTCGGAAGGGCGTGGTCGTGCCCGTCGGGAGCTTCCAGGAACTGGCACGGGCGCTTCGGGGCGCTTTGGCGTAGGGGCGTGGGGCTGGCGGAGAGTTGCGGGGTGAGCGGGGTGCTTTCCGTACGACGCCTACAGCAATGTCTTCTCCGTCGGCTGGGCCGCCTGAGCCCGGCTGTGCGAAGCCGACCGTGTTCCTGGCTGGTTCACGCTGTTGACGCTCCGGCGCTGCTCGCTCAGGGTGCCGCGGTCGAGGCCCGTACGGTATTCGGCTGCGGCTCGGAGGCCGTCGGCCGGCGTGGGGCCACGGGACGCGAGACGGCTCCTGGGACGCGAGTGACGGGCGCCGCGTCTGGTGCGCGGAAGCCGGGCCCCACGGCGCGGGAGGGATGGGGCCCGCGCCGGCGCGTCGCGCTTCGGCGCCCGCGCCGGGCCGCCGCCCCCAGCGGTACGTGATCCGCCCGCGAGCGGCGGAAGGCCCGGGGGACCCGTTACCCGGCGTCATCAACCCTCCTAATTCAAGGCCGAGTTGACGAACAATTCCCGCCTCCGCGCATTCTTGGACTTACGGTGCCGGTGTGCTTAAGATCGCCCTCGTACCGACATTTTCCGTGGAGCATGTGGGGGCGGCGCGTGGGATTACCGGTCAAGGACGCAGATAACCCCGTCGGCCCTGTCGACTCCGCCGGTTCCGTCGGCTCCGGGCGACGCGCCGAAACCGCCCCGCAGGGCCCGCTGACCGCCGAGGACACCGCGCAGGCGCCCGGTCACGCGGCGCGGCCGGCCCACGCGCCGCTCACCGCGTGGGTATCCCCAGGATTGCTGGATCACCGTTCAGGCAACGGGAGTTCCGGCGCGCCGGGGGAGACGGCGCAGCGTTATGGCGCGGCGACGTACGGCAATAGTGACCAGGCCCGGCAATTCCTCGCCAGTACCGCGTCGCGTTGCCCCGGAGCTTTCATCCGGCTCGCCGAGGAGCGGCAATACCCGGGGCGTGAGGGCCTGTTCACCGCGGTGCCGGCAGGTGTCAACGCACTGCTGGTCGCCGGCAAGTCCGACTGATCGGCCGGGCCGGGACCGCTGTAAGCCGCCCGCTGCCCACCTCGCCGTAAGTCTTCCGCCACCTTCCCGCGCCCTCCGGCCGGGTGCGGGCCGTCGTCGCGCCCCGCTCCGCAGACCGCCGCGGCCGTCCTCGGCGCACCGCGCCGACCCGGTGTCCGTTGGCGCGACGTGCGGCCACCACCGCACCGCACTCCCGATACACAGCGACGAAGGGAACGACATGACCGACGCGCAACCGCAGAATCTCTTCCAGCGGCACCGGCGCAACGCCGCGCGCCTGGACGAACGGGACGTCGTGATCGCGGGCTACCCGGCCTCCGGCTCCGCGCTCCTGGGCAACATCCTCATCGAACTCGGCCTGGGGTACGTCGATCCGTACACCGAAGAGGTCAAGGCGGACGGCACGACCGCGGTGGTGGGGGACCTGGTGGACTTCCGGCACCGGCTGGCCGCCACCGCCGCCCGCGACCACGGGCAGCTCGCCGGCGACGCGGCGGCCGAGGACGAACCGCGGTTCTTCAGAAACCACCTCTACCCCGAGCACTTCGACCACGACCGGCTGGGCGGCGCCGTGCTGCTGGTCCGCGATCCGCGGGACGCCGTGTACTCCTCGTACAAGTTCTTCAACCGTTTCGCGCCCAGGCTCCTGCCGGATCGGCTCAAGGGGCAGGGGACGTTCGCCGAGTTCCTCGACGACGTCGGCATCAACGAGGAGCCGCCGGTCGAGGGCTGGACCGGTTTCTGCCGCAGCTGGCACACGGCGCTGCCCGGCTTCCGCCGCAGCGCCGTGGTCCGGTTCGAGGACCTGAAGGCCGACCCCGAGGCCGCGACGGCCGCCCTGCTCACGGCGTTCGGCGTGACCCGGACGCCGGAGGCGATCGCCCGTGCCACCGGCCGCAGTTCGTATGACCGCATGCGCGCCCACGAGGAGAAGGTGTCCGCCGTCCACGACGCCACCGGGGCCGACGGGCCCCGCATCATGCGGCGCGGCAAGGTCGGCGAGTGGCGGGAGTGGTACGGCGACGAGCGGCTGGCCGCCCGGTTCCGGGAGCCGGGGCTGACCGAAACGGCCGCCCTGTTCGGCTACGCCCTCACCTGACGCCGCTTCCGGCACACCTCCCCCCGGCGCTCCGCGACCCTTCCGTCCCCCTGGAGAAGCCCATGAGCACGACCACTTGGTTCGACTACAGCCCGTATGCCATGACCTACAAGGAGCGCCCGGAATACGTACCGGACGTCATCCAGGCCATGCTGCGCACCAGCGGCGTCGCCCCCGGTGACCCGGTATGCGACATCGGCGCGGGATCGGGCCATCTGACCGAGCCGCTGCTGGAGTTCGGGCTGCGTGTCGACGCCGTCGAACCGACCGCCGCGATGCGCGCCCTCGGCGAGCGGCGCACCGCCCCCTTTCCCGGCGTCACCTGGTACGAGGGCACGGGGGAGAGCTCCGGCCGTCCCTCGGAGGGCTACCGGCTGGTGACCTTCGGCTCGTCCTTCGACCGTACGGACCGCCCCAGTGCCCTGAAGGAGACGGCCCGGCTGCTGATGCCCGGCGGGTTCTTCGCCTGCCTGTGGAACCACCGCGACCTCGAAGACCCCCTCCAGGCCCGCATCGAGCAACTGATCCACCACCACGTGCCCGGCTACGGGTACGGGATACGCCGCACCGACCAGAGCGCCGTCATCGAGGAGAGCGGGCTGTTCACCTCGCCGGTCAAGCTGTCCGGCCGTAAGACCTTCCACCTGCCGGCCGACGCCTGGTGCGATGCCTGGGCCTCGCACGCCACCCTCGGCGAACAGGCGGGTGACGCCTTCGGCGCGATAGTCGACGGCATCCGCGCCCTGGTGCGCGCCGAGGGCACCGACCGCATCGCCGTCCCGTACGTCACCCGGGTGTGGATCGCGCGGCTCGGCGACGGCGCGGGACGATGACCGCTCCCGGCGCCCGCCCCCGGGCCGGCTCCGGGGCCCGCCCCGGGCCCCACTCCGACGCCCACCCCGGTACCGGCCTCGGCCCCGCGACGGTCCGGCTCGGGACCAAGGCCGAAACCCTGGAGCGGCTGGCCCCGCTGGTGACCAGCGCGCGGGTGCTGCCCCTGGCGTACTTCTCGCTCGGACGGTGGCAGGCCTGCCGCCAGCAGCTGCTGGACGGCGTGCTGGCCCACGCGTGGGCCGCCGGGCCGCTGATCGTGCGCAGCAGTGCACTGAGCGAGGACACGGCGGCGGGGTCGCAGGCGGGCCGGTTCTGCTCGCTGTCCGGGCGGCGAGGCAGGGCCGAGCTCGCGGCGGCCGTCGACGAGGTCTTCGCGTCCTACGACACCTGGCGGCCCGGAAACCAGGTGCTGATCCAGCCCGAGCTGACCCACACCCGCCTCAGCGGCGTCGCCTGCTCCTGCGATCCGAGCAGCGGCGCCCCGTACACGGTGGTGAACTGGAGCGAGGACGAGCGCACCGACACCGTCACCGGCGGCCGTCGCTCACCGGGCCTGCACATCTCCTACGGCGCCGCTTACGACTCCGCCGTCCAGGCGCCCTGCCCGCTGGTGGCCGCCGTGTGGCGGCTGCTGGCGCAACTGACCGAGCTGACCGGCGAACCCCGGCTGGACATCGAGTTCGCCCAGACCACGACCGGAGAGCTGATCCTGCTCCAGGCCCGGCCGGTGGCCGCGAGCACCGGAACGGTGCCGCCGCACGCGCACCGCGCGACGCTGTCGGCGGTGGCGGACCGGATCGCCCAAGCCGGTCGCGCCGCCCCTCGGGTGCTGGGCGAGCGGCCGGTGTTCGGGGTGATGCCCGACTGGAACCCGGCCGAGATGATCGGGCTGCGGCCGCGCCCGCTGGCGCTGTCGCTGTACCGGCGGCTGATCACCGACTCGGTCTGGGCGCGGGCCCGGCACCGCTACGGCTACCGCGACCTGCGCGGCGTCCCGGTGCTCGTGGACTTCGCGGGCCTGGCCTACATCGACGTACGAGCGAGTGTCACCTCCTTCATCCCGCGCGACGTGCCCACCGGCCTCGCCGCGCGGCTGGCCGACCACTGGCTCGACCGGCTGGTGGCCGCACCGCACCTGCACGACAAGCTGGAGTCGCGGATCGTGCTCTCCGCGCACGGCTTCCGCACCGGCGAGCGGCTGGCCGAGCTGGCGGCGGCGGGCTTCGACGAGCCGGAGCGCACCGCCCTCGCGGGCAGCCTGCACCGCCTGACCGACGAGCTGGTCACCGGCGACCTGTGGGAGGAGGACCTGGCGCTGCTCGACGCACCACCGGCGGCCCTCCGACACGCACCCCGGTGTGCCGACGGCAGCCGTCCGGGCTGCTGCGGGCCCGCGCTCGCCGCGCGTCTGGACCTGTGCGCGGAACGGGGGACGCTGCCGTTCGCCGCGCTGGCCAGGGCGGCGTTCATCGCCACCGAACTGCTGGCGGACCTCGTCGCCGAGAACGTCTTCACACCCGCCGAGAAGGCCGCCTTCATCAGCGGCCTCGACCTGGTCGCCGGTGTGTTGCAGCGGGACTTCAGGGGCCGGGACCGGGAGGACTTCCTCAAGAAGTACGGACACCTGCGCCCGGGAACGTACGACATCCTCTCGCCCCGCTACGACGAGGCGCCCGACCGCTACTTCGACTGGTCCCGGCACCGCCACGGGCCCACGGACGCCCCCGGCGACGGCCACCACCCCCCGACAGGCCGCCGCCACCCTCCAACCACAGCCGACCGGCCGAGGTTCGAACCCTCGGCGGCCCAGCTCGGCCACATCGAACGGCTCATCGCCCGCGAGGGCTTCTCCTTCACCCCGGACCGGCTGCTGGAGTTCATCGGCGCCACCGTCCGCGGCCGGGAACAGGGAAAATTCGCGTTCACCGCGCAGCTCAGCGACGTGCTCACCGACATCCGGCTGCTGGGCGAGCGCCACGGCCTGGACGCCGAGACCATGTCGTACGTGCCTTTCCCGGCCGTCGCCGCGCTGAGCGGCGACCCCGTCGCGGACCGCCGTGCCCTGACCACGGCCGCGGACCGGGGACGCACCGCCTACGCGGTCAGCCGGACGATCGCGCTGCCGCCGCTGGTCACCGCGCCGTCGGACGCCCTCGGCTTCGTGGTCCCGCAGGCCCAGCCCAATTTCGTCACCCAGGGCCGGGTGCTGGCACGGGTGGCCGACATCGACGCCGGGGACCCGCCGGAGGGCGCCATCGCCCTGATCGCCGGCGCCGACCCGGGCTACGACTGGCTCTTCGCCCGTGGCATCGCCGGTCTGGTCACGGCCTTCGGCGGTGCCAACTCCCACATGGCGATCCGGGCGCTGGAACTGGACATCCCCTCCGTCATCGGAGTCGGCGAGGCCCAGTTCCGCCAGTTGGCCCAGGCCGGGGCGCTGGACCTCGACGCCGCCTGCGGGATGCTGGCGGCCCTGCCATGACACTGATCGGCATCTCCCAACGCAGCCTGCCGCCCAACGAGTTCGGCGAGCGGCGCTACGCCCTGGACGTGCGCTGGTTCCCCCTGCTGCACGCCTGCGGGCTGACCCCCGTACCCCTGCCCAACGACCCCCGGCTCGCCCTGCACACCGCCCGCGCGGCCGGCCTGCGCGGCCTCCTGCTCACCGGAGGCGACGACCTCGCCGAGTACGGCGGACCGACCCCCGAACGCGACCGGACCGAACAGGCGCTGCTGGCCTGGGCCGTGGACCGCGACCTCCCCGTGCTCGGGGTATGCCGCGGCACGCAGATCATCCTGCGGTCCTACGGCGCCGAACTGGTCCCCGTGGACGGCCATGTGGCCACGCGCCATGCCATCCGCACCGAGGGCGGGGCCATCCGCACCGTCAACAGCTACCACCGAATGGCGGCGCTCGCCGCGCCACCGCCCCTGCTCGCCACCGCCACCTGCGACGGGACCGTCGAGGCCGTACGCCACCGGCACGCCCGCGTCGAAGGGATCATGTGGCACCCCGAAAGAGAAGCCGAACCCGACCCGCTGGACCTCCGCACGCTGCGCCGGGTCCTGGGAGGAGAACGGACATGAGAGCGATCGTCCTGGCCGCCGGGCGGGGCTCGCGGCTGCGGCCCTTCACCGCCGACCGCCCCAAATGCCTGGTGGAGATCGGCGGACGCACCCTGCTGGCGCGCCAGGTGGACGCCCTGCGCGCAGCCGGTGCCCGCCGCGTCGGCGTGGTCGCGGGCTGGCACGCCGAGGCGTTCGCCTCCACCGGGCTGCCGGTCTTCCTCAACCCCGACTGGGAACGGACCACGATGGCCGCCTCGCTCGCCGCGGCGGAGAGCTGGCTGGCCCAGGAGCCGACCCTGGTCTCCTACGGCGACATCGTCTACGGCCCGCACACCGCCCGCGCCCTGGCCGCCTCCGACGCCGAGCTGGCCATCTCCTACGATCCGCACTGGCACGCCCTGTGGAGCCGCCGCTTCGCCGACCCGCTGGACGACGCGGAGACCTTCGTCCGGGACGACGCCGGGCGGCTGCTGGACATCGGGGGGCGCGCGGGGCGCGTCGAGGAGATCCAGGGGCAGTACATGGGACTGCTCCGCATGACACCCACCGCCTGGGCGGCGATCGAACGGGCCCGGTCCGCCGACCCGGCCGTGGCAGCGCTCGACATGACCGGACTGCTCCGTCACGTGGTGCGGGCGCGCTTGTTGGAGGTCGCGACGGTGCCCGCCGTCGGACCGTGGTGCGAGTTCGACCACCCCTCGGACATCGACGTCGGCCTCGACGTACTCCGGGCGCTGGACGCCGAGACCGCCGAGGCCTCCGAGACCGCCCGCGGGGCGGGGCCCACGGCGGGAGAACCGGATCAGGAGAACGGATGCGTCAGGACAACGGGCACATGAGGACAACGGGGCACATGAAGCAAGGCGTCCTGTGGATCACCGGCCTGTCCGGCGCGGGCAAGAGCACGGTGGCCCGGCTGGTCGCGGACCGGCTGACCGCGTCCGGCGAGCGCCCCGTCCTGCTCGACGGCGACCGGCTGCGCGCGATCCTGCCGGTGCGGCTGGGCTACGAGGCAGGCGACCGCCGCCGACTGGCGAAGTTCTACGCCGAACTGGCCAACGAGCTGGCGGGCCAGTCACAGTTCGTCATCGTCGCCACGGTCTCCCTCTTCCACGAGGTGCACGACTGGAACCGCGCGCACACCTCCGGCTATACGGAGGTGTGGCTGCGGGTGCCGATGGACGAGCTGCGCACCCGCGAGGGGCGCGCGGCGTTCTACGGCTCGGAAGGGGGCTCGGGCGGAGCTACGGACGGTGGCCCGGGTGGCGCGGGAGCCCCGCCCGGCGGCACTCTCACCGATGTAGTGGGCGTCGACACCCGGGCGGAGTTCCCCGTCGCTCCCGACCTCGTCATCGACAACTACGGCGGGACCACTGCGGAGTCGGCCGCCGACCGAATCCTCGACGTCCTCACCGGCGGGCCCCCGGCCTGAAGACTGCCCGGCCGCCGCCGACGTCCCCCCGTCGTCGCCGGAGCCCCGGCCGGCCTGCGGCTCAGGAGACCGGGGCCACCGACTTCTTGGCCCTCTCGTACGCCGGGAGCATCTCCTTGTGCTCGGTGTTGTCGAACCCGCCCAGGTGGACGACGGTCGCGCCCTTCGGCGTCACCACCGCGAACGCCCGTTCCTGCTGAGGCTCGTCCTTCAGCGGGCTGTTCGTCGTGTAGACGACCTCCGCGGCGGCCAGGTCCCCGGCCTTGGTGTCGCTGAATTCCCGCTTGATGACCCTCGGCTGCTCGCTGGTGAATTCCTCCAGCACCGCACGCGGCGACTTCTTCGTCGGGTCCGCGGTCCACACACGGATGAAGCCGATGTTGCCCGCCGGTTTGGCGTCGATCTCGCAGGCACCCCTGACCGACTTGTGGCCCAGGAACTCGCCGAGCAGCTTTCCGCTTTCCGGCGCGAGACCCTTGGGCTGCCACATCTTCGCCACGTCGAACGACACCGGCAGTTCGCAGGGCGTTCCGGCGTTTCCGACCCGGGCGCCCTTCTTCCAGGCGTCGCCCGAGCCAGGCGCCGCCTTCTCGTCCTTCTTCGCCGCATCCGCCGAGGCCGCGGCCGAGGCAGAGGCAGAGGCAGAGGGGGATGCCTGCTTGGCCGTGTCGCCGTCCTTGGCAGGAGTGGACGAGCAGCCGGCGAGCACACCGATCGTGAGCACGGCGGAAACCGCACCCCACTTATACTTACCCATACCGTCTTTCCATCATAAATAGGTCTACAGGCGGAGTAACTTAACCCGGCGCACGTCGAGTGCCCAAACCGTTATTCGAGCCCGGGGATCGCCCGCGCGGAAGCACAACGCCGCGCCCTCGCCGCTCCGGTGGGCGGCGGGGGCGCGGCGGGCAGGGGATCGGCGTCCTCGCCGGTCGTGGCGTGCGGTCAGCTCCCAGGCCGCAGACGGCGGAAGGGGACCGGCTGGTTCAGGCCGCCGGTGACGGGTATGCAGGCGCCGTTGAGGAACGCCGCCTCGTCGCGGGTGAGCATCGCGATCGCGCCGGCGATGTCGTCGGGGGTCCCGGTTCGGCCGCTGGGGGTTAGTGCGGCCAGCATGGTCGGGATCGCGGGCGGGAGATGGCTGCCGGCGTCGGTGGCGACGTAGCCGGGGTGGATGACGTTGACGGTGACGCCCGGCCCGGTGAGCTCGTCGGCGGCGTAGCGGGCGTAGGCGGCCAGCGCGGCCTTGGTGACGCCGTTCGCGGTCATTCCCGGAGCGGAGGGGCCTTCGGCGTGGAGCGAACCGATCAGGATCATCCGGCCGTAGTCCCGTTCGAGCATGCCCGGGGCCACGGCCGTGACCAGCCGGTGCGTGGCGGCGATGTCCTGGCCGACCTTGGTGGCCAGCTGCTGCGCCGGCAGTTCGAGGAGGGGGGCGTGCGGGTAGGGCGCGGCGGCGTTGGCGACGAGGATGTCGATTCCGGTGGTGAGCCGGGCGACGGATTCGAGCAGTCCCCCGGTGCTCTCGGGGGCCGTTTCGGGGGCGGTCAGGTCGAACGGGAGTGCGTGGGCGGGGACCTGGTGCTCCGCCTGGAGGTCGCGTACCAGCCGGTCGGCCTCCGCGCGGGCGCTGCGGTAGGTCGCGATCACGGTGGCGCCCATGGCGGCGAGGGTGCGGGCGCAGGCCGCGCCGATTCCCCGGTTGCCGCCGGTGACCAGGGCGGTGCGGCCGGCCGGCGGCCGTTGGGGGCTCATGCCTGCTGCCCGTCGGGGTGGTGGATCGAACGGACCCGGACGAGCGTCGGGTCGTAGGCCTCCGCGATCGCCGCCGCCTCGGTGAGGTGTTCGCGGACGTCGGGGCGCTGCAGCGCTTCCTTGTACTGCTGCTCACCGGCCCACTGCGCGTAGTTGACGACGCGGCGGCCGTCCAGACTGACGTGCAGGTTCGCGGAGACGAAGCCGGGCACGGTCAGGAATACGTCGCGGGTCGCCCGGTCGAGGGCGTCGACGAGATCGGTCTGCCGTCGCGGGTCGACGGTGAAGACGTTCACCAGGGTGACCAGGTCGGCGTCGGTGGAGATGGTGGTGGTGGGGGTGGTGCGCATGGTGGCTGGCTCCGGGGTGGGGTGTGTGGGGCGGGCGAAGCGGTTGGTGGGGAAGGGGCCGTTCATGCCTGCGTCCGGGCGTGCGTGATCGCTCCCCGGCCCCCTTGGCGTCAGGACATTGACATCAACGTAGGCGTGGCCCGCCTTCATGTCAAACTCCTGACATGGGGGGGCGGGGGTGGGGAATGAGATGCCCGTCGTGGTGTCGTACGTGACCGTTCAGGCCGAGTGCCCTGCGGCCGCAGGGCACAATGTGGGCACGTCGTTGTGGGCGTGCGCTCTGGGGGAGGGACGCCGTGGAGGCGAGCCGGAAGCGGACGCGACGGGATGAAGATCCGCCCCTTCGCCCCGCCGCGAGAAGTCAGGGTTCGCCACACGGCCGACCGGTCCCGGCGGGCGACCGCGGGCCGACCGGGCGCGGTGGGCGGGTGACGCCTACGGTGCTGCCCCCATGGCTGCGCGCGTGGGCCGGGCTGACCGCGGCCCTCGCCACACTGATGGTTGTCGTGCTCGGGGTCCTGTACGCCGGTCACGGCGAGCCCGGCACGGTGGACCGGTGGATCGTCCCGCCGACGGCGGACAGCGTGCGGCCGCCGTGGCGGCGGGTGGCCCTGGCCATGGACTTCCTGGGGGAGCCCGCCGGAGCGGCGACGCTGGTGGTGCTCGCCGTGATCGGCTGTCTGCTGCTTCGGTCCCCTCGCGCGGCGGTCCTCGTCGTCGTCGGGGCCGGCGCCACCGTGGGCACGGCGACGCTGCTCAAGTCCCTGGTGGGACGCACCATCCACGGCGGCAACCTGTCCTACCCGAGCGGGCACACCGCCTTCGTCACCGCGCTCGCCCTCGTGGTGGCGCTGCTCGCGACCGGCCGGCCCGGCCTCGGCCGGACGGCCGGCGCGTCACTGGTGCTCGCCGCGGCGCTGGTTGCCGGCGCGGCCATGGGCTGGGCGCAGGTCGCTCTGGGCGCGCACTACCCGACCGATGTCCTCGGCGGCTGGTGCACCGCGCTGGCGGTGATACCGGCGACCGCGTGGCTGGTCGACCGGGTGGCCGACCGGCGTGCCGACCGGACGGCCGATACCGGTCGCCGGGAACGTAGCTGACGTCACGTCACGTCACGTCACGTCACGAAAGGCCGCCTCACGCCAATCGGCGGAATACGGGCTTCACCGGTCGTCCGGCCAGCCAGGGGGTGGGGTCGGCAGCGTCCAGTGCCTTCCGGTACACCGCACATGCCTGGGCCACCACCTCGACGGTGCGATCGATGTCGGCGTCGTCGAGCGCGCTGCTCACCACGAACGACGGGGCGAGCACCCCGCCCGCGAGGAGCCGGCGCAGGAACAGGGTGCGGTACTCCTGCGACGGACGCCGGTTCTCGTCGAGGGTGGCGAAGACCAGGTTGCTGGCCCGGCCCCGGACGACGAGATGCTCGCCGACACCCAGGCCCGCCGCGGCGTCGCGGACCCCGGCGGCCAGGCGCTCGCCGAGGGCGTGCAGCCGCGCGGTGACGCCCTCCTCCACATAGGTGGTCTGCACGGCCATCGCGGCTGCCAGCGAGTGCGTCTCCGCGCCATGGGTGGTGGACAGCAGGAACACCCGGTCGCCGGAGTGACGCAGCCCGCCCCGCTCCATCAGGTCGCGGCGCCCGGCCAGCGCGGAGACGGCGAAGCCGTTGCCCAGCGCCTTGCCGAACGTGGAGAGGTCGGGGACGACGCCGTACAGGCCCTGGGCACCCGCCTCGGACCAGCGGAAGCCGGTGATCATCTCGTCGAAGACCAGGACGCAGCCGTGCCGGTCGGCCAGTTCGCGCAGGCCCTCCAGATATCCGGGCGGGGGCTCGGTGTGGGTGGCGGGTTCGAGGATCAGGCAGGCGACCTCGTCCCGGTACCGGGTGAGCAGCTCATCCGCCGCGGCCAGGTCCCCGTAGGGGAACGCCACGGTGAGGTCGGTGGTCGCCGCCGGGACACCGGCCGGCATCGGCGTGGTGCCGATGAACCAGTCGTCGACGGAGAAGAACGGATGATCGGCGCAGACGGCCACCCGCGGGCGCCCGGTGGCGGCGCGGGCCAGGCGCACCGCGGCGGTCGTGGCGTCGGAGCCGTTCTTGGCGAACTTCACCATCTCGGCGGTCGGCACCGTGGCCAGGAAGCGTTCCGCGGCCTCGACCTCCACGATCGACGGCCGCACGAAGTTGCTGCCGCGGCCGAGTTCCCGCCGTACCGCCTCGATCACGCGGGGGTGGGCGTGGCCGAGGCTGACCGACCGCAGCCCCGACCCGTACTCGATGTAGCGGTTGCCGTCGACGTCCCACACATGGGCACCGCGGCCGTGGCTGATGACCGGGGCCAGGTTCTCGGGGTACTGGTCGTCGCCCTTGGCGTACGTGTGCGCGCCTCCGGGGACCATGGCGTGCAGCCGCTCGTTCGCTTTCCGCGACCGGGGCAGCCGGAACTGGTCGGTGTCCACGCCGGGTTCAGCTCTCTTTCCGCTTCAGGGCCTCGGCGAGACCCGGAGCCTTCCGGTCCCGCTCGGACATCGTTGTGGGCGCGAGCGGCCAGTCGATGGCGAGCTCCGGGTCGTCGAAGGCGATCGTCACATCCTCGGCCGGATCGTGCGGACGGTCGATGCGGTACGAGGTGTCGGCGGTCTCGGTGAGCGCCTGGAAGCCGTGCGCGCATCCCGCCGGGACGTACAGCGTCGTCTGCGTCTCGCCGGACAGCTCGAACGTGGCCACACTGCGGTACGTCGGTGAGTCCGTCCGCAGGTCCACGACGACGTCGAAGATCCGTCCGTACGAGCAGCGCACCAGCTTGGCCTCGCCCGCGCCCGAGCGCAGGTGCAGGCCGCGCAGCACGCCCCGGACCGAGCGGGACAGGCTGTCCTGGACGAAGGCGTCCGGGTCCAGGCCCACCGAGCGGACCACGTCCGCGTCGAAGGTGCGGCAGAAGAAGCCGCGCTCGTCGGCGTACGGGGTCGGCTCGAAGAGGTAGGCGCCGGCGATCGCCGGGACTTCGGTCGCTTTCACGGGGTCTCCTGCCGGGCGGTCGCTTTGAACAGGGTGTGGCTCAAGGCGGTGAACTGGTGGGTGAGTTGCCGCGCGGTTTCCTGGTTCCGCTCGGTGAGGGTCCGGCGCAGCTCCGCCGATCGCTTCTCCAGCTCCCGGAACTGCTCCAGCAGCCGGTCGGCGTCGATCTCGCGGGCCGGGTGGCAGTACGCGCCGAGGCCCATCCTCGCCATGAGCGCGTCGCTCTTCGCCGCATAGCTGAGCGCCAGGGTGGGCGTGCCGGCCTTCAGCGCGCAGATCAGGTTGTGGTAGCGGGTGGCCACCACGGCGTCGGCCGCCGCCGCCTCCTTCATCAGATCGGCCAGGGTGGCCACTTCGGCGGCCGTGACCAGCGGCGAGTCCACCGCTTCGAGGATCGCGGCGACCACCGTCGTATCGCAGTGGTCGCCTTTGAGCAGGCGGACCTGTCTGCCGTCCTCGACCAGTGCGCGCACGAAGCGGATCGTTCCTTCGAGGTAGCGGCGGTGGATCTCGCCGGCCCTGGCGCGGTCGTCGTTGCCTCCGTGGAAGTCCATGACCCCTACGCAGACCCGGCCGGCCGGTCCTGGCGGCGGCGCCGGCAGGGCGAACGCGAGGTCCGGACCGACCTCGTCGCGTGCGGTGTCCACGCCCATCTCCCGCATCGCGTCGCGGGACAGCTCGTCCCGGTACGACCGGTACGCGGCCAGTCGCGCCGACCAGCGCACCAGGGCCCGGGTCGGCCGGTCGCGGATCGGAGCGGCGCCCACGCCGACCAGCGCGACCCGGGTGCGGAACAGGCGGCCGGTCGCGCAGAGCAGGAAGAGCGAGTACGGGAAGCCCCACGGTCGCAGCGGCAGCGTGGCCTCCAGGACGCCCATGCCCGGCACGATCACCACGTCGTGCCGGCGCACCCAGGCGGCGGTGCGGAAGACGTCGAGGATCTTCCCCAGGCCCTTCGCCGCGATCGCGCCCGCGCGCGAGGCGGTCCGGTACTCCCCGCGGTACCAGTGCAGCCGCGTCGCGGGAATCCGGTACCGGGCCGCGACGGCCTCGGGTCCGCCGCACAGCGCGTCCACGACCGCCTCCGCGTGCTCGGCGCGGAGGTACCCGAGCACGGCTTCGAGCGACCCGTCGTTGCCGAGATTGCCGGAGCCGAGCAGGCCGAACACCCCGACGCGCACGGGAGGCCTCCTGGCGGACGTCATGCCTGCCGCCCCTCTCGTCCCGCCACGAGGGCGTCCACGGAGACCGTGAGCCCGGCCGGGTCGACCGGAGCCCGGTCCTCGACCCGCTCACCGGCGCCCGGCCGGGCCCGGCTGGTCAGCCATGCGGCCAGGTGGCGGTAGCACGCGCGCCGGTCGGCCGGGGACAACGGCGCCCGCCGGACCGCCGCGACGAAGCCCCAGACGTACTCGGCGAGCAGGCGGGGCGTCGGGTGCAGCGGGCCTGCCCGGCGCGGGTCCAGGTTGACGCACCTGGCGCGCTTGCCGGGGTTGGCCCGCTCGGCGCGGGTGGGGTGGTCGCGGCGGAAGTACAGCAGCTCCGGTACCTGGTGGAAGGGCCCGTGCAGGGTGATCTCGGCGACGAACGTGCGGTCCGCGTGGTGGTAGCTGTCGTGCGGCTTCACCCGGCGCAGCACGTCGGCCCGCATCACTCCGTAGAAGTCGTCGCCGCCGGGCTCGAACAGCAGGCTGCGAAAGCGCTCCGGCGCGTGCGGGGAGTCGGTGGCGAGCCCGTACGCGTACGGGACCTTCACCTGGCCGTCGCCGTCGATGACCGCCTGACCGGAGTGCGCGAGGATG
Source organism: Streptomyces sp. NPDC059788 (assembly GCF_042732265.1). Taxonomy (NCBI): domain Bacteria; kingdom Bacillati; phylum Actinomycetota; class Actinomycetes; order Kitasatosporales; family Streptomycetaceae; genus Streptomyces; species Streptomyces sp. NPDC059788. Next base: position 60,131 of record NZ_JBHWHY010000031.1, on the reverse strand, counting down.
ACGTCCGGCCGTTCGTCCAGCGCCTGGACGCAGCGCCGCAGCAGGTCCCGGGCGTACAGGTCGTCGTGCGAGGCCCACTTGAACAGCTCGCCGCGGCACTGGGTGAACACGTGGTTGTGGTTCGGCGCGGCGCCGATGTTGCGCGGCAGCCGGATGTATCTGACGCGCGAGTCCGCCGCCTCGTACCGGCGGCAGATGTCCTGCGTCCCGTCGGTCGAGGCGTTGTCGGAGACGACCAGCTCAAAATCCTCGTAGGTCTGGCCGAGCAGGGCGTCGAGCGCTTCGGCGAGGTACTCCTCGCCGTTGTACACGGGCAGGCCGATGCTCAGCCGGGGACGGTCGGTCATGGTGTCCTCACTTCGCGGATGGGGTTGCGGTGGCGCTCGCGCAGCGCGGACCGCAGGTGCAGCCACCACACGGCCGAGCCGCCGACGGTCGCGGCGGCGACGCCCCAGGCCGAGCCGGCCGTACCGGCCACGGCGGCACCGCCGAGCCCGCCGATGACGTAGCAGGCGGAGGCGATCAGCTGGCTGCGCAGGCTGCGGCGGGCCGCCGCGAGTGCGCGGAGCCCGGCCGCCGCGCCGGTGCCGAGCCCCGCGCCCGCGACGCCGAGCGTGACCGGCACGATGAGCTGTGAGGAGGAGTGCCAGACGTCGCCGAGCACGAGCTCGCCGAACCGGCCCGGCATCAGCAGCAGCGCCGCGCCCCAGAGCAGCGCGGCGGCGGCCTGCGCGCCGCCGAGCAGGAGGCAGAACCGGCCCAGCCGGTGCGGGGCCCGCCGCAGCACCCGTGCCGCCTCCGCGACGGTGACCAGCGACAGCCCCATCAGCAGCGCGAGGAAGGGGCCGAGCAGGAGCTCGGCGCCCCGGACCACACCCACCGCGCCGACCCCGACGATCGCGCCGAGCCCGTATGCGCGAAGCTGGCTCGCGCCGCTGTTGCTGACGTTCTCGACCAGGTACCGGGAGCCGAGATCGCGGTGCTCGCGAAGCCACTCGCGCACTCCGGTCAGCCGGGGCCGGATGCGGGACTGGACGCAGCCGTACACCGCGGGCACGGCGGCGGACGCGCCCCAGGCGAGCACGAAGGCGGGGACGCTGTCCACACGGGCCGCCAGCACCATGGCCGGGACGAGCGCCACGGCCCACACCAGGTCATTGACGAACGCCTTCCGCCCGGTGCCCGCGGCGAAGAACGCGAACCGCCAGGCGTCCTGCAGCAGCAGCGCCGGAAGGACGACGCCGAGACAGGCGAACGCGGGCCCCACGCGGCCGCCGAGACCCGCCCCGACCATCAGGCACGCCGCGCCGAGCGCCGCGCCGACGCCGAGCGCGGTACCCGAACAGCGGGCCACCGCTGCGCGCCAGGAGGCGGCCGACACGCCGCTGAAGCGCACCATCAGCGGGTCGGTGGCCAGCCCGCGGGAGACGTTGAGCACGACGCCGTAGGTCACCCAGGCCAGGCTGAACACGCCGAAAGCGGTCACCCCCAGCGAGCGGGCCACGTAGATCCCCACCGCGAAGTTGTTCATGCTGCAGACCGCCTGATCGGCCAGTCCCCAGGACAGCCGGCCCGCGATGGCCCGCTTCGCCGACGGCCGGGCGCCTTCGGCCCGGTCCGTCGCCGTCCTCTTCCCCCCGGCGGTCATCGGCTTCATGCCTTGATCAGAGCGGCGCCGTGCAGGGCATCGGCCGCGGCGGCGACGGTGTCGAACGGCAGCCCGGACCGCTCGGCGACGTCCAGCAGGGTGTGCTCGCCGTCGGAGAGGCTGAGTACCCAGAGCATGGCCAGCTGGGCCTGCTTCGCGTCGCTGCGGCCGCCGAGCGAGTCGTACAACCCGCGTCGGCCCAGCTGTGGTTCGCCGTAGGGGCTGAGGTTGACGTACCGCCGGTTGCGGTCGAGCACGCCGAACGCCTCGCGGCAGACGGCGAGCGTGTCGGCCATCGCCTCCGGGGAGACGAAGTCCGGGTCGTCCGCCGAGGTGTGGTACTCGGGATAGCCCGCGTACGGGGTACGGCTGAGCGAGCCCACGCCGAGATCGAAACCGGGGGAGCAGTACTGCCGCTCGTCGTAGCCGTAGGGGGCGAACTCGACGACGCGGTGCGGGCGTTCGGAGGTTTTGAGTACGTGCCGCAGTACCCGGTCGATCTCCGCGTCGCCGCGCCTGCTCTGCTTGTACGTGAGGTTCCCCGGGTCGCCGGCGCAGGCCAGCACCAGCCCGTGCTTGACCCGGTCGATCCGCTCCGCGTTGCGGGCCAGCCAGGTGACCGCCCCGATGGTGCCGGGCGCGTAGATGAACCGGTAGGTGTAGTACGGCGTCTCCCGTGCCAGCGCCCGTGCCAGGAACGTCGCCACGGCGATGCCCGCCAGGTTGTCGTTGGCCAGCGACGGGTGGCAGACGTGACAGGAGACGATCACTTCGTCCCGGACCTGTCCGGGGACGACGTGCTCGGCGTACGTGAGGTGGCCGTCGGCGAGTGTGGAGTCGACACACACCTCGTACTCGCCGTCCGGCAGCGCGTCCAGGGTCTCCTGGGCGAGGCAGAACCCCCATTGCGGCGTGTAGTAGCTGGTGCGGTACGGCACCCAGGTGGGATGGTCCGGCAGGGTGTGCAGGTGCCCGCGCAGCTCGGCCAGTGGCATGGTCGCCGACACCGGCACGCTGTAGCCGAGCACGTGCAGGCTGGACGCGGCGAAGTCGACGACCCGGTTGCCGGCCGGATCGGCGATGTACGCGCCCCGGATGTTCCACTCCTGCGGCACCGTCCAGTCGAGCACCTGCGTCCCGGTCGGCACCTCGTGCACCTTGAGCGGAATGTACTCGCCGACGATGTCCAGGGTGGCGCGCACCCCGTCGCCGGTGATGCTCCGGCACAGCGGGTACAGCCGCTCCACCAGCGCGTGCATCCGCTTGCCGACCGAGGCCACCGGCTGTCCGCCGGCCGTGCTCACCGGCGCCGCCGCAGCGTGTCGTCGACGGCGCCGCTGTCGGACGCCGCGCGCAGCACGGCAAGCCGGGTGAAGCGCTGCTCGAAGCCCTCCCGGGTCAGCCCGAACGTGCGGTAGGCGTCGGCGAGTTCGAGTGCGCCCTGCTTCACCGTCCACTCGCAGTCGAAGCCACCCGCCGCGGCGCGGAACCGGGAGAAGTCCACCCGGTACGACCGCGGGTCGGCGCCGGTCTCCCCGGTGATCACCACCTTCGAACCGGACACCGCCTCGGCGACCTGCTCGGCGATCTCGGCGACCGTGACGTTGTTGATCTCGCTGCCGATGTTGAACGCCCGGCCGTGCACCGCTTCCCGCGGCGCGGTCAGCGCGGCCGCGAAGGCCCGCGCGATGTCGGCGGCATGCACCAGCGGGCGCCAGGGCGTGCCGTCGGACAGCACCAGCACCTCGCCGGACAGGAGCGCGTGGCCGACCAGGTTGTTCAGCACGATGTCGGCGCGCAGCCGGGGGGAGTAGCCGAAGGCGGTGGCGTTGCGCAGGAACACCGGGGTGAAGTCGCCGTCGGCCAGCGCGTGCAGGTCGTCCTCCACCCGCACCTTGGACTCCGCGTACGGCGTCACCGGCCGCAGCGGGGCGTCCTCGGTCACCAGCTCGCCGCTGCCGGCGGCACCGTACACCGAGCAGGTCGACGCGTACAGGAAGCGCCGCACCCCGGCGTCGCGGGCCAGCCGGGCCAGCCGCACGGACGCGTGGTGGTTGATGTCGTAGGTGAGCTCCGGCGCCAGCGATCCCAGCGGGTCGTTGGACAGCGCGGCCAGGTGGATCACGGCGTCCACCCCGGCCACGTGGTCCGCCGTGACGTCGCGCAGGTCCACCCGGTGGCCCGCCGGGTCCGCGGGCGGGGGGCCCAGCACACAGTCGGCGAACAGGCCGGCGTCGAGACCGACGACCTCGTGCCCGGCGGCCGCGAGGACCGGGGCCATCACGGTGCCCAGGTAGCCCTGGTGTCCGGTCAGCAGTACGCGCACAGTTCAGTCCCCCAGATTCGAAGTGCCGAGATCGAGCGTGAGTTTGGTGACGGCGAACGCCTCGGCGTAGCGCGCGTGGCATTCGATGCCGCGAATCCGCGCGAGGCCGAGGAAGGCCTCCCGGTCGTACCAGGGCCGGTGCCGCTGCGAGGGGTAGTGCTCCTGCAGCAGCCGCACCTTCTCCTCGGCGATCTCCGGCGACAGCGGCTGGTACGCCGCCGTACGGCCGAGATCGCCGTCCCACTTGGCGATCTCGTAGCCGAGCACGAGGTGGTCGCGGAACGCGGTGGGTATCAGCCGGGCCAGGCCGCGGTGGTCCTGGTGCGCGTCGTCGGTGCGCGGGGCGAGGATCAGGTCGGGCTCGGTCCGCTCGCGCAGCTCCTCGACCGCGGCCTTGGCCTCCTCCCAGTGGGCGGGCAGTCGGCCGTCCGGCAGTTTGAGCACGGTCGGCCGCAGGTCGGCGGCCGGGCAGAAGGCGGCGAGCGCGGCCTGCTCCTCCTGCTCCCGCTCGCTGCCGCCGCCGGAGAGCACCAGCGCGTCGACGCGGACACCCGGGTGCGCCAGGCACATCGTCAGCAGCGTGCCGCCGGCGCCGATGGCGATGTCGTCGCAGTGCGCGCCCACCGCGACGATCCGGTCCGGGCGCCCGGCCCCGAGCCGGATCACGCGGACCCCGCCGCGGCGCCGGCCCTGCCGCCGGTCGCTCCGGCCCCCGCGCCGTCCCGCTCCCACACGGCCCAGGGGCGATCGCCCCGGGCGTACGCGGCGTCGAGCGCGGCCCGCTCCTTCACGGTGTCGGTCGGCTTCCAGAAGCCGCGGTGCTGGTGTGCCACCAGCCGCCCGCGCTTGGCCAGTTGGGTGCAGCCGTCGGCGACCAGGTCCCCGTTCTCCGGGATGTGGTCGAAGACCTCCTGGCGGAGCACGAAGTAGCCGCCGTTCTCCCACAGGGGCAGTTCGCTCACCGCGGTGATGCCCCCCACCAGCCCGTCGTCGCCCAGGTCCACGCAGTGGAACGAGGACTGCGGCGGCACCACCATCATCGACGCACCGGCGTCGCGCCGGGCGAACCGGTCGATCATCTCGGGCAGCGGGGCGTCGGTGAGCACGTCGGCGTAATTGGCGAGGAACATCTCGTCGCCGTCCAGATGGTGGCGCACCCGGCGCAGCCGTTCCCCGATCGGTGACTCGATGCCGGTCTGTACGAACGTGATGTTCCAGTCCGCGATGTCGGTGGACAGCAGCTCGATCCGCCCGTTGTTCAGCACGAAGTCGTTGGACGCCGTCTCTTCGTAGGTGAGGAAGAAGTCCTTGATGTGGTGGGCCCCGTAGCCGAGGCACAGGATGAACTCGGTGTGCCCGAAGTACGCGTAGTAGCGCATGACATGCCAGATCAGCGGCCGCGGGCCGACCATCGCCATCGGCTTGGGTACGTCGTCGAACGCTCCCTCGCGCATACGCAGCCCGTAACCGCCGCAGAAGAGTACGACCTTCATGGCTTGACCTCGACAATGCTCAGTTCCGGAATGGGAAAGACCAGCCGGCCGCCCCAGGCGTGCACGAAGGACAGTTGCCCGGTCAGCTCGGCCCGCAGATTCCAGGGCAGGACCAGCACATAGTCCGGTCGGTCGGCGGCTATCCGCTCGGGCGAAAGGATCGGGATGCGGGTGCCCGGGGTGAACCTGCCGTGCTTGTAGGGATTGCGGTCGACCGTGTACGGGAGCAGATCGGGCCGGATGCCACAGTGGTTGAGCAGGGTGTTGCCCTTGCCCGGGGCGCCGTAGCCGACGACCGTCTCGCCACGCTCGGCCGCCTCGACGAGGAACTTGAGGAGGTCCCGGCGCACCTTGGCCACCCGGACGGAGAACTCGGCGTACCCGGACAACTCCCGCAGCCCGGCGGCCTTCTCCCGTTCCAGCACATCGGCCACCTGCCGGGACGGCTCGCCGGCCACCTCGGCCGGCCGGGCCCACAGCCGGACGGAGCCGCCGTGCGTGGGTAGCAGCTCGACGTCCACCAGCGCGAGTCCGCCGCTCGCCAGGGCCCGGATCGCGGACGCGACCGTGTAGTACTGGAAGTGCTCGTGGTAGATCGTGTCGTACTGGTTCCCCTCGATCAGGGTCAGCAGGTGCTGTACCTCGATCGAGACCCAGCCGTCGTCGGCGACCAGGGCGCGCAGCCCCCGGGTGAACCCGGCCACGTCGGGGATGTGCGCGTACACGTTGTTGGCCACGACCAGGTCCGCCGGGCCGTGCTCGGCGCGGACGGCCGACCCCGTGGCCGGGTCCAGGAACTCCGTGAGCGTGGGCACACCCGCCTCGCGCGCCGCGGCGCCGACGTTCACCGACGGCTCGATGCCGAGGCAGCGGATACCGCGGTCCACCACGTGCTTCAGCAGATAGCCGTCGTTGCTCGCGACCTCGGCCACGAAGGCGTCGGGGCCGAGCCCCACCCGCTGTACGGCGTCGGCGACGAACGCGCGCGCGTGCTCCACCCAGGACGTCGAGTAGGAGGAGAAGTACGCGTACTCGCTGAACGTCTCCTCCGGCGTGATCAGCGGCGGGATCTGCGCGAGCCAGCAGTCGGTGCATACCCGCAGGTGCAGCGGGTACGTCGGCTCCGGCCGGTCCAGTTGGTCCGCGGCGAGAAAGCTCTCGCACGGCGGGGTCGCCCCCAGGTCGACGACGCTCGCCAGCGCCGCCGAGCCGCAGAGTCGGCATCGTGTCATCTGCTTCCCCCATCTCTGCTCGCACGGTGCCCCCACCGCGAGCCAGTGCTTTCGTCCTCTGACGGCGGCGGGACGTCCCCGCCGCCGCACCGACCCGCGATCGCGGTGCGGTATCCGTCCACCAGGCGCTCCAGCCCGACGGCCGGGCTGAAACCCTGCTCGTAACGGCGCCGGGCCGCCTCGCCCAGCTCCCGGTTGCGGGCCGGTTCGGCCGTGATCCGGCGCAGGCAGGACGCGAGCGAGGCGGGCTCGCCCGGCCGGTGCAGCAGCCCGGTCACGCCGTCCTCGACGAGTTCGACGAAGGCGCCGTGCCCCGCGGCGACGGCCGGGACCCCCGCCGCCATCGCCTCCACGACCACCAGGCCGAACGCCTCCAGCCACGTCGAGGGAGCCACCACGGCGACCGATCGCGCGACGGCCTCCCGGCACCGCGCCGGGTCGTACAGGCCGACGTACCGCACGTCGTCCCGGCCCGCCGCCCAGGCGCTCACCTCGCGCTCCAGCGGCCCCGCGCCGGCGATCACGAGCGGCACGCCCACACCGCCGCCCGCCGCGATCTCGTCCCACGCGGCCATGAGCAGCCGCACGCCCTTGGCCTCCGCGAGCCGGCCGAGGTAGAGCAGATGCTCACCGGCGCCCGACCGGCGGGCGTCCGGGTCGGGCACGAAGTTGTGCTTCACCGCCAGCCGCTCGGGCGGCATACCGGCCCGCACCAGGACGTCGCGCTGCGCCGCCGAGATGCAGAAGAACCGGGTGACGCCCGACCACCAGCGACGCCGGTTGACCGACAGGCCGACCGCGAGCGGCACCGTCGCCAGGCGGGAGCCGCGGTAGCAGCCGTGCCGTACGGCGGGCAGCGGCGCCCTCCCGACGCACTCGGCGCACGGCCGGCCGTCCCGCTGGAGCGTGCCGGGCGGGCAGACCTGGGCGTAGTTGTGCAGCGTGGCGACGGCGGGCACACCGGCGTCGGCGCAGGCCGCCAGCACCGCGGGCGACAGGAGCGGGAAGACGTTGTGGATGTGCACCACGTCCGGGCGCTCGGCGCGAAGCCGCGCGGCGAGCTCCGCGCGGACCGCCGGGTTCCACGGCACCAGCAGCGGCACCGCGGCCTTGCCCGGCAGGGACCGGGCGGCGATGTCGTCGCTGCGCCGCTCGAACACCTCGACCCGGTGGCCTGCCGCGCGCAGCAGCGCCACCTCCTGGTCGACGACCTTGTTCTCCCCGCTCGGCTGCGCCGAGGAGTAGCGGTTGTGCACTACGAGCACGTGCATGCCGTGCATGGTCGAGGTCACCTCCGATCCCGGGCCCATCGCGGGATGTGTCGTGGGGGTACTGCGGGGGTCGAGAGGGGCGCGGCCGGGGCGGGCGCCACCAGCAGCGCGGCGGCCAGGGCCAGATGCAGCAGATACGGCGAGGCGTCGCCCAGCCCGGCCTCGGTGTACGACGCGATCGCGCAGTAACTGATCAGGAAGATCGCGCAGGCCCTCGCCAACGACGGCGGCCGCAGCAACGCGACGCCGCCCAGCACGACGACGATCGACGCCACCAGGGCGACGCCGGTCAGCCCCTGCTCGTGGTAGACGGCCAGCCAGCTGTTGTCGATCGGCAGCCCGCCGAACGACTTGTCGCCCAGACCCACGCCGAACCACTGCTTCGCGGCCGTCCGGGGCGCCGCCAGCAGGGCGTCCCAGACGTTGGCCCGTCCGGTGAGGCTGGTGAGGTACTCCTGACTCTGCCCGCGCAGGAACCACGCCCGCAGAGCGGAGGCGAACCCCACCGCGGCCACCGCGGCGCACAGCACCGCCCAGGTGAAGAAGCGGCGGGCGGCGGCGCTGGTCAGGACGAGCGAGCCGATCGCCAGCGCCAGCCCGATGAGCAGACCGAGCGTGGCCGTCCGGGTATGGGTCAGCGCGAGCAGGACGAGGGACGGCACGATGACGGCCGCCGCGCCCGCCCGGCCGGTCCGGCGGCCCAGTACGAGCAGCACGGTGAGCCCGATGATCACCGCGGCGTACTGTCCGATCTGCGGCGGGGTGAGCGGCCACAGCGCCCCGACCAGCCGCCCGCCGTAGAGATCGGGCATGGCCGCGCCCGGTGAGACGACCGCGCCGGCGGCGACCGTCCCGAGCACCGCGAAGTACATCCGGATGTGGTGCCGGACGAACGTCGGGCTGCCGTCCCACCAGCGGCTGAGGAGCCACAGCGTGCCGACGAAGAGAGCCAGCCGGGCGCAGCGGAACAGCGCGCCGAGCCCGGACTCCAACTGCAGGCTGGAGAGCACGCTCGGCACGAGGAGCAGGGTGAGCAGCAGCAGGAAGGCACTGGCCCGGATGCGCAGCCGGAGATTGAGCACGAGCGCCAGCACGAACGCGGCGACCAGCGCGCCCATCGTGACGATCTGGATGAGGGAGCGGGGGAGCGGGATGATGGTCTTCGCCCCCGCGGAGCCGAGCGTGTTGAGGATCAGCAGCCCCCAGACGATCCCGGCCGCCCTCGGTGTGCCCGCCGGGCGCGCCGCGGCGCCGGGCTGCGTGCCCGCCGTGTCCGGCCCGCCCGGCAGCCCACCGCACCGCAGGTCCCCGCCCACCTCAACCACCCGCCCGCGGGTCGAGGGTGCTGCCCGCGTCCTGCCGGTACGGGGCGCCCTGCCACTGCCCGAAGTCGAGCACCCGGCCGGGATCGTGGGCGACGAACGTCCAGGGGCCGAGGTAGACGTTGTCGTGCCAGCGGTTGTGCTGCCCGAGGGTGATCGCCTCGGCCACCCGCTCACCCTGGTACGGCGACCAGTCCGGGTAGGTACCGTAGTTGGCGAGCACCGCCATCCGGTCGCACTTCGCCGTGCACTCCACGACGGACTTGTCCAGCACGAAGCGGTTGGCGTGGATGTCCACCCGCTGGGTCTTCCACCGGCAGTCCGCGTAGAGCGGGGCTTCGGCGATCGCCGGCCGGGCGCAGCGGCCGGTGCTCTTCACCAGCAACGTGCAGTCGCCGGACGAGGTGTTGGCCGGGCTGTTGCAGAACCGGTCGGCGTTCTCCCACAGGGTGATTCCGGACCAGTTGTTCTCCAGCAGGTTCCGGTAGACCTCGATCTTGTCGGTGCGGGCCCGGACCCGTGGTTCGCCGCCGGATTCGGAGAGGTAGACGGTCGCGAACGGGAAGCTGTCGCCGCGGTCGGCGTACCTGCGGCCCTCGACCCAGTTGTTCCGCCGGATCGTGTTCGTCCGGATGACGGCGTTGTAGCTGGTCTCGTAGATCAGCGCGGCACCGTCGTTGGCCTCCAGCACGTTGTCCTCGATGCGGAAGTCGTTGTTGTTGGTGTCCGCCCACAACCCGGTGCCACGGTTGTCGTGCACCCAGTTTCCGCGTACGTCGGCGCCGTCGACGGCCCAGAACTTGACGCCCCCCGTGCAGCCGCAGCCCTCCCGCCGCCGCTCCCAGTCGCCGGTGTTGTTGCCCACGATCTCGTTGCCCTCGACCACCAGACCGCTGATGCGGCCGCCGTCCTTGTACGCGTTCATGCCGTACTGCCCGTTGCCGCGCAGGCAGCTGGCGCGGACCCGCTGGCGGGCACCGGCCATCAGCCCGGCACCGGAGTTGCGCTGGATCGTCGCGTGCTCGATCACCCACCCGTCGGCCGAGTCGTGATTGACCACGCCCTCGTCGTGCGGCGCGACGAAACCCTGCACGGTCAGCCGGCGGATGGTGACGTCGCGGGCGGTACCGCTGAACGCGTACTGGTTCTTCTGCTGCCCGTCGAGCACCGCGCCCGGCGCGCCGAGGTAGCGGTTTCCCTGCTTGGGGACGACCTGGGCGTAGCGGTCCGGATCGAGCCGGTGGGTGCCCGGCCGAAGCCAGAACGTGGTGTTCGGGGGGCTGCTCCGGGTCTTCGCGGCCAGGTCGCCGACCACCGCGGGGTCGACCGTCACCGCGCCCGCCGGTGCCTTCGCCGGCCCGGCTTGAGGCTGGGCGCACACCTTCGCCACGGGCGACCGGGCCCCGGACGTGGAGGGTGCGGCGCTCGGCCCCGACCCGGCGTCCGGCGTGCCCACGCAGCCGGACGCCAGCAGTGCCAGTGCCACCCCTGGCAACGCCCGGTTCCGCCACTTGATCGCCACGCGTCCCCCTAGCCGCGGAACCTGAGTACGGTGATGAACCCCGCCGTGCCGTCGGCGAAGCCGGTGCCGATCAGCGTCGTGGTGGGCTCCTTGCGCCCGAAGCCGGGGGAGTACCAGCCCAGTGGCCGGTCGCTCGCACCGCGATGCGCCCGCCAGCGCAACTGTCCGGGCAGGTCGAGTACCGCGGACCGGTCCTCGCCGTCCCGGGTCCAGGTGAGCACGGCCCGGTTGCCCACCAGGTCCGCGGCGATCGCCGGGCCGAGGTGGAACGCCAGCCGCGCGGCCCGCCCAGGGCCCCGCACCTCGTCGATCACGCGCAGCTCCCGGTCGGCGGCGGTCAGCTCCACCCGGCGGCGGTGCACGGAGGGCCGGTAACCGTCGTGCTCGGCGCACCAGCGGGCCACACCCGGCTCGGAGGTGTCCGCGACCAGGACGCGGCTGCGGGCATGCCGGGTCCACAGGAACGGGCCGCCGGACACGGACTGGTCACGGCCGTCCAGTTGCAGCGTGTTGTGGCCGAGGGTCGACCGGAAGTACCGCCGCCACTCGGGCTGCCCGTGGTAGCAGAACGTCCCCGGGTCGGCGAGCACGTCCACTCCGTCGTGCCGGACCTCCACGGACAGCGCGTCCGCGTGGGCATGCGCGGCGATGGACAGGAAGCCGTGCGGACCGCCGTCGCAGCGGCACCAGATCTCCTCCGGACCGCGCAGGACGGCGAGCCCCGCGTCGGCGAAGTGGGCCGGTCGGCTCGCCGGACGACGCACGGCCGGGGTGGCTGCGTCCTTCGCGTACGGCCGGATGAGCGCGGCCAGCAGTGGGGTGCGCACATCGGTGCCGGTCACTGCCGGCCACCAGGCGAGCCGGCCGAACACGGCGTCCCCGGTGGCCAGCAGCGAGGCCCAGCGGTCGGTGCCCGCGCCGTCCAGGACCAGACCGTGGCCGTCGTCCGCGTCTCCCTGGCGCGGCGGCCGTAACCGGTTGTCCACGACGGCCGCGAGCGCGTCGGTCATCCGCAGCAGCACGAGCCGGACGGACGCGGGGACCGGCACACCGGCGGCATCCGCCTCGGCCACCGCGGCCAGGCCGAGCTCCAGCACGAGTCCGTGATATTCGGTGGCCAGCTCACGATTGAGGCCGGAGGCGAAGGTGTTGTTGCGCAGGTGCCGCTCCAGCGACCGCAGCGCGCCGGCCCGCCAACGCGCCGAGGCGGGGAACCACCCGAACGCACAGGCCGCCGCGAACTGCCCGGCGGCCTCGGCGACGGCGTGGTTGTTCGCCGAAGACCCCCGGCTGGGGAAGGCGGCCAGCCAGCGCTGGTGGTGCCAGATCTGGTTCAGCGCCACCGGGTTGTCCTCGAACAGCCCGGCCACGCCCGGCCAGCCGTCGAGCAGCCGGCGGACCCACACCCAGGACAGCAGCCGGATGCCCAGCTCGATGCCGCTGATCCAGTGCACGCCGCGCAGCGGCGGGTTGGCCGCCCACCACGACCGCAGGTGCTCGGCCACCCGCCCGGCGTACCGCTCGTCCCCGGTGCTCGCGTAGGCGGCGGCGAGCACGGTGAGGTACTGGTGCCGGGACAGCTCCCAGATCTGCTTGATGTCGCCGACCGCCTCCTCGTTCCGGTACGGCACGTCGAAGGCGTAACCCCACGGAGCCCGGCGCCCGGTCCTCGGGTCGCACCACCAGTCCGGGTCGGCCAGATCGTCGCGGACCACCCCGAAGTACTCGGCGTGCCCGGCCATCAGCCGGTCCGCCTCGGCGATGAGACGTTTCGCGGCGTCCGGCGGCACCGCGGCGAGCGTCCCGGCGGGCAGTACCGCGGTGAACCGGGCGCCGGTCACGCCCGGGCAGTCCGGCAGCGTCGACCGCCACCGCCGCCTGCGCACCGCGTCGGCCGCCCGGCCGCCGACCTCCCGCGGCCCCATCCGGGACAGCCGCCGCAGGTACCATCCCGGACTCCCCGAGCTCACAGTCATCGTGCCCTCGCCAACGTCACCGGCGCGCCGCCCGCCAGTCCGGCCCGCACGGCGAGGGTGGCCGCCGTGGTGGCGACCAGCGACTCCAGCGGCACCGGCATCGGCCCGCCGGTCCGTACGGCCTTGACGAACGCGGCCAGTTCGGCGTTCTGGCCCTTGTCCCGGGCCTTGGGCAGCCGTGAGCTGACCCACTTCTTCCGGCCGTACACCGATGCGCGTACGAAGTCGTCGAGCCGCAGCACCTTGCCGTCCGCGACCAGGTCCAGCGTCTCCTTGGGGAAGCCGGGCGACCCGGTGGTGACGTAGCTGACGGTGGCGGTGGACCCGTCCGGGTAGCGCAGTACGACCTGGAGGTCCTCGTTGCCGGGCGGGGCGACCGCGTACACCGAGACCGGGTCGGCCCCGAGCAGCCAGCTCGCCGTGTCGATGAAGTGCCCGCCCTCACCGGCGAACCGCGAGCCCTCGGTGCCCTGGTGGAGATACCAGCTGCCGTGCTGCAACTGCCCCGCGTTGACCAGGTAGCGCAGGCTCGCCGGACCGGTCCGGTCGCCGAACCGCTTCCGGGCCTCCTGGAGCAGCGGCGCGAAGCGGCGGTTGAAGCCCACCTGTATCCGGTCGTTGCCGGACTCCTCCACCGCGGCGAGCACGCCGGTCAGCTCGTCCTCGGTGAGGGCCAGGGGCTTCTCCACGAACACCGTCTTGCCGGCCAGCAGCGCCTTTCGCGTCAGTTCGGCGTGCGAGCTGTGCCGGGTGACCACGAACACCGCGTCGACGGACGGGTCGCCGAGCACGGCGTCGAGGTCGGTGGTCGCCTCGGCGAAGCCGAACTTCCGCTTCGCGTTGGCCGCGGACAGTGCCGTCGTGGTGACGACGGCCGACAGCTCGACGCCGTCACGCTGTGCCAGGTGGGGCAGCAGCATCGACGTCGCGTAGTTCCCCGCTCCGATGAACGCGAGGCGCACCGGTGACTTGACCGGGCGCGCAGGAGCGGCGGTGCGTACGGGCGCCGCGGGCACGGTCACCGCCGGGGCCGTTGCCTCGGCTGTGTGCTCGGGGTACCGGAACAGCACGGCCACGGCCTTCAAGTCGCCGTCCTTCAGGCGCTGGTACGTCTCGACGGCGTCGTCGAAGTCGGCCACGTGGGATACCAGAGGCTCCACGTCGACGCGGCCGCGGGCCATGAGATCGAGGAAGCACGCCAGGTTGCGGCGCTCGGTCCAGCGCACGTAGCCGATCGGGTAGTCCCGCCCCTCCAGCTCGTATTCCGGGTCGTAGCGCCCGGGGCCGTACGAGCGGGAGAACCGTACGTCGAGCTCCTTCTCGTAGTACGCGTTCCACGGCAGGTCCAGGCGGCACTTGCCGATGTCGACGACCCGGCCGCGGTCCCGGCTCAGCCGGGCGGCCACCTCGACGGGCTGGTTGCTGCCGCCCCCGGCGGCCAGGTACACCTGATCCACGCCGTGACCGCCGGTGAGCTCGGCGACGGCGCCCTCCACGGCGGCGGACGCGGGATCGCCGCAGGCCGCGGCGCCCAGGCGCGCGGCGAGCCCGCAGCGCGCCGGATCGGGGTCGGCCCCGACGACGCGGACCCCCGAGGCGGCGAGGAGCTGCACCACCAACTGCCCGATCAGCCCGAGGCCGATGACCAGCGCCACGTCGCCGAGTTGCGGCTCCCCGCGGCGGACGCCCTGCATCGCGATCGCCCCGACGGTCCCGAAGGCGGCGTGCCGCGGCGCGAGGCCGTCCGGCACCGGGACGTAGAGGTTCTTCGGCACCCAGTTCAGCTCGGCGTGCAGCGCGTGCTCGTTGCCGGCGCACGCCACGAGGTCGCCGGCCTTCACATCGTCGATCCCGGTGCCGACCTGCTCGACCACCCCGCACAGCGAGTAGCCCAGCGGCGTGTAGGAGTCCAGCTTGCCCATCACCTTGCGGTAGGTGGCACCCACCCCGTTGGTGGCCACGCTCTGCATGACCTTGGCCACCTGGTCCGGCCGGGAGCGGGCCTTGCCCACCATCGACATGCCGGCCTCGGAGACCTTCATGAGTTCGGTCCCGGTGGATATCAGCGAGCAGGCGCTGCGGACCAGCACACCGCCCGGCTTGCACCCCGGCACCGGCACGTCGAGCACCGCCAGCTCGCCGCTCTTGTAGTTCTGTACAACCTGCTTCACCCGAACTCCTCCGCATTCCTAAGCCGTCAACCGGGTGCTCCGGCCGGAGCCGGAGGTCGCGTCGCGATACCAGTACTCCAGGGTCAGCACATGCCACAGATGCTTGGAGAAGTCCCGCTGCCCGGCGGCGTCCTCGGCGACCATCCGTTTCAGCGCGTCACGGCGCAAGGTCCCGGACGTGACGAGCACACCGTCGTGCACCACCTCGCGCACCAGCGGTGCCAGATCCCGGCTCATCCAGGCCCGCAGCGGGGCGCTGAACAGGCCCTTGGGCCGGTACACGATCTCCCGGGGCAGGACCGAGGCGGCGGCCTCCTTGAGGACGGCCTTGCCCTGCCGCCCGACGATCTTGCGGTTGCCGGGCACGGCGAACGCCGCCTCGACCACCTCGACGTCCACGTACGGCACCCGCACCTCGGTCGACGCGGCCATGCTGGAGCGGTCCGTGTAGGCGAGGTTCAGGCCCGGCAGGAACATCCGGGCGTCGCCCAGGCACATACGGTTGACGAAGTCGTCGAGGTCGTTGTCGTGGTAGATGTCCGCGTGCTCGGTCAGCACGTCCTCGACCGCCGGGGCCAGGTCCGGATCGACCAGCGCGAGCAGCTCGTCCTGGTCGTACATGGTGTAGCTGCGCCGGAAGGCCGTCTCCTCCGGCAGATCGGCGAAGGACAGGAACCGCTTCGCGAAGCGCACCGACCGGTACCCCCGGCGGGACGTGGCGACCGGCAGCCGGTCCACGGCCCGGGACAGGCCGTGCCGCAGGGGCCGCGGGACGCGCTGGTAGCGCAGCGCGAGCAGGTTGGCCAGATGCTTGCGGTACCCGGCGAACAGCTCGTCGGCGCCCATGCCCGAGAGCATCACCTTGACCCCGGCCTCCCGGGCGGCCGAACAGATCAGGAACGTGTTGATCGCGGCCGGGTCGCCGATCGGCTCGTCCAGGTGGTACGTCATCCGCGGCAGCAGGTCGAGCACGTTCGGAGCGATCTCGATCTCGTGCAGGTCGACACCGAACCGCTCGGCCACCTGCCGGGCATAGCGCAGGTCGTCCGGCATCGCCTCGAACTTCGCGTCCTCGGCGCGGAATCCGATCGTGTAGGCGCGGATTCCGGGCCGGTGGCGCGCCGCGAGCGCGGTCAGGTAGCTGGAGTCCAGCCCGCCGGAGAGGAAGGTCGCCACGGGCACGTCGGACAGCAGGTGCTGCCGGGCCGACTCCTCGACGACGGCGGCCAGGTCCGGCTGCCCGCCGCCGCGGGCCCGCTCCCGGGCCTCGGCGGCGACGTCCTTCAGGTTCCAGAACCGGCCGTGCTCCACCCGGCCGTCGGGCCGGCACCGCAGCCAGCTCCCCGGCGGCAGCTTCTGAGCCTCGCGGAACGCGCAGCGCGAGTCCGGCACCCAGTAGTACAGCAGCGAGGCCACCAGCGCGGCATGGTCCACCTCCAGCGACCCGCCGGTCACGGCGGCGAGCGCCTTGAGCTCGGAGGCGAACATCAGGCTCGCGCCGCGCCGGAGCAGGAACAACGGCTTGATGCCGAGCTGGTCACGGGCGAGCACCAGCTCACCGGTCCGCTCGTCGAAGACCGCGAACGCGAACATGCCGCGCAGCCGGGGCAGACAGCCGGTTCCCCAGCGCCGCCAGGCCTCCAGCAGCACCTCGGTGTCGGAAGTGCCGCGAAAGCGCACCCCGGCGCCCGCCAGCTCGGCACGCAGCGCGGGCGCGTTGTACAGCTCGCCGTTGTACGTCAGGGCGAGGCCGTCCGAGACCATCGGCTGGGCGCCGGTCCCGGACAGGTCGATGACGGCCAGCCGGCGGTGCCCGAGGTGCACTTCGCCGTCACCGGCGGGGTGGCTGTAGCGGCCCGCCCCGTCCGGACCGCGGTGGGCGAGGACAGCGGTGAGCCGGTCGGTCACGACCTTCCCGTCCGGCCACCGGTACGTACCTGCGATGCCACACATGTCCTACCGCGCCTCCTGGTCGCCGCCCGGGGCCCGTACGGCCGACACCGACGGCCGCTCCGCCCGCGCCTGGGCTTCCCCCACTGCCTGAACGGCGTGGGAGGTACCCCCACCGTGCTGCCGGGCCAGCCGTTCCGTACGCGGCTGGCTCGTCCCGTGCTGCCAGGCCAGCCGCTCATAAGGGCCGTGTGGTGCCGTGCGCGGTCTGTCCCACAGCGTGCCGTCGGTCCGGTCGCGCGGATCGGGGTCGATCAGCACCACACCGAGCACCGCGATGCGCTGGTCCGCGAGCTGCCGCGCCACGGTGTGCAGCCAGGCGGCGCTGCCGTGCCCGGCCCGCACGACGAGCACGGTGCGGCTGCCGAGGTGGCGCAGGTCGGTCCACGCCGTGCCGGGCGCGACCGAGCCGACGCCGAGCCGGCGCGCCTGGGGCCGCGCGGCCGCGGCGCGCTCGCCGCTGATCACGGTCACCCCTTCGGCCTCCTGGCGGCTGTCGGCGAGCCGCGGTCCGGGCAGACCGTCGACGACGACCACCGGCCCCTCCGCCGCCAGCGCCCCGGCGAGGTTCAGGGCGATCACGCTCGTGCTGCGTGCACTGCCCAGTTCCAGCAGCGACACCGGTTCCGCGGAGCCGCGCACGACGCGGGCCAGGGTCGCGGTGAGCCGTTCGTACGTGGCCCGGGTCCGGCGGCGCTGCCACAGTCCGGCCGGCCTGCGGGGCGCGCGGCGCGGCTCCGCGATGACCGAGGCGCCCAGATGCGCCGCGATCTCCCGGCGCAGCACGGGCCGGTCCGCCACCACCGCGCCGACCGCGGCCAGCGCGAGCCCGAGGACGAGCCCGAGGACGAGTCCGATCCCGGCGTTGGTGGCAGCGGTCTTGGGCAGGGAGCGCCGCACCGCGCGCGGTGCGTCCACGATCTGCGTGCCGGCGACGAGCCGTGGCGTGCCGGTGCGCGCGTCCGCGGCCCGCTGGTCGAAATCGGTGATCCGCGAGTTGAGCTCGGCCCGGCGGGCGAAGAGCGACTCAAGGCTCGCCGACGCTTTCGGGTCGCTCCCCGGCGACCGGTCCCCGATCGCCTTGTTGACCTGGGCGAGCTCGTCCCGCATACGGTCACGCTGGTCGAGCAGGGCCTTGGCCTCGGCCTGCGCGGTGTCCCGCATCCGCCGCACATGGTCCGCGACGAACGCGCCGGCCAGCGCCCCGGCCCGGGCCACCGCGTCCGCTTCGCTCTCACCGGTCACATCGATCTGCAACAGGTTGTTGGTCAAGCCGGTGCCCCGGTAGTCCTGCATGAAGTCCTCCGGTTTTTCCGGGGACTTGAGGACCCGCAGGGCCTGGCCGGCGATCCGCGAGGTGCCCAGCAGCGCGACATCCGTGCGGATCAGCGTGCCGGTGTCGTTCGGCTGGTCCTCCTTGTGCGCGACCAGCACCTTGGTCACCGCGGCCGGTGGCGGCGGCATCAGGACCGCCACCGCCGTGCCGACCAGCAGCCCCAGCAGCGCCATGGAGCACCAGAGGCGGCGGCGCCTGCGCACCGCCACCACCAGTGCCTGCAGGTCCAGCAGCGGAGCGGCTGCCGACGGCTCCGGAGCCGTGCTCGTCGTCACGCCGGGCCTCCCGTCGCGTGGCCGCGAACCGCGAGCGACAGGGCGGCGTTCTCCGGAGGACGGCCGGCAGGCCGCGCCGGACGGGCCCGGTCCGTTCCGGCGACGACGGTGCCGACGACCTCGTGCCCGGCGTCCGCACACGCCTCGGCGATGCCGACGAGCTCCTCCGCGGTCCAGTTGCCGGCACTGATCACGACCAGGGCACCGGACTCGGTGTCGCGGTCCGGCACCATGGGCCGGGCCACCGAAACCTCCACCACCCGCAGCGTGGGGAACCCCCGGCCCGAAGAACTGGAGGAAGACTCGCTCTCGGCCTCGGCGACGAGCTGCCCGGCGGCCCGGCGGGCGGTCTCGTCGCCGTCCGGGACGACAACCAGCAGCCGCCGGGGGGCCGGCAGCCGGTCCCGGAGGCGAGCGCACACCCGCCGGTAGCGGACGCGCCTGCCGGCCTCGTCGCCGAAACTCTGCGGGGCCGGTACGTCCCATCGGGTGTCGACACCCAGCAGCCGGCGGACCGAGGCCCGCGAACCATGGTCTTCCGCCCGCCGCGCGCGCCGTTCACCAGGCACGTCGACAGTGCCCAGCAGCGCCGAGCCCAGCGCCGCGGCGATCTCCGGGCCGGTGCGCAGACGGCGGTTCACCCGTGCGGCGGTGAGATGGCCGACGACCGCGAGCAGGAAGAACAGCAGCGCCCCGGCGACGATCAGCTGCACCCTCGTCGGCGGCTCCGCACCGGTCGGCCGGGGCGCCGGCCCCATGACGACCATGCCGGTCCGGTCGGTCGCCGGGGCGGCGTCGTCCAGCTTCTTCATGGCCTCTTCCAGCCCGGTGCGCAGCTTTTCGAGCGCCGTGCGGGCCTGCACGCTCTCCACGGTCCGCCCCGGGTCGGCCGCATTGGCCAGCTCCGTGATGCGGCGGTTGGTCTCCGCGACCTTCTGCCGCAGTGCCTCGGGCCCGGTGCCCGTTTCGGCGCCGGTGCTGCCGCCGGTGATCCGCGCGGCGAACGTGACGAACTGCTGCGCCAACCGGTCGGAGAGCTGCTGCGCGCGCTCCGGGGTGTCGGCCGTACCCGAGATCTCGATGATGTTCCCGTCGGCGGCCTTGGCGCTCACCCGGTCCCGCAGCTCGCCGCCGCTGACGTCCCGCCACCCGAGCGCGGCGGCCGCACGGTCGACCACCGCCGAACTGGTCGCGATCTCCGCCTGGGTCAGCAGCTCGCGCTCTTCCCACTGCCCCGGCAGCAGTACCGACGCCGACGCCGTGTAACGCGGCGGGAACAGCACCGAGGCGCCGTAGCCGACGAGCGCGCCCACCACGGTGAGGATGGTGAGCAGCCGCCGGCGCCGACGGAGCATCCGCCCGATCGTGACCAGGCGTATCGTCTCATCGCTCAACGGCGCGGCCTCCTCCCCGCCCGCACCGGGGCGCCCGCCGACACCGCGGTGCGGTCCCGGCAGGCAGCGGCGTAGGCGGCGAGCAGCGACGCCTGCGAGTTCCGCCAGGAGAGCCGCCCGCCGATCCGCTCCCGGCCGATCCTGCCCATCCGGTCCCGCTTCTCCGGATCGTCCAGCAGCTGCGCGATGAGCCCGGCGAACTCGGCCTCGTCGTCGGCACAGGCGTAGACGGCGGCGTCGCCGGCGGAGACACGGGCCTCCCGGAGGTCGAACGAGACGATCGGCCGGCCCATCGCCATGTACTCCAGGACCTTGTTCATGGTCGACACGTCGTTGAGCGGGTTGCGCGGGTCGGGGGAGAGGCACACGTCCGCGGTGGACAGGTAGCGCACCAGGTCGGCGTCCGGAATGCGCCCGGTGAACTGCACCTGTTCGGTGAGACCGAGCCGCCGCGACAGCTCCACCATCGCGTCGAAGGCGTCCCCGGCGCCGACGAACACCGCGTGCCAGTCGGTCCGCCCGAGGTCGTCGCGGAGCCTGGCGAGGGCCCGCAAGGCGTAGTCGACGCCGTCCTGAGGCCCCATGACGCCGAGATAGCACAGCAGATGAGGCTTGCCGCGCTTCAACTCCGGCTCGGGCGGGACCGGTTGGAACCGGTCGACCTGGGGAGCGCTGCGCACCACGAAGACGTCGGCCGGGCGTCGGCCGCCACGGCGCACCGCGACGTCCCGGTAGCTCTCGTTCGTGGCGAGCACGACGTCCGCGGCCCGGTAGGTCGCCCGCTCCAGCGCGCACACCGCCCGGTAGAGCAGGTCTTCGCCGCGGCCGAACCGGGAGAGATACAGCTCGGGCACCAGGTCGTGCTGGTCGAAGACGAACCGCGCGCCGCGCCGCTTCAGCCACAGCGCCGGCAGGAACAGCAGGTCGGGCGGGTTGCAGGCGTGGACCACGTGGACCGGGCCGACCTTGCGGGCCAGCCGCGCCGTATGCCACAACGCCGAACCGTACTCCCGCAGGTAGCCGGCCGGTCCTCCGGTGGCAGCGCGCAGCGGGTAGCGGTGGATGCGCACCCCGTCGATCTCCGCCTCCGGCTCGGTGTCCCGCGTACTGCCCCGGGGGCAGATGACGTGCACCGTCCAGCCCGCGTCGCGCAGCGTCGTGCACTCCTGCCACACCCGCCGGTCGAACGGCACCGACAGGTTCTCCACCAGGATCAGCGCGCGCCGGCCCGGCCGGCCGCCGCTGACGGTGCCACCCAACGTCTCGTCACCAAGCAAGGCCCATGTACCCCGTTTCGGTCCGGCGCGCCTCGGCGTCGGGAAGGTGGATGAGGTCGACGATCACCGGGCCGTCCTCGCCGTGGGGCAGCGCGGACAGCACGTCCGGGTCCCTGGTCCCGACCAGGCACACCTCGGCGTGTTCGAGCACCTCGCCGACGGAGTCCGCGAGCAGCTGCGCCAGGTGCGGCAGCCGGGTCTCGATGTACTCCCGGTTCGCGCCGAGCAGCCGGGACAGGCTCACGTTGGCGTCGTAGATCTTCAGGTCGTACCCCTTGCCGAAGAGCCGCTCCGCCAGCTCGACGAGCGGGCTCTCGCGGAGGTCGTCGGTGCCGGGTTTGAAGGACAGCCCGAACAGGCCCGCCCGGCGCTTGCCGGTGCGCTCGACCAGCTCCACCGCGCGCTGCAGATGCGCGGAGTTCGAGGGCAGTACGTGCGCGAGGATGGGCACCGAGACATCGGCCCGCTGCGCCGCGTGGACCAGGCTGCGCAGGTCCTTGGGCAGGCAGGAGCCGCCGAAGGCGAAACCGGGCCGCAGGTAGGCGGGGCTGATGTTCAGCTTGCGGTCGGCCAGGAACACGTCCATCACCTGGTGCGAGTCCACCCCGAGCGCCTGGCACACCGCGCCCAGCTCGTTCGCGAAGCCGATCTTGAGGCCGTGGAACGCGTTGTCGGCGTACTTGATCGCCTCGGCCGTCGGGACCGGCACCCGGAACACCTCGCCGGGCAAGCCGTCGTACAGCGCCGTCACCACGTCACCGCTCGCCGGGTCGAGTTCGCCGACGACGGTCTTGGGCGGGTCGAAGAAGTCCCGCACGCTCGTGCCCTCGCGCAGGAACTCCGGGTTGACCGCGACCCCGAAGTCCGCCCCGGCCGTGCCGCCGACGTGCTTCTCCAGGATCGGCACCAGCAGGTTCAGGCAGGTGCCCGGGAGCATGGTGCTGCGGAACACGACGGTGTGCCGCCCACCCCGCCCGGCCAGCGCGGCGCCGATCTGCTCGGTGACCCGCTCCAGGTACGTGGTGCACAGGCTGCCGTTGGGCTCCGACGGCGTGCCCACGCAGACCAGCGACACCTCACTGTCCATGATCGCTTCGCGGACGTCGCCGGTGGCGCGCAACGCCCCGGTCCGCACGGCCTCGGCGACGAGCTCGCCGATCCGCTCCTCGACCACCGGGGCCCTGCCGCCGTTGACCAGGTCGACCTTCACCTGGTTCACGTCCACCCCGATGACCTCGTGCCCCATGCCGGCCAGGCACGCGGCCGACACGCAGCCCACGTAGCCGAGCCCGAAAACGCCGACCTTCATGACCCGTCCCTCCCCCCAGGCAGACCCTCCCGGTCTGCGGTCCGCGCGCCGGAGGGACCGCCGTGTCGCAGCCCCCCGCGCATCAGTAGGCCCCCTGGCCGTAGAGCACCGCACGCAGCGTCTTCCACAAGATCACCGCGTCCAGGGCGAGCGACCAGTCCTCCACGTACCGCAGATCGAGGCGGACCGCCTCCTCCCACGGCAGGTCGCTGCGGCCGCTGATCTGCCACAGGCCGGTGAGCCCCGGTTTGACCAGCAGCCGGCGCCGGATGTCCGGGTCGTACGCGGCGCACTCCTCCGGCAACGGGGGCCGCGGACCGACGAGCGACATCGATCCGGTGACCACGTTGAACAGCTGCGGGAGCTCGTCGATCGAGTACCGGCGCAGCACCGCCCCCACCCGGGTCACCCGCGGATCCCGGTGCAGCTTGAACAGCAGTCCGGCACCCTCGTTGCGGTCGGCCAGCCCGGCACGTGCCGCGTCGGCCCCGACGATCATGGTGCGGAACTTGAAGATGGTGAACTCGCGGCCGTCCTTGCCGACCCTGCGCTGGCGGTAGACCGCCCCGCCCCGGCTGTCCGTCAGGACGAGCAGCGCGACGAGCGCCATCAGCGGCGCGAACACCATCAGCAGGATCGCCGCGCCCAGCCGGTCGACCACCTCTTTGACCGCCCGGCGGCCCCCGGTGAAGGTCGGCATGCTGACCCGCAGCAGCGGAATCCCGAGCACCGCGTCGACGTGCAGCCGCGGGCCGGCCACCTCCATCAGGACGGGAGCCACGACCATCTCGGCATCGCTGCCTTCGAGGTTCCAGGCCAGCCGCTGCAGCCGGTCCGGCGACCAGTGCGGGTCCGGCGTGACCGCGACGACACGGTAGCCGCCGCGGCGTACATGGCCGGCGACGTCCGTCAGCCGGCCGACCACCGGCACTCCGTCCAGCTGGTCACCGCCGAGCCCGAGACCGTCCGTCGTGCACACCGCGTCCACCCGCCACCCGAGGTGCGGAAACTTGCGGGCCCGGGCGATCAGATCGCGCACGGTGGCCGGGCTGCCGGCCGCGAGCACCGGTCTCAGGCACCGCCCTTCCTTGCGCTGTCTGTGCAGCCACAGCCGCAGCAGATACCGCGCGGTCATGGTGATCAGCCCGATCGCGGGGATCGCGACGAAGATCCAGAGCTTGATGTTGCGCGAGGTCAGGGCGATCCCGCCGAGCGCCAGCACGACGGCCGCCGCGAACAGCGAGCGGCCGAGCCGGCGGAATTCCTCCGCGCCCTGGCCGAGCACGGCCGGAGCCCACGCCCGGCTCACCGCAAGCGCTCCCAGCACCAGCAGTTCGGTGCCGAAGGCGAGAATTCCCCATTTCTCGTGCCAGTTGGCCGCGTCCCGGGCCCCGAAGAAGATGCCGATCGCCGCCGCCACGAAGGCGGTGGCCACCGTATCGCTGGTGATCACGGTACGGCGGTACCGCTGCTCCCAGTCGATCGCGGGCTGGCTGCTCGCCCCGTTCGCCAGACGCCCGCGCGCCGACGGAAACGGGTTGACTAATCCCCCCTGCTGCACAGAATCCCCCCGGTCGCCAGTGGTTCGACGTGTTCGCCCAGCACTGTTCCTCGCACCGGGAGGCCCCCGCCTCCCGCGCCGCGCCTTCCTCCCCTCGGGAGGCCCCGCCTCCCGCGCCGCGCTGTCCCCTCCCTCGGGAGGCCCCCGCCCCCGGTGGCATCCCGCTGTGTCGGCGCTACCTGGACAACCCGACCCGGCGCTGCGTACTCGCAGGCCCGGCCGGACTCCCGAAGTGCGTGGGAACCCGGCGAAACCCCGGGTGCTCCCCGCACCCAAGGCCCCTGTCGGGCTCCGAGAACCGATCACCCCGCGTCTGGCGCCCGGGACGCGACTGCTGGCTGTGTGTGGCGCCGGATTTATAGATCATTATTGGTTGCTTCGGGGCCGAACACCTGAAGCACGGTCAATCTAGAGCATCGGGGCGAGTATGAAGAGGGGGAAGTGTGCAATTTGTGCGCAAGCTGCGAAGCCGGATCTCCCGGGCCGTGATCGTCTTCGGGACCCGGCGCCTACGACGTGCCTTGTGACCTGTGATGACAGGAGTGCTCCTGGGTGCCGCCACTGACCGCCCCACTCCGAGCCCTTCCGGCACGGGCGCCCAGGCCGCATTCGGGCCCCATTACGTGACGAATACGGAGGTATGGGGCAAGGGGGTCTGCCCGGCACGGCTACTGGCTCGATGCGTGGGCGGCGGCGGGGCCACGGCCCGCGAGGTCGTCGAGCCGGCGCAGTTGGGCGGCGGCTTCGAGCCGGCGGGGGTGATTCAGCCGGGCGAGGCCCTGGTGGGCGGCGGTCAGGGTGTCGCGGGCCTCTTCGGTGCGGTGGAGGTGGCGCAGGACGATGCCGAGGTCGAGGCGGGCCGGTTCGCTCCAGTTGGACATCCGGGCCGCTTCGAAGGCGGTGACCGCCTGGCGCAGCGGGGCCTCGGCCTCGTTCCACCGGCGCAGGGCGGCGAGGTCGTTGCCGATGTGCATGCGGGTCGCTGCCAGGTAGGTGCCGAGGACTTCCTTCGACCGTGCGGGAAAGTTTCCTCCGCACAGGGCTTCGCTGCGCCGGTGCACGGCGAGGGCCTCGGCCGCGTGCCCGGTCCGCCGCAGGTGGCGGCCGAGGGTGTTGAGGGTGGACAGTTCGGCGAGACGGCTGTGGGTGTCGGTCCGGCCGGCGAGGTTGTCGGCGGCCTCGTGGAGGTGGGCGGTGGCCTCCTCGGCGCGGTCGAGTCCGATGAGCGCGCTCGCCGCGTAGTAGAGGGCCCAGCCGGTCTGGAGCCGGTCGTCGATGGTGCGTGCGGTGGCGAGCGCGGCCCGCGCGGTGGACAGGGCGGTGGTGTGGTCATGGCGGCACGTGCTGTGGGCCCAGGCCAGGTAGTTGAGGTGGACGGCCTCGTCGCGCCTGCTGCCCGTGGCGCGGGCGGCATCGACGCCGAGTCCGAAGACCTCGGCCCACTCCTCCCAGTGCGAGGTCCGGTCGGAGAACCAGTGCATGGCCGTGGCGGTGTCGAGGGCCTGGCGGTGCCGGCCGGCGGCGTGGGCGCGGTGCAGGGCCTTGAGCCACTGGGCCCGTTCGGCTTCCAGCCAGGCGTGGGCCTCTGCGTGATCCCAGGGTGCGTTCGCCGGGCCGTGATCGTCGTCCGGGCCGGTGTGGTCGGGCTCGCCGTCGAAGTCGCTGGGGTGGGGTTCGTTGTCGCCGTCGGGGCCGGTGCTGAACAGGCGTGCCGCGGCGGCGGCACGGCCGAGCGTCCAGGCGTCGGTGCGGTCCCGGGCGGCGGTGAGGTCGGCGGGCTGGTCCTCCTCGGCGAGCTGTTCGGTGGCGAACAGGTGGAGGAGGTCGTGGAAGCGGTAGCGATCCGCGGTGGGGTGGGGCTGGAAGAGACCGGCGTCGGCGAGGACCTGGGCACACCGGGCGGCCTCGCGCAGGGGCAGGCCGGCCAGGAGGGCGGCGGTGCGGGGGCTGAAGTCCGGGCCGTCGGCGAGGGCGGCGCGGCGGAAGACGGTGCGGGCGGCCTGGTCCAGCTGCCGGTAGGACAGGGCGAAGGCGGTCCGGACCTGTAGGGAGCCGGCTTGCAGGGCGTCGAGGCGGCGCTCGTGGGCGGCGAGTTGCGTGACGAGCTTGGCGAGGTGCTCGCCGGGGCGGGAGGCCAGGCGCTGGCCGGCGATGCGTACGGCCAGCGGCAGATGTCCGCACAGCTCCGCGAGGTCACGGGCGGCCTGGGCTTCTCGGCGTACGCGCTCCGGACCGATGATGCGGGTGAGCAGTTCGACGGCTTCCTCGCGGCGCAGCAGGGCGAGTTCGGCGCGGTGGACGGCTTCGAGGCCGCTCAGGGCGTGACGGCTGGTGACCAGGGTGAGCGAGGGGCCGTGGCCGGGCAGCAGGGGCCGGACCTGGTCCTCGTCGACGGCGTTGTCGAGCAGGAGCAGCACGCGCCGCTCGCGCAGCACGGAGCGGAGCAGGCCGGAGCGGTCGTCGGTGCCGGTGGGGACGGCGGCGTCGGCCACGCCCAGGGCGCGCAGCAGCCGGGCGAGGGCTTCGCGCGGCTGGACGGGCTGGGTGTCCATGCCGCGCAGGTCGACGGCGAACTGTCCGTCGGGGAAGTGCGGGGCGAGGGTGTGGGCGGCGTGCACGGCGAAGGCGGTCTTGCCCAGGCCCGGCTGCCCGCAGACCACGGCGACCGGCGGCCGGGCGGGGTCGAGGTTTTCGGCCAGGGCGAGCAGCCGCTCCAGGGCGGGGCCGCGGGCGGTGAAGTCGGGAAGGTCGCGGGGCAGGGCGAGGCTGTGGTGCGCGGTGGGTTCTGTCCCCGGCGCGACGTCCGCTTCGTCGGCGGGCCCGGTGGTGGTACGGGGGCGGCCCAGACTCGCGGCGTGTTCCAGCTCCTCCGCGCCCGCGGCGTCCAGCCGTAGAGCGGTGGCCAGGGCTCGCACGGTGCGGCGCTGCGGCCCGCGGGAGCGTCCGCGTTCCATGTAGGACAGCGCCCGCACGCTCACCCCCGCGGCGTGCGCCAGCTCCTCCTGGGTGAGCCCGGCACTCCGGCGCAGGCTGTTCAGGAGCGCGCCGAAGTCGCCGGTGGCCGGTGTAGCGGTGCCCATTGCTGACGTGCCCCCTGATTGACGTGGTCCCGTCGGACCCCGAACCCCACCTGCAGAAGTATGCAGGACATTACTTTTGCAGGTGAAACTTCCTGTTACGCCCGCGTTCCGTCGGGTTGGCTGAGGGCGTCAGGACGTCGGGGCAGGACGCGGGACGGTCCGAGGCCGGAGGGAGACCTTTCTGCCTCTGATGCCCGTGGGCCGATCCGCGGCGGCCTGCCACCGCCGGGCCGGGAAGAGAATGCCGCTTTCAGGCCAACTGCCCGACATTGCAACATCGTTGGAATTCTGACGACGGGACGCCATTGCCTGCTGTCGCAGAGTCTCCGGCGTGCCGGTCCCCGTACGGACGTAGAGAAAGGAGAGCTTCGATGCATCCGCAATCCGCAGTGCGCCGCCTCGGCAGACGGCTCGGGGTGCTGTGGCTTGCGCTCTTCGCCACGTGCGGGCTGCTGAGCGGCAACGCGGCACCGGCTCACGCGGACACCACGGAGCGGTGGACCACTCTGAACGGCGCCACCGCTGAATCCGCCCGCTTCGGCTGGATCCGGCGCCGCATCGAAGCCGTTATCCGCTCCGGACACGACGCGTCGCGGTGACAGTCGACAACCGCACGTACAACAACTTCCGCGAAATCCGTGACGGCGGCGGAAACAGGCCGGCGCTCGCCCCCTTCCCCGCGCTGTAAAACCAGCGCCGAGCCGGCCGGTGCGGACAGGCCGCACCACGATTCCCCACCCCTGCAAACCCCGCTTCGGCGGGTCGACGAATCCACCTGGAGGCAATCAGTGAAGATCTCAGTGAAAAAGAAGACCGGCGTGGTCGGCGCCCTGGTCGCCGCGGCCTGTATGACCGTCATGGCCGCGCAGACGCCGGCGGCCGCGGCGGCCCCGCGTGCCCAGGGCTCGGCCGGCGGGATCACCAATTGGCAGACCGGATACTGTCTCGACGGCGATGCCGGCGGGGCCGTCTACACCAGAGGAAACAGCAACGGCTGCGGCGCGAACAACCCCTACCAGCGCTGGCAGTCCCACGACGGGCCCAAGGGCATGATGCTGCAGAGCAGCAAGACCGGTCTCTGTCTCACCGGCGGGGGATCGGGGAGCGACCGGGTGCTCGCCAAACCCTGTGACTCGGAAGACTCCCGGCAGTGGTGGGAGCAGAAGTACCTGATGCAAGACGTGTATGCGCTGATCAACTACCAGAACAGGCGCGCCCTGGACTCCAACATGCAGGGCAACGCGTACACCAGTGTCTTCTCGGACTCGAACTCCTACATGAAGTGGTACATGCCGAGCTGATGCCCTTCTCGGGGCCGCGGCGCGATCGCGGGGCGCAGCCTGATGGCCGCCCCGCGGTCGCGCCGGTGCGGTCAACGAACAAGACCTTGCCGCAAGCGTCGTTTCCTCTCGCGGAGCAGGCCCCGGCCCCACCCCCGCGAGCGGTCGACGGAATCAGATCCGGTCGGCGGCGATCAGCAGGTACTGGAAACTGCCGTTCTTGTACGCGGTCAGAAACGTCTCTTCGATGCCCGTGGCCAACGAGGACCTCGCGCGTAGCTCCCAGTACGGGATGGTGGCCGCGGTGAGGTCCACCACGCCGCTCGGCACGAGCCGGTTGTTCGCCATTTCCTTGAAATAGGCGGAGCGGGGGTGGATATCGCAGATGTAGTGGGCGTTGATCGTCGAGACCTCGCGGGAAGGCAGCCCGTAGGTGTCGTTGTAGCAGCCGGTGATGGTGACGTACCGGCCGCCGCGCGCGAGGAGGCGGGCGTATTCGGCGAACAGAGTCGACAGGTCGACGTACATCGTGGACTCGTTGTTCCAGATGGCGCGGAACGAGCCCGTCTCGAAGCCGGTGTCGAGCATGTTCTTGACGTGGAAGCGCACCTTGTCGTCCACGCCGTGCTTCTCGGCCTGTGCGGTGGCGAAGGCCACCTGGGTCTCGGAGATGGAGATCCCGTCGACGCGGCAGTTGAACCGCTTGTTGGCGACCAGGCTGCCGCCGCCCCGGCCGCAGCCGGAATCCAGGAGCCGGTCGTCGGGGGTGACGGCGTCGAGGTGGTCGGCGAGGAAGTCGGCCTGGGCGCTCTCCAGGCGGTGCAGTTCGGCGATGGTGCGTTCGTCGCGGGTGGCCTCGGGGCCCTCCAGGACGCTCCAGTCGACAGTGCCGATGCCGTAGTGGTGATGGTAGAAGCCGTCGACTTCGCCCAGGCGGAGATTGACGGCGTTCCGCTCGTGGTTCCAGTAGTCGGCCACCGACTTCTGGTACGGGCTGATGGCCGGGGCCGATGCCGCGCTGCCGCGGTGCGCTGTGGTGGTCATGCGAATGCCTTCTCTCACCAGTAGTTCGGCAGGGAGTAGCGGTAGGTGTTGGTGTGGTGCCATTCGTGGTTGCCGGCGACCCAGGCGGCGAGACCGGTGGTGTAGCGGGCCAGGACCGGGTTTCCGGCGACCAGGGCCGAGGACTCGTCCTCGAAGGCGTGCATGATCTCGTTATGGATGTCGACGGCCTTCAGATACGCCTCTTTGAGGCCTCTGCCGTCCTCGGCGGCGATCACCACCGGGAGATTCAGATGGTGCTCGTCGACGGCCATCTCCTTGGTGAAGGAGTACAGGTCGTTGACGAGCGTGGTGGCGTTGCAGGCCAGCGCGGTCACGCGTTGGACCTCAGGGCGGGAGTAGAGCGGCTCGGGGATCTCGTAGCCGTCCACGGCGTCCACGATGGACAGGCAGGGGCGGAAGTTGTTGAACTGCCGCATCACCAGGTACCGCCACACCGGCGGGGTGGTATGGGTCTGCGCCCAGGCGCCCTCGGCGAGATACCCCAGGTGCAGGCGCGCCATGTCGTGGACGAACCGGGTGACCTGGCTGGGGGTGGCGACCTCCCGGAAGGCCCGCATCGCGTCGGCGTAGGAACGCAGCGGAGCGTCCGCGCCCAGGCCCTCGTTCCACTGCTGCTGGTAGCAGTCCGCGGTGTGCAGGGGGTCCAGGGCGCTCTGCGCGATGATGAGCCGGCCGCCCAGGCCGATGGGCGACCCGCCGTAGTCCTCGCAGTAGCAGTCGTCGACGACGTTCTCCGCCACCAGCAGTTTGCCCGCGACGACGAGGCGCTCCAGGCTGATGGCGCCCGGGTGTTGCAGGACCACCGCACGGCCGACCTGGAACCCGGCGAAATCCCCCGCCCATTCAGGGGGGAACAGATCGAGTTCATGGGCCCAGGCTTCGAGTCGCCGGTCCACCTCGGCGACCTTGGCCGGGTCGGCCGGCACGGCGGGCGGGCAGTACAGCCCCGGGATCGGGTCACCGGCGCGGGGCCCGGCCGTGGGGGAGGGAGCGGACTCGTCCCGGTCCGCTGCCGGCGGCAGGAGGGCCCTGGCCGCTGATGTGCCCAAGCCGGTGGGGCCGCAGGGAAGCCACGCCGCGGACTGCTTCTCCGGGGGGCCGGGCCGCGGGGGCGTCGGCTCGGACGGCGGGGCGGTCGGCTCAAGCGGCGGGGCGGTCGGCTCCCGTTCCCCGGGGCCGGCCGGATCGGCCGGTGAGGCGCTCACCTGGTCCGTGACCTCATGGGTGGCGGGAGCGGTGAACATCCGGGACAGCGACGACACCGTCTCAGCCCTCCTTCACTCGCCGAACCGGGCGCTCAGTCACGCGGTCGCACCTCGACGTTTTCGAGAATGCCGATGGCGTCCGGGACGAGAACGGCGGCGGAGTAGTAGGTGCTGACGAGGTAGGAGATGATCGCCTTCTCGTCGATTCCCATGAACCGGACGTTGAGTCCGGGCTCGACCTCGTCGGGCAGGCCGGTCTGGTAGAGGCCGACGACGCCCTGGTCGTCCTCGCCGGTTCGCATGGCGATGATCGACGACGTCTGGTGTTCCGAGACCGGGATCTTGCCGCACGGGAGGATCGGCACGCCGCGCCACGCGGGAATGTGGTGACCGTCGACATCGGCGCTGCTGAGGGAGAGGCCGCGCTTGTTGCACTCCTTGCCGAAGGCGGCGATGGCACGCGGGTGGGCGAAGAGGAACTTGGTCCCACGGCGCATGCTCAGCAGGTCGTCGAGGTCGTCCGGGGTGGGCGGACCGGAGTGGGCCGGGATGCGCTGGTCGAAGTCGGTGTTGTGGAGCAGCCCGAATTCCGGGTTGGTGACCAGCTCCCTCTCCTGCCGCTCGCGCAGCGCCTCGATGGTCAGACGCAGCTGCTGCTGCGTCTGGTTCATCGGCTGGTTGTAGAGGTCGGCGATCCGGCTGTGCACCTTCAGCACCGTCTGCGCGACGCTCAACTCGTACTCGCGGGGAGCGAGTTCGTAGTCCACGAACGTGGTCGGCAGCGTCGGCTCGCCCTGGTGGCTGGACAGGAACTCGATCGCGGCCTCACCGGTCTTGTTCGTCGGCTTCCGCGCGTCGGTGCTGCGCTTGTCCACGTGCGACCGCAACGCCTCGTACTGGCCGGCAACCGTCTTGTACGCGCTGTGCGGCAGCGTCAGGACCGTCACCGCGGTGGCTGCGCGGGCCGTGAAGTCCCACTTGCCGTCCGCCCCCGCCAGCGCGTTGCCGCCGAAGCTGTCGCCGTCCGACAGCCGGCCCACGATCGCCTCGCCCTCGTACTTCGCGGGTCTGACCTTGTCCACCCTGCCGTGCACGATGAGGAAGACGTGATCGGCCTTCCGGTCCTGCTGCACGATGATCTGACCGGGTTCGAACTCTTTTTGAGTGAACTTGTCGGCCAGCGCGCCCAATGCCGTGTGGTCGTCGAATCCCCGCAGCAGCGGCAGCTCCGCCAGCTCCTCCGGGATGACACGCACCTTGGCCCCGCTCTTCTCGAACGTCACCTTGCCGTCCCCGACGGTGAACGACAGGCGCCGGTTCACCCGGTAGGAGCCACCGGGAACGTTGACCCACGGCAGCTTCCGCAGCAGCCACCGCGAGCTGATCCCCTGCATCTGGGGTTCGGACTTGGTGGTGGTCGCGAGGTTCCGCGCCGCCGCCGTGCTGAGGCTGAGCTGCTCCTGCGCTTGTTCCTGCGCCTGCGCGGCCGCTGATGGGCTCGTCTCGACAGTCATCGACTACCTCTTTCGATCCATGAGATAACCCGCCTGACGCCGAGTGGGCAGACTGCACCAAAGGTCAGACGTGATCACTTTGCGTATGCATTCGTAACGCATGGTGACGCACGGGTGTGGCAGGCGCGCCCGCCCTCATCAGCAGGCACTGCGCACCCCGGCACTCACAAGTGATATCCGGCGGGAAACCGTTCCTGCGCTCGAAGGGGCGTCACCAGATCACCGGCAGGGTGAGCGGTGACCGGGCGGGCTTGCGGTCCTCCCGCGTGGGGGCTGCCCCGTCAGGCGGAGCCGGGGGAGGTGGTCGAGAAGGACTTCCAGCCCACGCTCAACTGGGTGCGTGCCAGGTGGGCGCCGATGCAGCGGTACGAGGAACTGGTGGCCGGGGACCGGCAGCTCGTACTGGACGAGACGAAGATCCAGTTCAAAGTGGGGACGGTGCTTTGCGGATCGAGCCGATGCGTCGCCTATACCGGGCTGCGAACGTAGCGGCCGGCGATGTCCACGAAAGCATCATGCGCGGCCACCGCGGCCAAGCGTGCCGAAGTCAGTCCGTCCCTGCTGGACCACGCACCGTGCATCTGGTAGGTCAGCGCGATCATGCGGTCTGCGGCGGCGCGCACGCCCTGATCCTCGATGAGGACGCGCAGCGCGGTCAGCGGGTGGGCGACCAGGGCGCGAGTGTCATGTCCCGTGGTGCGCAGTTCATCGATCCGCTCGTCGCTGGCGCGCTGGAGGACGGCGTCCCCCCGCTTCCAGATCGCCGTGCGGTGGGTGCTGACCGCACAGGCCAGCTCCGTGACCGCCCTGAGCTGTTCGCGGCGGAGGGTCGCATCGTGGGTGGCGCGCACCGCGCGCTCCGCGGCGCGCTCCTGAAAACGGCCGCTGACGACTGAACCCAGCAGGGTGGCGACGATCGCTACGGCGGCAGTGATGAGTGTCGCTAACACCGATGCAGGTCCTCCTCAGCAGAAACTCGGCCGGAACACGGCGCCTGCGGCTGTGAAGGGAACTCCGGTCCGCCCGGTACCCGTTATGCTCCGCCCCCCGGCCCATCCCGCAAAGGCGCACAGACACGGCGCGCGGAGCACCCGAAAGCTCTTGGCGTGACCGCTGACGGGCCACTGCGCGCGGAGGGTTCTGTGAGTACGAGATTCTCCCTCGTGGCGCGCGCGAGAAGTCAACAGAGGTTCGAAGACGGGTTCTCACTGAGTATGTGGTCCTGTCCCGCCGCTTCCTGTTGGGGTTTGGGCTGACCGTTGGCTCAAGGCAAAAGGGACCGCTGAGCCGGTCGGCCGGAAGCGTGACGACAGAGGCGTGTTTCCTTCCGCCGCCTCCTGGCTCCTCCCAGGACGGGGCGGTCGGTGGTCCTGCGCCCCTCGCCAGGCCGACCCCGCGCGGTACTCCCAGCGATCACGGCCCCCGGCTCGGCATCGATGTCCAGCCCGTCGCCCGCCCGCCGCGGCTTCGCGATCATTCCGCGGCGCTGGACCATCGAGCGCAGCATCGGCCGGCTTGTTTGGCATGACAGCAACACGGCAGGCGTCAAGTGCACCGGAAGCGCGTTCTACGCAAAGGCCAAGTGCAAGAATGGCCGGACCGCGCGAGGCGCGGTCTCGGCTTCGGGAACCACTTCCTACGCCTACTGCTCTTCCTTCAATTCGTCCCTGGCCAGGCCCGTGAAATGGTCGGGCGTCCGAGTGTGACGGGCTGTCGCGTACAGCGGTAGGAGTAATGCGGCGGCCCCTGCCTCAGGGGCCGCCTTCTCTCACGCCCAATGTGATGCAGTCCGCCACGGCGGAATGAACCGCCAACCACGACTTCCAGGAGAGAGGGAAGGCCCTCTCAACATCCCTCCCAGCACCCCTCCCCGTGTTCCTCTCAGCGTGGCAGCCACTCGGGTCGGGAACTGCCGAGTCGAGGGGTGGTCTTCGACCAGCTCGGCGGGGTTTCGCTCATCCGGATGACGGGGCCGAGGCTTTTGAGATCGCCGTAGACGGTGCCGTCGTCGGTTACGGCGTAGCGCTCGAACTCGTCGGTGGTCAGGCGGCCCGGGGCCCCGGCGAAGTCGTCCACCAGACCCTGGCGTTGCAGGAACGTCGCGGACTGGCAGAGAGAGACCTGCACGTGGTACGAGCCGCCCTCGCGTGCGCGCCGGGCGAGCGCGAGCAGCGTACCGTAGCCGGCCAGGAATCCGGTGAGGAAGTCGCAGAGGTACACCGGCGTCAGCTGTGGTCGGCCGTCGTTCGTCGCGTCTCCCTGGACGGCGCATGTGCCGGTGACGGCCTGTGCGACCTGGTCCCAGCCCGCACGCGCCCCGAAAGGCCCACCCGAGCCGAAGCAGTTGACGCTCACGTACACCACACCGGGGCGAAGCTCCGCGAGGTCGTCGGGGCCGTAGCCGTGCGCCTCCATGTGGTGGGGACGGTATCCCTCCACGAAGACATCGGCGACGGCGGCCAGCGCGCGCAGCCGGGCCGCTTCCTCCGCCTTGGTGTAATCCAGGTAGGTGCTGCGCTTGCCGTGGCTGGTGTCGCGGACGAAAGGCGGCACCTGGGGCAACTGCGGTGCGGTCACCATCAGCACGTCCGCCCCGTGCTCGGCCAGACTGATCGCGGCGGTCGGGCCGGCGAGGATCCGGGTCAGATCGAGCACCCGCACCCCGGACAGCGGCTCGGTGCCGCGAGCACCGCCGGGCAGGGGCTCGGGGGCGCTGCCGCCGATCTTCGTGATCTCCACGACCGGGCGCGAAGCGAGGTGGACGCCGTGCGGGTGCGCCCGCCATTCCTCCGGCATACGTACGACCCCGCCGCAGGCCTCGGCGGCGGCGACGGCCTCTTCGAGGTCGTCCGCCTTCCACCTGCGCACTGCCGCTCGGACCGACGCCGGCGTGGGATCGCAGTGCAGCACCTCCAGTACCCGTCGTTCGAGGTGCGCAAGATTGAAGTGCGGCAGGAACCAGCGGTCGTCGGCGGTCTGCCAGGGCTGCGTGAGCGAGACCATGTGCTCGACGTCGGGTGACAGCGGCGCGGGCCGGTACGCGCCGTCGGCACCGCGGACGAGTGTCATGTCCTCGCCGCCGAGGGCGGTCGCGGCCGCGGCGCGCACATCGACCGCGATCCTCTGGCGGCGGCCGGTGCGCAGCTGCCACAGATCGTTGGCCGCGACCGCGCGGGCCGCCAGCGCGTCGGCGAGCGTCCCGCCGATCCGGAACGGCGAGGCGAAGAGCGGATCCGACCCGGTGATCGTGACCTCGCCGGCGGCTGGTCGGGGACCGTCGCGCAGTGCCATGAGTTCGTCGAACGCGCCTGCTTTCCTGGGTGTGGTGCTCACTTCTTCCTCTCTTCCTCCCTCGGCGGCCTCTTCCTTCCCTTGCCGGAGTTCTCAGGCCCGCTGGATCGCGTCGACCACGATGCGGCCGGTGCCGTTCCCGGCGAGGAGTTCGGCTGCCGCTTCCTGGGCGCCCGTGAGCGGGACGAGGCGGGTGACGGTGTCGAGGAGCGCCGGGCGGAGGTGGCGCGCAAGGCACTGCCAGGCCGCTTCGCGACGGCTGACGGGGGTGCGGACCGAGTCGATCCCGACAAGGGAGATGCCGCGCAGAATGAACGGCAGGACGTTGCCCGGGTACTCGGCGCCCGCGGCGAGCCCGCAGGTGGTGGCGACGCCGGAGTGCTGAAGGCCGGCCAGGGCACCGGAGAGGACACGTCCCCCGGCCGCGTCGACCGCGCCCGCCCAGCGCTGCTTGCCCAGGGGCCTGCCGGGAGACGTGAGCTCCGCCCGGTCGACGATGTGGGCGGCTCCCAGGGCCGTGAGTCGTTCGGCGAGCGAGTCGGGGCGCCCGGTGGCGGCGATCACCTCGTAACCGGCTCCGGCGAGCAACGCGACGGCGATCGAGCCGACGCCGCCACCGGCACCCGTCACCAGCACCGGGCCGTTCTCGGGGCCCACACCGTGCCGTTCGAGCGCGAGGAGGCTGAGGGCCGCGGTGAACCCGGCCGTGCCGATCGCCGCGGCCTGCCGCGGGCCGAACGGATCGGGTACGCGGACGAGGTCGTCCCCGTTGACCACGGCAAGGTCGGCGAGCCCGCCGTGCAGTTCTTCACCGAGCCCGGCGCCGTCCAGGGTGACCATGTCACCTTCCCGCCAACGGGGGTGCCGGGAAGCGAGCACCTCCCCGGTGACGTCGATGCCGGCAACGAGCGGATGGCGGCGAACCACGCCGGGCCGGCCTTGCAGAGCGAGAGCGTCCTTGTAGTTGATGCTGGAGTAGTGCACCCGCACGCTGGTGTCGAGATCGTCCAGCATCTCGGTGTCGACCTGTTCGAACTTCGCGCGCGGCCCGTCCGCGGTGTCCCGCACGATCCAGCCGGTGAACGACGGCATGTCGCATCCCCGTCCTCTCCTGGTCGGTTATCCCTTGAATTCCACGGTAGGAAGCCGCAATGCGCGAGGGAAATGCCGGTCACTGTCCCGCTATGCGCGGTGGGCATAGCGGCTGGGGTTCCCCTAGGCTGCGGGTCATGGAGGTAGAGCTGCGGCATCTGCGCGCGTTCGTCACGGTCGTGGCACGGCGTACGTTCACGGCCGCGAGCCGCGAACTGCTGATCACTCAGCCGGCTCTGTCCCGCACGGTCCAGCAGCTGGAGGAGGCGGTCGGTACGCGGTTGCTGGACCGTACACCGCACGGCGTCGAACTCACCGAGACGGGCGGCGAGCTGTTCGAGCGGCTGAGCGGTGTACTGCGTGACCTCGACGCGGCCTTGGCCGCCGCGGGCGGGCACGCGGGGCTGCGGGTCGGCTTCCAGTGGGCACTGCCCGATCCGTGGACCAGCGACCTGCTGGGCGCGTTCGAAACCGCCACCGGCGCGAGGGTGACCCTCCTGCGGCGCGACGACATCGTCGCCGCCCTGCACTCGGGTGATGTCGACGCCGCACTGGTACGCGGCGACGTCCACGCCTCCGGAATCACCGGCACGCTGCTGTTCGAAGAGGACCGGCTGGCCGCGGTTCCCGCCGGATCACCGCTGACGGCCGGCGATGAGCTGAACTGGTCGGAGTTGTCCGCGCACCCCTTGGTCGTCAACACCGTCAGCGGAGCGACGAGCCCGGGTGACTGGCCGCCGGGGAAGCAGCCCGCGCGGGTGGTCGAATGCGGCAGCTACGACGAATGGCTCGCCATCATCGCCGCCGGCCGCGGCATCGGCTCCACCACGACCTCAGCCGCCCAGGCCCACACCCACGCCCGCGTCACCTACCTGCCCCTGCGGGACGCTCCACAGGTAGCCCTCCACCTGCTGTGGCCGACCCGCCGCACGAGCGACCCACTCCTGCGGCGCTTCCGCGAGCTCGCCCACTCCCTGGCGTGACACCGACTGGTGTCAACACCGGCTGGTGCGGAGCCGCGGCGATGCTCGGCGAACGCCTCGCTCTCCCGTAGCGGAGGGCACGGACGGCCAGACGAGGGCACAAAGCGTCCAGCTGCCTGCCCCCTTGCCCGTCCCCTCGCCCGGAGACGGCGGGGCGACCAAGCGCTTCATCTAGCGGGGCCTGGCGAAGGGTGGCGATGGCACATCGCGTGTCCGGCGAGCCGGTAGGTTGCCAGGTGTCCGATGTGGTCTCTCCCGGTACGCCTGCCCAAGTGAGGTGGGTCCCCGCTGAATTGGGGTGACGAGAGATCGGAGATCGGACGAGATGGAGCGATCAGCTGAGCAGGGCAGGCGTTGCCGAAAGCGTCGGCGGCCGACTGACTGGGGTCAGTTGGCCGCCTTGTTCCTCACGGCGGTCACGGCCATCGCGGGGTGCGTCGAGCGCTTTCTCTGACGCACGAGGGTGATCCGGGTTGTTGGCTGGAGCGAGTGAGCCCGGCCGGCGCATACCCGGCCGGACCCACCCTGTCCCCGCGCACGGGCCTGGCTTCGGGCTGCATCCCGAAGCCAGGCCTTACGCGTACGCGGGAAGTCCGGCTCCGATGCCCCCACTGAGGTATCCCCAGAATATTGACCCCTCTGAGGTAACCCCAGAGTTCCGTGCTCTGCCAATCCCGCGCTCGACAGAAGCGGGGAAAAGTCGACATTTCCCTGGCGAACGAGTATGGCGAACGGTGGCGTATGCGGCGTGGCGCATACGAGGCGAGTACGCGATGCCTGGTCAGGAGCGTGCCGGGGTGGCGAATCCTGGCGTATGGGCCCCATACGAAATCGCACGAAGAAACCCAGGCCATGCGGCGCCCGGAGACTTCTTCGTGGCGAGCGGCGACCCTACCCGCGCCTGCCCGTGGACCCTTGATCGGCGACTTCCACCAAGGAGCGACGTCTCATACGGCAGGGGAGTGCCGTACAGGACCGGACCGTCGCCCACACGGTCCGCCGCCCCACCCCGCCCTGACCGACCTCCGGATCAGAGGCAGGCCCGCAACTGACGTGGGGACAGCCTCAGTAGGGCTCCTGCGGCTGCCCGGATGGTGCACCGGGCCGCGTGTCAGCACGCTGGTCCCTGCTGCCCCAGCCGCGTACACGAGAAGGGCCCACCATGTCGAAACGCTCTCATCATCGTCGGATCACGGTGGCGGCCGTGTCGGCCGCCACCGCCCTGGTCTTGGCGGGCACCCTGCCCGTTTCCGCCGCGCAACCCCGAGCCGCCGACCCGGTGCAGCGCGGGCTGGAGCGGCTGGTGCACCAGGACGGCTACCCCGCCGCACTGGCCGCCGCCACCGGCCGCGACGGGCGCACCCGTGCCGCTGCCGCAGGCGTCGCGGACCTGCGGACCGGGGCGAAGGCGCCGGTCGACGGACAGATACGGGCCGCGAGCATCACCAAGTCCTTCACCGCCGTCGCCGTCCTGCAACTCGTCGGCGAGGGCAAGGTCGCGCTGGACGCCCCGGTCGAGACCTACCTGCCGAGACTGCTGCGCGGCGACGGCATCGACGGCCGCCGCATCACGGTGCGCCAACTGCTCCAGCACACCAGCGGGCTGCCCGACTATGTCCAGTACATGGACGACCTGGTCAGCAACCGCCACCGCTACTACAGGCCCCGCACCCTGCTCGACCTCGCCCTCCAGCACAAGGCAGAATTCCCGCCCGGCACGGGCTGGCGGTACAGCAGCACCGACTACCTGGTGGCCGGACTGCTCATCGAGCAGGTCACCGGCCGGCCGGTGGACGAGGAGATCACCCGCCGGGTGATCGACCGCATCGGGCTGCGGCACACCTACTTCCCGGCCGCGGGCGACCAGGGCATCCGCGACGCCCACCCGCATGGCTACGTCTCGTTGAAGCCCGGCACGCCGCTGCTGGACGTCACCGAGATGGACCCGTCCGCGGCCTGGGCCGGCGGCGCGCTGATCGCCACCCCGAGCGACCTGAACCGCTTCTTCGGCGCCCTGCTGGGCGGCCGGCTGCTCAAGCCCGCGCAACTCGCCCAGATGCGGACGACCGTGGCGATCCCGGCCGACGCCGGGTACCCGAAGGGCACCCGGTTCGGGCTCGGCCTGTCGAGCCAGCCGCTGAGCTGCGGAGGCCTGATGTGGGGGCACGACGGCGACTTCCGCGGCTACGCGGCCGACTCGGCCGCCACCGACGACGGCCGCGCCGCCACCATCGCCGTCACCGCCGAACCGGGCCCCACCGAGCAGGGCCGACACAACGCCGCACACCTGCTGGACACCGCCCTCTGCGAGTGACCCGCCGAGCCCTGCCGCCCCGGGGCGACGTAGCCGCGACCGTCGTCTGGTACCTGGTACCTGGTACCTGGTACCGCAAGCGAGCCCACGGCCGCCCGACACCGCCCGTCGGCGGGCCCCGGAAGCCGACGCCGTACGGCGGGCGATGCGGTGAAGTCCGTTCTACAGCAGTCCGCCCAGCGGCCGGACCCGTTCGGCGAGCCGACCGCGCAGGCAGCCTGCGGTGGTGTCGGCCTCGGTGAGCCAGTCGGCGCCGACCAGCAACCCGGCGTGCTCGGGGATCTGGTCGGGGTGCAGGGCGCAGAAGGCGGCGGCCCGGTCCAGGTCCAGGCCGTCGTCCTCGGCGCTTCCGAGGCGGCCGTCGGGGCGGGTGTGGGCGGCGGTGTACAGGGCCAGGAGCCGGGTCGGGGCGCCCAGTTTCTTCTTGCGGATCTTTCGGTCACCCAGCACCTTCTGGGCCCAGCCGGAGAGCCGTGAGCGGGTGATCTTGCCGAAGGCGAACGGGCGGGGCTGCGCGGGCAGCAGCGCGGGAACGGTGAACGCGGTGGCGTCCTCGGGCCGGGAGGCCAGCGCCTCGGCGACGGTGCCGGGCAGGCGCAGCCAGTCGGCCGCGACGAGCCGTTCCAGCACCGGCTCGGCGTCGTCGTGCAGCCAGCCGGTGAGGTCCTGGCCGGTGACGTTGCCGATGCCGTCCCGCGCGGCCCGCAGGGCGAGCATGAGTACCGTCAGGTGCACCTCGGCCTGCCGGTGCGGGGCGTGGACGGCGGTGTAGTCCAGCACGGTGCGGGCGTGCCCGGCCTGTGCGCGGGTCAGCAGCCGTTCCACCGCCGGCCCGCCGTCGGCCGTGCCGCCGCGGTTCTGGTGCATCTCGCGGGTGGTCCGCGCGGCCTGCTCGGCGCGCTGGGCTTCGTGGCGCAGGGAGTCGTCGTCGCTCACGTCGGCCCACAGTCCGAAGGCGCGGGCCTTGCGTTCGTGGAGATCGGCCAGGAGGGCGAGGTCGGCCTCGGCACGCCGCTGGTAGGCGCGGAACGCGTCCCCGAGCTCGATGAGCTCGACCCGTAGGACGTCGGGTTCCAGATCGTGCGGCACGGTCCGCTGCGCGATCTTTCCCCACCGCTTCGTCTTCCGGGGCGCCGCACGTGGTGAGGCGGCGCGGGCCGGGGGGACCGTCGCCGGCCTGGCGGTGGCTGGGGAGGGCGAATCCACCGTGGGGGAGGGGCCGTGGTCGGAGAAAACCGCCGCCATATCGCCCGCCCCCGGGCCGCCTACAGGCTCCTGCTGTGCGGCCGGCCTGCCGGGGGCCGATGCCGGCGCTGTGTCCAGGACACGGCAGCCGGGCGTGGCGGCCGCGCAACGCGCGCACATCTCGGCGATCCGCCACAGCCGTCCGGCCCGGTCCGCGGACACCGCCAGGACCACCGGGCCGCCGCACCGCGCCGCCACCGGCCGTGTCCCGCTCCGGCGTCCGGCATCGGGGTTGGGGGTGTGCCATGCGCAGTCGGCGGCGCGGCAGGCGCACCACGCCCCGCCACGCGGCCCGCCGCCCTCCCGGATGCGAGCCAGGTGCAGGTTGACGTGGCCGACCGCGGCTTTGCGCCCCGCGACGGCGCCGTCGGGGAAACGCTGGTCGTCGCAGGCGGGGCGGGAACAGGAGAGCCTCACCGCGCCGGCGGAAGGGCGGCCGTACGGGGCCAGGCGCACCGTCCACACCCGCCCCGCGGCGTACTCCACCTGCTGTGTGCCGTCCTCCATGACCATGTGTGTACTCCCCGCATTGCCTGATCCGTTGATCCGTTACTTCGGGCGGTCCTCATCATCGGGGATACCGATCACCCATCTGCTGAAGAACGAAAGTCCGGGCCCCGTGTTGCTCACACATGAAACTGGTGTGCCTATACCACCGCCCCGTCCCGGTCGCCAGGCCCGCTCCTCCTCACCCCTCACCTTGGCTGCGTAGGTTTCAAACGACCAGTCGACGATGCCCGGCGCAAGACCGCCCTCATGCCTCATGCCTCATGCACACCGTCATCCGGCTGCGTCCGCTGCCGGCCCGCAACGCCGTGCACGGCGCCGCGAGCGCCGTGGCGTACAAGGACGCCGCGCGCGAGGGCATCGCCCGCCGTACGACACCCTGATCGGCCTTGCCCGGGCCATCGACGGCCTGGCCGGCCGGATGGGATGGCTTCGCATCAGCTGCTCATTCGGCGCATCGAATATGCCGCCCGGCCCGGACCAACTCGCCTTCGGCACAGCACCCGTCCCCTTATGCACGTTGTCCTAGGGTTGCCGCATGCTGCATGACATCGACGGGCCGCAATGGGCCGACAACCCCCGACTGAACTCCTGGCTGGCAGTCCAGCGCGCTGCCTTTCCCATATGGTGCAAGGACCTGGGCGGCGAATGGGACTTCAGCCTGGACTCGGTCGGCCACCTCGAAGACGCTCTCAAGAGCCGTTACGTCGACTGTTGCGAAGCAGACATCCATCGTGACGGCCCCTTTGCTGCGGTAGCCGCCTGGTACTTGGGCGAAGTTTTCGTACGCAACCTCGGTCTCGTCTGGCGGTGCGTCCCCGAGGAACCGCCCACACTGCCGCCCGCGGGCGGCTACCCAGTGGTGTACGCCGCCAGAGAGTCAATTCCGGCGGAGGCTCTCGATCGGCTCGACGCAGATGAGGCCATCGGCGGGGAGGACGACACCATTCCCTGGTGGCCTGTCATCGATCCGGCTGAAAAACTGCGAGCCACCTCCACAGGAGAAGTGGAATGGCACCTGCTCGACTTGGTGGCCAATTGCGAAGAATTCAACCACTGGTGTAGCTCCTTCGAGAACTGAGCCCTGCTGTGTCCCGCCGCAGCCGTCGGAGACGAGATTCGTGAGTGCGCGGCCTTGCCATCGCAGGTGTCGATCTGCCTCCTGGACCGCATGACGGAAGGGCACTTCCCCTGTCGCCATGTGCGCTGTCCGGCACGACCACACCGCTGCGCCCGCACGACGGCGAGGCCGTCGTGCGCATTCGGTCACATCTCCCCGCCGCCGAACGTCATCACCGTAAAGGACTCCGGCACCAGGTGGCCGGTGGGGCTGGAAGGCGACGCACGAGGGGGTTTGTCTTGGACGTCTACGAGGCAGTGGCGAGTCGGCGGGCGGTGCGCCGGTTCCGAGGAGAGCCCGTGCCCCGGGAAACACTGGAACGGATATTGTCCGCCGCGGCCCGATCACCATCCGGTTCGAATCTTCAGCCGTGGCACGTCTACGTGCTGACGGGTGAGCCGCTGGCGCAGCTGAAGAAGCGCACCGCCGAGCGGGTGGAGGCGGGCGACTCCGGGGACGAGCGGGAGTACCGGATGCACCCGCCCGAACTGAAGTCCCCGTACCGGGAGCGCCGATTCGCCGCCGCGGAACAGCGCTACTCCGCGCTCGGAATCCCCCGCGAGGACAGACGGTCGCGTGCCGCGGCCGTCGCCGCCAACTGGGACTGCTTCGGCGCGCCCGCGGCCCTGTTCTGCTACATCGACCGCGACATGGGACCGGCCCAATGGGCCGACCTCGGCATGTACCTGCAGACCGTCATGCTGCTGCTCCGAGCCGAGGGGCTGCACAGCTGCCCCCAGATGGCGTGGTCGGTGTACCGCCGGACCGTCACGGAAGCCGTGTCGCCCCCGCCAGAGCTGATCCTTTTCTGCGGCATGTCCCTCGGGTTCGAGGCTCCCGAGGCCCGCCACGACCGCATCGACCGGGCACCGCTCGCCGAGACGGTCACCTTCATCGGCGGCTAGGCCCGCTGCGTCATCGCTGATGACGACGGCTCTGGCAGCCAGAGGCGACGTCCTTGTCAGTGGTGCCGTGCATGATCGGCATGCCGGTTCTTCTACGGGTACGGAGTGCTATGCCGATCACAAACCACCAGATATCAGGGCACGCGTTTCTGCGGCAGCTGTACGAGGATGCGTACTTCCCGGATCACATCGTCGACAAGGGCAAGGCGATACTTCTGCGCATGTGTGAGCGGATCGAGGCCGAGCAGCCGTCGGACCTGCCGGCTCTGTATGCGCTCAGCCAGGCCGCGACGGAGGAGTTCAACCTCCTGGAGGCAGAGTTCGCAGCAGCCGGCAGCGACATCGAGACGGTGGCACGAGAGGGGATCGCTGAGGACTTCTGGTTCGTCGCGTCGGCCTACGGGTTCACGGACGTGGACGTAGAAG
Organism: Streptomyces sp. NPDC059788; assembly: GCF_042732265.1. Taxonomy (NCBI): domain Bacteria; kingdom Bacillati; phylum Actinomycetota; class Actinomycetes; order Kitasatosporales; family Streptomycetaceae; genus Streptomyces; species Streptomyces sp. NPDC059788. The sequence continues at coordinate 16,041 of NZ_JBHWHY010000031.1, read as the reverse complement.
AGCTGATCGCGACCCGCGACTGGTGAGCGACCACCGAAAGTGGTCGCTGGTCAAGTGGAATAGGCGTGGTCACCTGGCGTTGGCTGCGGAGGCGGACCGGACCGAGGCCGGTGCCCGGCCCCATCCGCACGCGCGGGGTTCCCCAGCCCGGCCCCTGAGAGGCGGCGGACGTGACGTCGAGGCTCGGCGGAGGACGCTGGGGTGCGGGCCTGTGCCGAGGCGGTGGCTGCGGTCGGCTGGCGGCGTGTTCCCGGGCGGCGGCCTGCGCTTCGGTGGCGATGCCGTGGTCGGTTGGGCTGCTAGGTTGCGTCCAGGCGAACGTGTGTACGGAGGGAATGCTGTGATCGGGCTGGGAGCAATAGCGGGGATCGCGGTGGTGGAGCTGGGCATGGTGCTCACACCGGGTCCGAATATGATTTACCTGGTTTCCCGCTCGATCGCCCAGGGCCGCCGGGCGGGACTGGTCTCGCTGGCCGGTGTTGCCCTCGGCTTCCTGGTTTACCTCTTCGCGGTGTCTGCCGGTATCGCTACCGTCTTCGCGCTGGTGCCGGAAATCTACCTGGCGGTCAAGCTGGCCGGCGCCGGCTATCTGCTCTGGCTGGCCTGGAAGGCTGTCCGGCCGGGCGGCAGGTCCCCGGTCGAACCCCAGGAGTTGGCGCAGGACAGCCCCCGCAAACTGTTTCTGATGGGTTTGCTGACCTGCCTGCTCAATCCGAAGGTGGCAATCCTCTACATCTCGCTGCTGCCGCAGTTCGTCGACCCGGAGCGCGGCCATGTCGGCCTGCAGGGGCTGCTGCTGGGGCTGACCCAGATCGCGGTCGGGGTCGCGGGCAACGCGTTTTTCATCGTGACGGCCGGTTCCGTTGCCGGATTCTTCGCCCGACACCCGCTCTGGCAGCGTCTGCACCGCTATGTGATGGGCACGGCCCTGGCGGGCTTTGCCGTCAAGATCGCCACCGAACGGACGAGCGCGGCGGTCGCCCTGCGTTGACGGCGCTGTGCAAGCCGATGCGACGGTCTTCGCCCGCATCGGTACGGCGGCCGGATTCTGGGCCGCGGACGAAGGACGACTCGGCCTGGCAGGCCCCTGCGGCCGGTGCTTTACCGCGGTCCGGGGCGGCGGCCGGGACGCGCCGCTGCTGGTGTCCGGACGGCACTTTTGATCCTTGGCGTCGCCGACGGGCTGGCGCGCGTCCGTGTGACCGGGGGCGAGGGGCCGTGCTGCGCAAAGTCGTCTGGGGCCCGCGGCCGTCGCTGTGGAGGGGACCGAAGTCGCGGGCGTCACAGCGGGACCTGCTCGGGTTACTCGATTCGATCTGCTCACTCGCCCCTTTCCGATGCGAGTGAGCACTGACAGACCGGGCGGCGGTCGTGGCGGTTGGTTCGTCGCCACCCGGAGTGCGTTCCCCCCCGCCGCCGGATGGGCAGCTCGTCGGCTCATCGGGGCGCTGACCCGCCCGGTCCTTGGTGCATGACGGCGGCCTCGGCTTGTCCGAGCTGCTCCAGTGCCCAATGAGCCCACCGCTGTTGCGCCTGGCACTGCTTGATCCCGTACTCGATGGCCAGTCGGCCGAACCGCAGGGGAGCGCGGGGGTGCGCTTCGGTATCGGCGGCGTCGGCGAGGGCTCGCAGCTCGGCTGCGACTTGGTCGGCCTGTACGCCGCCCTTGTGGTCGAGGGTGATGCCGTAGCGCTCGTTGCCGGGTCGGCCGTGCTGCCGCCCACCAGCGAGCGCTTTCGAGGCCGTCGTAGGCAGTCCTGAGAGCGGCCTCGGGGATCATCGGTACGGCGGGCCCTCGGCAAAAACGATCATGACTCGGGGGCCTTCGAAACCGAGGCGGTGCGCTTGCCGCGACATGTGCCGGGCCGTCACCCTCCGACTGCGTGCAGCGCTACGGGGATGGAGAAGCACCTGGATCCGGGCGCGCTCAATACCCCGATGCGCTGCGAGCGCCGTCCGCCGCTGCCCGCTCCCGCCACTCACCGGATGACAGGCCAGGTCACACGGGTGAGGTCGGGACGATGAGGACCGCGTCGGCGAGCGCCGCGGCGGGCTGGGTGATCGTGACGGCCACGCAGGACGCCCCGGCCTTGTGCGCCGCCGCGATGCCGACCTGGGCGTCCTCGAAGACCACCGCGTTTTCGGGGCGAGTGGAGTAGTGGAGCCGGTGGAACGGACGCCCGCCGAGCCCGGCTCAGTGCCGCACAGCTGCTGCACCCACGCAGCACGGCAAGGCAAGACGCGGCGAGGCACGGCACGGTAAGAACCGCGTCCCGCTCGCCGGTCCAGCGGCGGTCGCCGAGCTCACAAGCCTGCTCGCCCCCGGAACCGGGAACCGCCGACCCGCGCCCCTCCTATCCGCGTTCCTGCTTCATCCCTGGTGGCTACGGCGGAGGCGGACAGGAGTGTCGCGGCCGTGAGGCTGCCCCAGAGGGCGGCCGGGCCGAGTGGTGCGAGAGCAGTGATGACGGCTGGCGAGACGGCTAGGCCGAAGCCCGAGGAGAGCTGGAAGCGGGCGAGGGCTCGTCCCAGGGCGCGGTCCGGGGCGAGTGCGGTGGCCAGTGCGGTGGCGCTGCCGGCGTAGATGATCTCGCCGAGCGTGCAGATTACGGACACCGCGGCGACGGCCGGGGCGGCCCAGCCGTGTCCCAGTGAGGCGGCTGCGAGGAAGCCGAGGTAGGACGTGGCCAGCACCACGCCGGAGAGCGCCAGCACGGTCCGCCTGGCGAAGCGGGACAGCAGGACGGTGACCGGCACCTGCAGGGTGACGACCAGCACCGTGTTGGCCACGAAGATGGCCGCCGGCCACACCGGAGATGCGTGCAACTGTGTCACCAGGATCAAAGGGAGCGCGATCTCGGGGACGTTGAGGCAGAAGACGTAGACCACGTTGGCGGCCAGCAGCCCAAGCATCCGTGACGGACTCTCCCCGTCCCCGTCCTTGGCCGGGGCGGCTCCCGCCGGATGTGCGTGTATGCGGACCGACCATGCCAGGGCGGCTGCGGCAAGGTAGGCGAGCGCGGTGACCGCTGCCAGCGCCCGCAGTGCGGTGGTGCCGCCGGCCAGGCATACGGTGGCCAGGAGGGCTCCGACGCCCAGGGCGGCGTTGCGCAGGGCGTGGGCCGCTGCCAGGGCGGTATCGCGTTCTCGGCCGTGGGCGACCGTGGCCACGAGCGCGGCGTGGGCCGCAGGCCATGCCTGGTTGCCGACGCCGAGCAGGAGTGCCGCCGTCGCGAAGAGCCAGATGTGCCCCGCCGGGGCGGCCAGCAGCAGTGCTACGCCCAGCACCCGCACCAGCATCGACGCCGCCACGACCGTGCTGCGCGCGCCGCGGTCCAGCCATCGGCCCACCGCGGGCATGCACACCAGGCCGGCAGCCATGCCGGCGGCCATGGCGGTGCCGGTGGCCGGCGCGGACAGGCTCAGGACCGTCACGCCGTAGAGCAGCAGGAAGGGCCGCAGCAGGCCGGTGCCCAGTGCGTCCACGGCCAGGGCGACGGCGTAGCGGGGGCCTCCTGAGGCGCGGACCAGGGCGCGTGGCCGGATTCGGGTGAGGGATGTCATGGCGCAGACGCTGCGGTCGGCCGCCCGGGCAAGCACGTCGGTTGATGAACATCGTCAATCGACGCCGCCGCCGGGTGGTCCGGAAGGTGATGATGGGGGGATGACGCTGAGGATCGACATCAGCGGCCTGCCGTCCGAGCGGGTGCGGTTTGCCGCCTCCCCGCTGGCCGAGCTGACCGCGATGCTGCACGTGCTGGCCGAACCCGGTCACCACCCGCAGTTCGCCGGCTGGGCCGCGGACGTCCGGGCCGAGCTGCGGCCGGAGCTGACCGAGCGGCTCGGTCAGGCGGAGTTCCTCTGGCGTGCCTCACAGGCCGACTTTCTGATCCCCGCGCGGCCCCGGCCGACCCTCGCCGAGGAACTGGACGACGTGGACCGGATCGACGACGAGAGATATGTGACCACCGCGCTCGTCACCACGTGCGGCAGCAACCGGACCCAGGCCTCCGGGGCGTCGCCGCTCACCGACACGACCGCGCGCGAGCGGGCCCTGGAGGTGGCCCAGGCCCGCGGCGCACAGCAGGAAGCCTTCGCCCAACGGCTGCTCGCGGACCCGGCCGCGGTGCGGGCGCAGGTGCGCCGCACCCTCGAAGAATGCGCCGAGGCCTTCTTCGACGCCGCCTGGACGGGCATCGCCGCGCAGCTCGCCACCGACCTGCGCCTGAAGAACGAACTGCTCAGGCGCCACGGCATCGGGGCAGCACTCGCCTCGGTCTCCGGCGCCGTCACCCTGGCACCGGACAGCGACTGCATCATCGTGGACAAGGTGCAGGACAAGACGACCGCCGCTCGCGATGCCGGAGTCGTCACCTTCATCCCCAGCGTCTTCGGCCGCCCCCACCTGGTGGCGGTCCACGCCCCCGGGTGGCATCCGGTACTGCAGTACCCGGTCGCCGAGCCGAGCCCGGCGGAGCCGGTCTCCTTGGAAACGGTCACCCTCCGGCTGGAGGCGCTCGCGCATCCGGTACGGCTGCGGCTGCTGCGCACCCTGGCCCGCGGCCCGCACACCACCGGCGAGCTGGCCCACGTCTGGGACCTGTCGACCCCGGAGGTCTCCCGCCACCTCACTGTCCTGCGCCGCGCGGGCCTGCTCACGGCCCGGCGGCAGGGGCGTTACATCCGCTACACCCTCAATCTGCCCGATCTGGCAGAGCTGGGCACCGACCTGCTGGCAGCCGTACTGCGCTGAGCAGCTTTTGTCCCTCGATCGCGGGCAGCCGCCATGGCTCTCGCCTCCGAAACGCTCGCGTTGCGCGCGTTCACATAGGGGCCCCTCGCCGAATCCCGCGTCACGGGAGAGCTCCAGGTGGTTCTGCGGCTCGGTCTGGCGCGCAGCCTGACCGGTCAGGGACGCCACGAAGAGGCTCTCACCGAGGTGGCGCATGCGAAGGAACTGCGCCGGAATCTGCCTGACGGGCCGGGCAATTCCGGGAGCGGCGCGGCCGGACTGATCGAGGCCACGGCCCTTCTGGGGCTGGGGCGCAAGAGCGAGGCCCGTGCCCGAGCCACGGCTGCCTACGACGCGGCCCGGGCCGCCTTCGGCTTTGGTGCATCCAGTGTCCACCGTGCGCCGCGTCGGCAGACGCCTTGGCGTGCTGCTTCTTGCCCTGCTCACCATGGGCGGGCTGCTGGACGCCAACGCCACACCGGCCGGCGCCACCACACCATCGACTTGGAACATCATTACCTGGACCATCGATGATTTGCAATACACAACACATACCCAGCTAGGTTCGCAAAATTACCGCAACCTCATCCAAAACATCCGTGGATTGGCGGCAGCCGAAGGGCGTCTCGGATCCGGGGCCAACAGTTATCATCTACAGGAAACCGAAGATCGGCCGGGCCGTTTCATCGAGGTTCAGGTCCTCGATCACGACGAACATACCCTGTCGCTGTACTTCCAGACGAGGGATATGTACCTCGTCGGTATAGCCGCCGGCAACGTCAGGTATCAGTGGGCCGACTCCGGTGACGAGTCCCCGTTGGCTCGGGCGTACCGGCAGAATTACCACGAGGCTGGGGGTTTCCGTACTATCGGGTACAGCGAGAATTACAACAACCTGACCTCCCGTCAGGCGCGTGAGGAATTCGTATACACGCTGTTGGAAATGTACCGTCGCTTGAACAGGCTCGCGGACATGACCCGGAGCAACGCGGACAGTCGCCGCACGGACTTCGCCTACGTCATCCAGGGCACTTCCGAAGCTGTCCGCTTCGACTGGATCCGCGATCGCATCTACCAAACGATCCGAGACGGAGTGTCCGAGCCGGACCCCGCCGGTGGCCGGTACAGCTGCCTCGGCAGCTATGGCGTGGATTTGACGCTCAACTGGTCGGCGCTGTCGGTCTTCGTCTACCACGCCTTGAGCAGCCTCCCGGTTTATATCGAGATCGCCGGCAACGCATATCGCACGCTCAGCGAGCTGCTGTATGGCCAACGCGACGTGCGTCCGGGGATCGGTGGCATCCTCACGGCAGTCAACCAAAAGGGCGCGTAACTCCAGCCAGCAGAGTGCCGGCGGCATGGCGTGCCGCAGCCTCGGCCAAGGCCGCGGCACGCCGGGGCAGGCGGGTCTGGCCAGATCCGCTCTCGCTTACGAAAGCAGCCTGCGGAGGGCTGACGCGCACAATCTCTCAGCGTTCGTGAGTGGATCGCTGCGATCCCGGCGCCGTACACACCCCGTCAGACGTTCACGATCGGCAGGCATCGTGGTATCTGCGCAGTCGGGGTATGCGAATGGCGGGCAGCCCGGCCAGGGTGGATGTGAAGGCGCGGTGGTGGGGCGTCAGCGGGCGCCAGGGGCGCGGCGGCAAGGGATAGTCGTCGCGCAGGACGCCGTCCGGGAGTATCCCCGTCATGGGCAGGGGCGAGGTCTCGTCCGGGTGGGCGAGGTACGCCCAGACGCCGCTGTCCAGTGGCACCACGGCCGTGTCGTCACCGGGTGGGCGCCAGGGCGTGCCGGTGAGGGGGTGGCAAGGGACGAGGAGGATGTCGGGGCGGGGCCGGGGGGTGCGGATTCCCGGGCCGGCCAGCCCCACGGTACGGGGATCGGGTCCGGCCGGCAGGTACTGGCCGACGGCGTGGCTGAGCAGTTCGGTGACGGGACCGGCGGGGAGAATCACGGGGCAATCCTCGGTGGCCGCCACGAGGTGGGCCAGCGCGACCCCGACCGCCGCCTCCCAGCGACGGCTCCACGTCCCGTCGGGTTCGACGGGTGGGACGCGGTGCTCGGCGCGCTCCAGCGCGTCCCAGTCGGGAGGCGGTCCGGCGGGGAGCCCCGAGGGGCGGCGTACGACCGCGTCGGGCTCCAGCCACACCGTCTGCCACAGTCCGCAGTCGTCCATGCGGGTCGCTACGGCCCGCTCGCACCCCTCGCACGCCAGGTTGGGGCCGGCCCGGCCGTCCACACCCCGGCAGTAGCCCTCGCACTTCTCGGGTATCAAGACCATGGACCGGGAGTCGCCGGGGGCGATGACGATCCTGTTGCGCGCGCCGAAGGAGACGGAGTACACCGGTGCGTACACGCCCTGCCGGGCAGCCGCGTCCTGGCCGACCTCCTCCCACAACCGCCACGGCGGCCCCGAGGGCCGTGGGTCGACGGCATACGTCGCAGGCTCCATCAGCGGGGGATGGAGCTCCTCCCAGCCCCCGTGATGGGTGTGGACCGGAAGGGCCACGCGGGACAGCGGCGCTGTCAGCTCGGTGCTGCACCCGGCATACGCGAACACGTCCAAACAAGCTCCCTCTCGCTCCGGTTCCCCAGGAATTGTGCTTCGCTTACGGCGAAGGGCCCACCGGATTATTGAGGGGGCCGGCGGGCCGCGCCTGCGTCGCCGCATCAAGCCGCCGCCGTCCGCATTACGTGTCGTGCACCGCGGCGGCCCAATGCGCAAGCTCTGACACGGCATCCGTGCGGGCGCTACCGCCGTTCCTCGAAGCGTCCCGCAGAAAGGCCATGCCAGGCTCAGGCCCGGCACCCGGCCTCGGCGGGCCCGTCCCCGGACGCGGCGAACCATGCGCACCGCATCGGCGCTCCTCGTCGGAAAGCAATCGGGGGCGGGCGGGTGCACGGTCGCGGTTACGGGATCCGGGGCGGGTCCGGGCAGCCAAGGCGGCGGTGGACAAACTGGACCGGGACGGCCGTACGCCGGACGCCGATGCCGGATGCACGCAGCTGGTCGGCGAGACTGGCCGGCGCCTGTCTGCACTTCACTCCTAAAAGGGCGGGAAGAGGTGCAGGCGCTGGAAACCTCGTTGCTCCCCGAAGGCGTCACCCGGATCATGTCGCCATGGGGAGACGACCAAGCGCAGAGAACACCGGAGTGCCTGCGGCTGCAGGCGTACGAGTGGAGTGGTGGGCTGTTCCCCACAGCGTGCGAAGCCGGGCCGAGGCACGCCTGGGGGCGCCCGTGGAGAGCGCCGTCACCCAGACCGGTGGCTTCTCGCCCGGGGTCGCTGCACGCGTGCGCCTCGTCGACGGGCGGCGGGTCTTCGTGAAGGCGGTGGGCCCTGAACCCAACCCTGAGGCCCCCGACCTCCACCGGGCCGAGGCGCGGATCACAGCGGCCTTGCCGACCGCTGCCCCGGTGCCGCCGCTGCTCATGGCCCTGGACCTCGAAGGCTGGGTCGTCTTGGCCTTCGAAGACGTGGACGGGAAGATGCCGGCCCAGCCATGGCAGCTGGACGAGTTCCATCGTGTCCTTGCGGCGGCTGCGGAGCTGTCCGTGCTGCTCGATCCCTCGCCGATCGAGGCACCAACGATTGCTGACCGGTTCGGCGAGAACTTCCAGGGCTGGCGTCGGCTTTCCGCTGCTTCTGCGGAGGGGGCGGACGACCTGGCCTGGCTCGATCCCTGGGCGCGACGTAATCTCGGACGTCTCGCCGACCGAGAAGCCGCCTGGATCGCAGCAGCAGCCGGTAGTGCCTTGATCCATGGTGATCTGCGCGCGGACAACGTTCTGCTGACCGACCATCACGTCATGGTTGTCGACTGGCCGTGGGCCGCGGTCGGAGCCCCGTGGTTCGACATCGTGGCGATGGGCCCGAGTGTGATCATGCAGGGCGCCCCGGACGCCATGAACCTTCTTGATCAGCATCTCTTCGCTCGTGGCGCCGACCCGGAAGAGGTCACCACCGTGCTCATCGCCATGGCCGGCTTTTTCCTTCACCATTCCGTCCAAGCGCCGCCGCCGGGGCTGCCGACAGTGCGGGCCTTTCAGCGCGCTCAGGGCGAAGCCGCACTCCTTTGGGTGCGCGAGCGGACACATTGGCGTTAAGGAGCTGTTCAGGATTCGTTTCTAGGTGAGGCCCGGGGCGGTGCCAACTCGGGCTGACAGAACTCGGATGTGGCGGGTGCCGCCTGCTGGGCGTCGATGGGAGGAAAAGGGAAGCCGGCCGCCTCGCCGGCGTGGGTGACGCCGACCCAGCAGCCGATCAGGGCAAGAAGGCGCTGGGCATCGACCGCATGAGACGAGGTGATCTGGCGCAATTCGAAGGAGCCGTTTTGCATCCCGGGAGTCTGGCACCAGCCACCGACAACAGCCCTGCGCCGACCGGGTGCTGGGTGCTGGGTGCCGCTCGGCTGAGGGCTGCAGGTGCGAGGCGGATAGTGCGCGGGTGCATCCGGATGCGTATGGGCTCGGGCTTGCTGGCCGCTTTCGCCGGGCCGGCACAGTGCGGTGAATTACGGGGCGGTCGCGGGGGCTGGGTAAGGCGGCGCACCATGAGGGTGATGAAGATCCAGGTCAGGTGGGCCTGGCCCTGGTCACCTTGATGAACCGTCGCATTACCCGGCGCCGGGGCCAGGCCCGCTGGACTGACGCATGGCCCGGGCCGACAGGCGGGCCGGCGTCGCCAGCTTCGCGATGACCCATCGGGCTCGCTCCACCAGCCGCGCCAGGACCGTTGGCCGGCCAGGTGAGGCATGATCAATGGATGGGACAGCACTTGGGGTTGGTGACCGTGGTCGTCCGCGACTATGACTCGGCCATTGCGTTCTATGCGAACGTGCTCGGTTTCGAAGTACGCGAGGATACCCGGCTCGGCGACGGGAAACGCTGGGTGGTGATCGCACCGCCGGGGGCGCAGACGGCGTTGCTCCTCGCACGGGCGGTCACCGCGGAACAGGAGAGCAGGATCGGGAACCAGACGGGCGGCCGAGTCGGCATGTTCCTGTACACCGACGACTTCAACAGCGATTACCAGCGCCTACGGGCGGCCGGGGTGCGATTCGAAGCACCCCCTCGCTGCGAGCCCTACGGCACCGTAGCGGTCTTCCAAGACCTGTACGGCAATCGCTGGGACCTTCTCCAACCCCGGAACGGCGACAACTCCGGCTCCACACACAACCAAAAATGACGACGGCCTTCAGCCTCGGGCCTGGGGAGAGGACGCCCAGGGCATCCATCACCCGAATGGGTGGCCGATGCGTCGCCACCTGCGAATCATGCGATGCCCTAGCCGAGCCAGTGGCCGATGCCATCTTGGCCGTCCTGGCCGTTCCAGATCACACTGAGCAGCCAGAACGGGGCCCAGAACGCCTCTCTCGCCCGGGGTGGCGCTGTCGTCTTCGACCAGGCGTCTCAGGAGGATGTAGCGGCGCTGCCAGTCGACGGGCCAGGCCGGGTTCCAGCCCGCATCGAGGGCTTCCAGGAGCCGGCGGCGTTCAGTGGCCCGTTCCTGGTTGGTTCCGAGGCCGCCGGTCTTGCGCAGGTTGGCCGGCCACTGCCCGACCGCCACGCCGTCGGCGACCGCGTCCTTCGGGGCGGCCAGCGTTCCGTGGACCGCGAAGTACGTCCGTGCCGCCGACAGGTTCTTCATGAACTTTGAGTCGGCGACCGACCAGACCATGCCGAGCTCGTCCAGCAGCTCGGTGCGCCAGGCTTGAGCGTCCCGGCCCGAAACGCCCTGCGCTGCTCGCTGATCCACGACCCCAGGGTGTAGAGGCGGTCGCCGTCTTCGCCGAGGGCGACGGTGCCGTCCAGCGGTACGTGCGCGGTGCCGTTCTCCTCCACCCAGATCCGCAGGGCGTTCAGTCCGGTCAGCCACACCTCCGAATCCGGCTGCAGTACCCGGGTGCGGAGGAAACTGGCGGTCACATCGGGGTTCTTCGGCAGCGAGAACCGCCACAACGGCGTCTGCGCCTTTCTCTCTTTCTCCTTCTTCTCCCGCTGTCCGTCGACGGCGGCTGCACCGCCCTCCAGGCCGCCGTCAGCATCCTCCTCCGGGACCGGAGCCGGGGCCTGCCCGCCAGCGGTTTCCGTCTCCGCGGAGTCCTGGCCCTCGCCGCCGACCGTGCTGCTGGTATCGAGGTCGCCTTCGCCTGCCCCGACGTCCGTGCTTCCGACGCTGTTCTCGTCGGCGTCAGCGTCGGCGTCGAGGCCCATGACGCTGGTGGTGCGGGTGGTGAGCAGCAGCCGCTGCGCGATGCGCTCGTCGTGGGCCCGCAGTCCTTGGAGGACGGCGACCAGGGGGCTGTAGGGGGCCGGCGCCGTCATGTCCTGATGGTCCGCAGGGGAGTGTCAGTTGGGCTTCTTCACCTGCGTGTCAGTGGCACAAGCCCAATGACCTGGAGGATGACCTGGAGGTTGGCACTGACACGTGGTGCTCATTTCCTACTGACACGACTGCCGGAAGAGCATGTCATTTTCGTGCAGACCGTTATGGCGGTTACTGGTTTTGTGCTGGTCGGAAGCGTCACGCCCCAGGGGGCGCGGCGATGCGTCTATCCATGGAGAAGACGCGGGTCCACTCGAGACGGTATGCAAAGAGGCCAGGGACGCCGGTGCACGCGTGTGCCGAGCCCTGTGCTTGTTCCTTTTCGGCAGCCGCAGCACGCGGTCCGAGCGCAGGCGCCCGACCAGCTCGACGGGCAGGTCGCGCAGGAGCCAGGCCAGCCGCATCACGTCGTAGCCCGCGTCCATCACGACCAGGACGTCCCGGTCGCCGTGCTGCCACTGGCCGGCTGCGATCAGCCGCTCGACCACGGCCCGCAGCTGGTCGGCGGTGACGGCCGCCGCGTCGTCGGTGGGCCCCAGCCGAACCGCGTCCAGGACCTGCGTCCACGAGGTGCGGTCCGGGGTGAGCGCGACGATGAACGAGTATGGCCAGCCCGGCACCACGTGGTCCGATGGGCGGCCGTTGCGGCCGTGGACCAGGCAGAACAGCCGATCCGGCGAGCAGGCGGCGTCCGGGCGCAGCCATGGAGACGCGTCGACGGCAAGCACGATCCGAGCGTCGAAGCGCGGCATCGGCAGGGAAACCAGCAGGTCACGCAGAGTTTCGGTGTCCAGGCGGCCGTGGTTCAAAGCGCGGTACAGAGAGCCGTAGCCTCGCTGATGTTCGGCGGGCAGCAACAGTTCGACCGGTGTCCGCGTCGGACCGTCCGCGCACAGCAGCGCGTCGGTCAGCTCGAAGAACGCATCAGCCCGCGCGGACAGGCACCCGTAGAAAGCCGTCCGGAAACGCGACAGTTCCGCGAGCGCCTCTCGTCCGCCGGCCCGCACCAGCACACTCATCCCGCGGCCTCCATCACGAACTTCCGTACCCGGGGACAGGCTTCAGGACCACGAGGAGGACGGACCGCCTACCCGGCAATCACTCCGGAGAGTCACCGAACGACCAGGTCCGTGGTTAAGGAACAAGATGACCGGGTGGTGGGCCGTCTGTGTTGTTGGTGGGTGTTGTGGGCCTGGCTGCTGTGGGCGGGGGCGGGGGCGGGGGCGTGGCCGGGTCTGCGGCCGGGTCTGCGGCTGGGCCGGTTGTACGCGCAGCGGGTGGGCGGACCGCTGGATGACTTGTTGCCTGGCAGGACCGGTTGGGCGGTGTAGGAGGTGGCCGCCGGGGCCGTGCTGGTGATGGGGATCGGGTGGTTCGGCGGTGGCAGGCGGGTGCTGTGCGGGGCCCGGCCGGGTGGTGCGGGCTGGTGGGGCGATGTGTCCTGATGGCCGTGCTGCTGTGCGGGGCTGGGGGTGGGGGTGGGGGTGGCCGCCGTGCGTGTTCTGCTGTCCGGAGGTGGTGCTGTGTACGCTGTCTCCACCTCCGGACGGCTTGTGCTGACAGGCGGGTGTGCGAGTTGTCGGCTGCCGGTGCGTACCGGGTGCGGGGTACACCGCGTGCGCCAGCACCGGGCGCTTGTCGCGCATCGCCTCCGGTGTGCGGGGCTTGTGCGTCTGTCCTCGTCGCAGGTTTTCTGTGTCTTCCTGCGTGGCGCGGTGCTCGGCGGCGGGCCCTGCGTTCCTGCGGGGCCGCTGTGCTGTCGGCCGGCCCTGTCGCCGCGGGCGTGTGGTCTTCAGCCCGCGGCGAAAGCCGTGTGAGCGGCCCGTGCACCTGGCCCGCACCCGCCTGTCTCGACGTGTTGCCGTTTTGGGCGTGCTATGCCGCTGATGCTGTGTCGGCTGGGTTACTTGGGTTTTTTGCTGCTTGCCGCAAGTATGCCGCCGATCCCGGGCATTTGGCCGTGGACGCCGTACAGGAGGCGCTGGAGACTGTCGTACACGTTGCCGGCAATGATGATGGTTGCCGGGAGGTTCGCCACGAGCTGGTAGACGAAGGTGGACAGTCTCGTCCAGTTGAGTGTCAAACCCACGCCATAGGTTCCGAGGTTCTGGTACCGGTTGCCGGCCGGGTCCGGCTCGGATTCTCCGTCCCGGATCGTCTGGAAGATGCGATCGCGGATCCAGTCGAAGCGGACAGCTTCGGAAGTGGCCTGGATGACGTAGGCGAAGTCTCTGCGGCGAGTGTCCGCGTTGCCCCGGGTCATATTACTGAGGCTTTCCAGCCTGTTGTAAAACGCCGACGGGTTGTATGCGAATTCGCCGCGCACCGCTTCGGAGGCCAGGTCCCTGTAATTTTCGCTGTACCCGACAGCATGGAAATTTCCGGCCTCCCTGTGATGCTGGCGGTACGCCTGGGCCAGCGCGCTGGTGTCGCCCTCGCCGTTCCACTGATACCTGGCGTTTCGAGTGGCTATACCGACGAGGTACATATCTCGCGTCTGGAAGTACAGTGACAGGATGCGGTTGCCGTCCTCGCGGACGATAACCTCGATGAATCGGTTAGGCTGGTTCTCGGTTTCCTGTAGGTGTTCGCTGTCTGCTCCGGAGCCAAGGTGCCGTTCGGCTGCTGCCAAACCGCGGATGTTATTGATGAGGTTGCGGTAACGCGACGCCCCTTGCTCGGTCGATGTCTGGTATCGCATATCGTCGATTTCCCACACGATTTCGGACCAGTTGCTGTGTGTTTCCGCGTGGGCCGGTGTGGCGTTGGCGTCCAGCAGCCCGCCCATGGTGAGCAGGGCAAGAAGCAGTACGCCAAGGCGTCTGCCGACGCGGCGCACGGTGGACACTGGATGCACGGAAGTTCTCCCTACGCTTCAGCGCGGAGCCCCCCAGCGGGGCCGCGCGAGGATGTGCCGGCAAGGCGTCAGCTTGCGATGCAGGCGAATGCCGGTGCCGCTGCCTTGCCCGTCGGTACCGGCCGCCCGAGTGCATCGGGCGGACATCACCGGCCGCCGAAGCGCAGGGCAGACCACGCCACGGCCACAGCGGACGTCCCTCACCCTGTCGTGCGGACCTAACGTTGATCTAACGTCGGCACCCAGGCACCACTCCGGCTCCGGCTCCGGCCGGCTGCACGGCCCGCCTCACCTTGCCGGCCGCCTGACGGAGCTGACAGTCCATCCCTCCCGCACGCGAACCCTCCTCCATTCCTTGTACGGCCGGGCGGCATCGTGGTCGCCCGGTGAGGGCGTGCAGGGTGCGGCGCAGGCCAGGGCAGGCAAGCGGGGTGACCGGGCTGCTGACAAGCAGGCCCTTAAGTGCGTCGAGGGCGTGCCCGAGGCCCCCGGCGCCGAGTGCGGACGGATCGAGCGGATCATGCTTGCCGGGCATGCGGGCGTCCCGGCCGGCCGGGACTGCTGGGAGCGGGTGCTGCGCGTTGCCCAGGGGCTGGCCGCCGCGGTGGCGCGGGACGTGGCGGGCAGCGGTACGGGGAGGCCGCGACACCGTTCAGCACCTTCGCGGCGACCTGCCGGCGGATGATCCGCCACCGTGACGTCGCTGACGCTCTCGGCGACCAGGAGTACTGACCCCTGGTGTGGATGCCGGTGCCCGGGCTCTCGGGGTGCACCCGGGCGTCGGCCTCGGGACGCTGCTGCATCCCGCAGCAGTGCACCGCTGCAGGCTGCCTCGTGCGCGGGGCGGTGGGCCGTACGGCGGCAGGCGCTTGCGTCGGCCCGCGTGCGGATGCGCGCAGCCGGCGGTGGTCGCAGGGGGAGTGGTGGATGCTCTCCCGCTCCGGGCATCGTGCAGCCGCCGGCACCGGCCGGCGGGCGGCGCGTGCGTGTCGACGGCACCGTCCTGGGTCTCGCCTGCGGACCGCGCGACGTGATCGAGTTCCTGCGCCGGGCCGGTGCCGGCCCGGACCGGGTCGGCCTGCAGGGACCGGACATCGCATGGCGCGGCGGCGGCCCGGACGTCTGGGCCCCGCCCGGGATCACTGCGTAGGACCACGCCGGGCCGGGCCTGGCCGCTGTGGACGTGGTGGCCGGTGATGAGGGGACGGCGGCCGCGGCCGCGCGGGTGCTGTGCTCGCTGTGGTGGTCCAGTGGCCCCTCGCGGCTGTGGCGGGTGCCCGGCGAGGCCGGTGTCCGGGTCCGGCTCTTCGTGGGCGTCCGGCGGGCAGCGGGCGGTTCGTCCGCCCCCTGGCCCGGCTGTCGTGGTGCGGGGAGCGGACGTCCGGTGCGCGGCGGGCTGTCCGGCTGCGGCCGGGGCACGGCTGGTGTGTGCTGCTGTTCCCGCTTCCCGCTGCCCGCTGCCTGCCGACCCCGTTTCGTCGGTCGTGCTCCCGCCGGGCCGGGGACCACCGCTGCCGTCGGCGTCGTTTCGGGGCTTGCCCGGACGCTGTGGGCCAGGCGTGGTCCTGTGGGGCGTCCACGTGCTTGAGGGCGCTGCGGGCCTTAAGGATGCCGGCTTCGGACAGCGTGGGTCAGAAGTCAGGCGTGAGGATGGTGGTGGCCAGCTCCAGCCGGTGCTCCGGGAGCTTGGCTTCCTCGGCTTTCTCTTCGTCCGTCCAGCCGGGGCAGGCCCCGCGCTGCCGGTCCTGCCCGTAGCCGCTCTCCCGGCTGTTGTGGAAGGCCTCGTCGGGTTCGGGGGAGCAGGGGAGGCGCTCGTAGAGGGCGTGGAGGCCGGCGGTGGCCTGCTGAAGGGCGCGCTGGGCGGCGAGCAGATCGTCGGGAAGTCGTAGCTCACTTCCCGGAAGGGTGCTCCTGTGCGAATTCTGTGACGGGGCGGGTGGTCAGAAGGTGCCGGGCGGTGGCGGGGAGTTGGGGCTGGCCGGCGTCTGGGTCCAGGCGGTGGCGGGGGAGTTGGGGCTGGCCGGCGTCTGGGTCCGGGTGGTGGTGGGGTGTCGGGGGTGGTTTCGGTGAGGCGGGTGGCTGCGGTGTGCGGGTCGCGCGTTGGTGGGTGTAGTGCCTG
>NZ_JBHWHY010000030.1:0-128573 GCF_042732265.1 Streptomyces sp. NPDC059788 | reverse complement strand
GGGAATCTCGCTGGAGTCACCCGCGTTCCTGAGGGCCCTCTCCACGTCCCGCTGAGTGGTGTCGGGGGTGCCCGTGCGTGCGGGGAAACGATCCGCCGCGGGGCGGCCCCGCACGGCATGATGCAGCCATGCGCGCTGCCCGGCTGATCAGAATGGTGCTGCTGCTCCAGTCCCGCCCGTCGATGACCGCCGCCGAACTGGCGCGGGAGCTGGAGGTCTCGGAACGCACCGTCGCCCGTGACGTGCTCTCCCTGTCCGAGGCCGGGGTGCCCGTCTACGCGGACCGCGGCCGGGCCGGCGGCTACCGCCTCATCGGCGGCTACCGCACCCGGCTGACCGGCCTGGGCCGCAGCGAGGCGGAGGCCCTCTTCCTGTCCGGCGTGCCCGCCGCGCTGCGCGACATGGGCCTCGCGGACGCCGCCTCCGCCGCCCGTCTGAAGGTGTCCGCGGCCCTGCTGCCCGAACTGCGGGACGCCGCGGACGGCGCCGCCCAGCGCTTCCACCTCGACGCGCCCGCCTGGTACCGCGAACCGGCCACCCCGGACCTGCTGCCCGCCGTCGCGGACGCCGTCTGGGACGACCGGCGCGTCACCGCCCGCTACCGCCGCAAGGACACCGAGGTCGAACGGGAGTTGGAGCCGTACGGCCTGGTCCTCAAGGCGGGCGTCTGGTACCTGGCGGCACGGGCCGGCGCGGACGTACGGGTGTACCGCATCGACCGCTTCACCTCCGTCACCCCGCTCGGCGAACGCTTCGCCCGCAGCCCGGACTTCGACCTGCCCGCCTTCTGGGCGGAGCGCGCCGCCCAGTTCGCCCGCTCGCTCCTGCGGGACGAGGTGGTCGTACGGCTGACACCCGCGGGCGCCCGGCAGCTGCGGCACGTGACCGACCGCGCCGCCGCCGAGGAGGCGGTGGAGCGGGCCGGCGGACCCGACGGGCAGGGCCGGATCACCGTCACCCTGCCCGTCGAGTCCCTGGACGTCGCCTTCGGCCAGCTGCTCGGCCTGGGCCCGGAGGCGGAGGTGCTGGCGCCGGCCGCACTGCGGGAGCGTTTCGCCGAGGCGGCGGCCCGGATGTACGGGCTGTACCGGGAGGCGGAGCGGTAGCGGTGCGCCGGCCGCCGGGCCCTGGCGGTCGCCGCGGCACTGTCCGCCGGGCCCCGGTGGCCGTATCGCCTACCGGTATCCGGTCGTGTCCGCCGGCTTCCCCTCCTGCTCGATCTCGGTGATGTAGCGCCAGGCGTCCGGCGCCGACCCGTCCACGTCCGTGAAGCCGTACACCTTCGCCAGGCCGCCGCTGGAGAGCGCCTGCCCGTTGAACCGGGCCACGTCCGGGTCGCCGGCCAGCGCCGCCAGCGCCCGCCCCACGAACACCGGCGTCTCGGAGATCGCGAAGTGCGGATTCTGCTCGCAGCCCGCCCGCCAGTTCTCCTCACTGACCTTGAAGTGCGTGTCGAGCATGGCCTCCGACCGCAGCCACCCCGGGGTCAGGCACAGCGCCGTGCACCCGTACTCCGGCAGCTCCTGGGCGAGGCCCTTCGCCATCCTGATCGGCCCGCTCTTGGCCAGGTCGTAGTAGAAGGGCTCCCGGTAGCGGCGGTTGAACTCCTCCGTGCCGTCCGTCACCTCCACCACCAGTCCACCGGGCCGGCGGACCAGCAGCGGCAACGCGCAGCTGCTGGTGATGATGTGGCTCTCCACCCCCAGCCGCAGGACCCGCAGCCCCTTCTCCAGGTCGTGCTCCCACATCTTCTTGCCCCACTCGACATGCACGTCGCCGCCCCACAGGTCGTTGACGAGGATGTCCAGCCGCCCCTGCTCACGGTCGATGCGCTCGGTCAGCGCCCGTACCGCCGCCGGGTCCAGGTGGTCCGTCGGTACGGCGATGCCGGTGCCGATGCCGCTGTCGGGGCCGGTTGCCGGGGTGGTGCCGGAGCCGGTACCGGTGTCGGTTCCCGGGGTGGTGCCGGGGCCGGTACCGGGCGTGCGTCGCTCATCGGCCGAGGCGCTCCGGGCGGCCCGGCCTGCCGCCGTCACCAGCTCGGCGGTCTCCTCGATCGTCTCCGTGGCCCGGCCGACCTCGCTGGTGTGCTCCCTGGTCGTACGGCCGGTGACGTAGACCGTGGCACCGGCGCGGCCCAGCTCCACCGCCATCGCCCGGCCCGCGCCCCGCGTGGCGCCGGCGACCAGCGCGATCTTCCCGGCGAGCGGTGCCGGTGTGGTGGTGGTCCCTGCCATGGTGGTTTCCTCTCCTACTCGCATGACCCGAGCCTCGCGCCGAAACCCGACACCTTGTGTCCGCTTTTCCCGGCGCCCGGTCCGGACTTTTCCCGGCGGACGTGCGCGGATAACGACACCGTCGCATCTGCGGCACTCCGCGTGCGGCGCCGTCCGGCAGGAACGATGCTGTACCCGTGATGGACGAGACGGAGTTCTGGCAGCTGATCGACAGCTCCCGCGAGGCCGCCGAGGGCGACCCGGAGGAGCAGTCGGACGCGCTCGTCGAACGACTGGTGGCGCTCGATCCCGACTCGGTGGTGGACTTCGCCCGGCACTTCGAGTCCCGGGACAACCGCGCCTACACCTGGGACCTGTGGGCCGCGGCCGGCATCCTGCTGGGCGGCGCGAGCGACGACGCCTTCGACTGTTTCCGCAGCTGGCTGATCGGCCAGGGCCGGGAGGTCTTCGAGGGCGCGCTGCACGATCCGGACCACCTCGCCGAACTGCTCGACGCCTTCGACGACGAGGTGGACGGCGACGCGGAGGAACTCGGCTACGCGGCGGACGAGGCGTACGAACAGCTCACCGGAGCCGAGATGCCGGACCTCGGGCTCCCGGCCCAGCCCGCCGAACCGCTGGGCACGTATATCGACCTCGACGACGACCGCGCCCTGGCGGAACGATTCCCCCGGCTGTGGGACCGCTTCGGCACCTGACGCCTTCCCCACGACGAGAACCCCGAGCGCCGCGCGCCGCCTCTCCGGCGGGACGCGGCGCTCTTTCCGTACTGATGTGCGCCTTTCGTACCGGTGCACGCGGGCGTACGGAACGTACGGGCGCACGGGGCGCACGGGGCGCACAGGGCGCACGGGGCGCACGGGGCGCACGGGAGCCGAAATCACTTGCTGTCCCTAGAGGCCCTAAGTTATACCTAGGACTCTTAGGAAATACCTAGAGTGGCTAGCCTAGAACGACGACAGGGAGGGCTCATGGCGCGAGCCGGACTGACGACGGAGCGGGTGACGGTCGCGGGCGCCGAACTGGCGGACGAGGCCGGGCTCGACCAGGTGACCATGTCGCAGGTGGCGCGGCGGCTCGGCGTCAAGGACGCGAGCCTGTACACGCACGTCCGCGGCCTGGACGACCTGCGTGGGCGGATCGCCCTGCTGGCGGCGGACGAGAAGACCATCCGCATCGCCGAGGCGACCGCCGGCCTCGCGGGCAGGGATGCGCTGATCGCGTACGCCAACGCCTGGCGGGAGTACGCGCACGCGCACCCCGGCCGCTACACGGCCACGCAGCTCCCGCTGCACATCGACCCCGAGCTGGCCGCCAACGCCCCCGGCCCGCGGCGCGCGGTCGAGCTGACCTACGGCATGCTGCGCGGCTACGGCCTGGCCGAACCGGACCTGACCGACGCGGTCCGGCTGCTGCGCAGCACGTTCCACGGCTTCGTCGCCCTGGAAGCCACCGGCGGGTTCGCGCACCAGCGTTCCCCGCAGCACTCGTGGCTCCGCGCCCTCGACGCCCTGCACGTCGTCCTGGAGCACTGGCCCACGTCCCGAGAAGGAGACCCCACATGACCGGCCCCACCACCGGCAGCCTGCGCGTGAACGGCGCGACCCTGCACTACGAAGTGCGCGGCCGGGGCCCGCTCCTGCTGCTGATACCCGGCGGAGCGGGCGGCGCGGCCTCCCTGGCCGGCATCGCCGACGGCCTGGCGGCCGAGTACACCGTCGCCTCGTACGACCCGCGCGGCATGTCGCGCAGCACGCTGGACGACCCCGAGGCCGAACAGCACGTGGCCGAGCACGCCGACGACGCGTACCGGATGCTGGAGCTGCTGTCGCCCGGCGAGCCCGCCCGGGTGCTCGGCATCAGCTCGGGCGCGATCACCGCGCTGCACCTGCTCACCACCCACCCCGGACGCGTCGAACGCCTCGTGGCACACGAGCCGCCGGTGGTGGGGGTCCTGCCGGACGCCGCCGAGCAGCGCGCGTTCGTCGCGCGCGTGCGGGAGACGTTCCGTACGGAGGGGCTCATGCCGGCGATGGCCGTGTTCGCCGCGGGCCTGAAGAAGCACGGCGCGGCCACCGGGCCGGAGGCGGAGGCGGAATCCGCGCCGGAGCCCGAGCTGCGGCTGCCGCCGCAGGCGGCGGCGCGGGCCGAGCAGACGATGGCCAATCTGCCGTACTTCGTCGAGCGCGTCGTCCCCGACTTCATGACCTACGCACCGGACCTCCACCGGCTGCAGACCCTGTCGGACCGGCTCGTACTCGCCTGCGGCCAGGACTCGCGCGGCGAGCTGCCCTACCGTACGGCCGCTTCCCTGGCCGAGCGGACCGGCGCGGAACTCCTGCACTTTCCCGGCGGGCACACCGGTACGACCACGCACTCCGCCGAGTTCGGTGAAGCACTCGGGAAGGCGTTCCGCGCTTAGCGGCGCACCGGACGGAGGATGGCTCTCGCCTTCGGGAACCTTCGGCAGCCGGCTCTCACGTCCGGGAGCCGGGCAGCGCCTTGCCCATCATCACGTCGTCGACGTACTCGCCCTCCAGCAGGAATTCCTCGGGCAGTACGCCCTCCACCCTGAAGCCCGCCGACTCGTAGAGCCTGCGCGCCGGGGTGTTGTGCCCGAGGACCCGCAGGGTGACGCGGCGCGCGCCCTCGTCCATCGCCTGCGCGCAGGCCGCGTCCAGCAGCGTGCGGGCGACGCCCCGGCCGCGCGCCCAGGTGTCGACGGCCAGGCCCTGGATCTGCCGTACGTGGGCGTTGCAGGGCAGCGCCGTCGGCGGCACCAGCCGGACGTAGCCGGCCAGCTGTCCCGCGATCTCCGCCACGAGCATGTCCTCGGGCCGGTGCCGGTTGTCGAAGAACCGGTCGTACGGCGGCCGCGGCCGGGGCGTCACGGCGTGCAGCGTCGACCACGTACGGCGGTCCAGGACCGCGAGCTGCTCCTCGTCGGCGAAGACGGCGGCACGGACGAACGATTCGGACATGCGTGCCACTGTGCCATGTGTGCGCCCCGGCGAGGCAGTATGGCTGCCATGCGGATCGCGATCACCGGCTCGGCCGGTCTCATCGGCACGGCACTCATCCGCTCCCTGCGCGAGGGGAGCGGCTCCCGCCCGTCGGACACCGGAAAGGGCCCGGACGCCGGAAAGGGGCGGGACACCGGAAAGCGTGTGGACATCGTCCGCCTCGTCCGGCGCGAACCGCGCGCCGCCGACGAGGTGCGCTGGGACCCCCGGCGCCAGACGGTGGACGCCGCCGGGCTCGCGGGCTGCGACGCCGTCGTACACCTCGCGGGCGCGGGCGTCGGCGACCACCGCTGGACCGCCGCGTACAAGCGCGAGATCAGGGACAGCCGCGTCCTCGGCACGGCGGCGCTCGCCGAGGCCATCGCCTCCCTGGACACCCCGCCCCGGGTCTTCGTGTGCGGCAGCGCGA
Organism: Streptomyces sp. NPDC059788; assembly: GCF_042732265.1. Lineage (NCBI taxonomy): Bacteria > Bacillati > Actinomycetota > Actinomycetes > Kitasatosporales > Streptomycetaceae > Streptomyces > Streptomyces sp. NPDC059788. The sequence continues at coordinate 122,904 of NZ_JBHWHY010000030.1, read as the reverse complement.
TCGGCTACTACGGCGACACCGGCGACCGGCGGACGGACGAGTCGGCACCGCACGGCGACGGCTTCCTGGCCCGCGTCTGCGTCGACTGGGAGGAGGCCGCCGCCCCGGCCGCCGAAGCCGGCATCCGTACGGTCTTCGCCCGCACCGGGCTGGTCGTGGGCCGCCGGGGCGGCGCCTGGGGCCGGCTGTTCCCGCTGTTCAAGCTGGGCCTGGGCGGCCGGCTCGGCAACGGCGGCCAGTACTGGAGCTTCATCTCCCTGCACGACCACATCGCCGCCCTCCGGCACCTCGTCGACACCGACGGCCTGAGCGGCCCGGTCAACCTCACCGCGCCCGAGCCGGTCACGAACCGGGAGGTCACGGCGGCGATGGGCCGGGTCCTGCACCGCCCCACCCCCTTCACCGTCCCGACCCCCGCCCTGCGGCTCGCCCTCGGCGAATTCGCCGACAACGTCCTGGCCAGCCAACGCGTCATCCCCCAGCGCCTCCTGGACACCGGCTTCACGTTCACCCACCCGAAGGTGGACGAGGCCATCCGGGCAGCGCTCACGTCCTGACCCCTCTCCCCCCACCGGGGCGCGGCCCGCCACGAGACGGAGGGGCCGGGGGCGGAGGGGTGGGTTCCAGGACGTAAAGCGAAGCAGTCCAGGAACCCGCCCCGCAGCCCCCGGCCCCGGCCCCACACCAGCAACGGGCCCCGCCCCACCAAACTCCCCGCCGCCGAAGGCGGCCCCGCACTCGGTGCCGCCCCACCCACCCCCTGGGCAACCGCGGCGCCGCACCCAGCAACGCGCGCCCCCACTCACGGCACTCCGTGCCGCACCGTGCACCCGTGCGCGGTCTACGCGCGATCGCGCCCCCACCGCCCGGCTTCTTAGGGTTCCAACCTCACGAACTCGGCATCCCGCGCGCCGGTACGGGGCAGGAGCCCCCTAGCGCCGGCACCGGGACCGACCTCGGGAGGGCACGTGCTGCGCACCGTATCGACCGTGGACGTCGTCATCGTCGGGGCCGGCCTCGCCGGTCTCGCCGCCGCCCACCATCTGACCAGCGCGGGAGCCACGGTCACCGTGCTGGAGGCCGCCCCGCGCACCGGCGGCCGGACCACCACCGATCACCTGGACGGCTTCCGGCTGGACCGCACCGGCCAACTACTCGTCACCTCGTACCCCGAACTACGCACCACCCCCGGCCTCAGCGGCCTGATCCTGCGTCACTTCTCCCCCGGGCTCTGTCTCCACAACGGCCGCCGGGCACAGCGCGTCGGTGCCCCCCGGAGCACGAGGGGCGCACTTTCGGCCGCGCGCGCCCTTTCGCGCTCCGAGCGTCGCGCCGACCGCACCGCCGCCCAGGCACTGGCCGCCCGCCCGGTCTTCCCGCCGTACATCCCCGACGGCTTTCTGCGCCCCCTCCTGTCCGCCCTCTCGTGCGACCCCGGACTCAGCGGCTCCAGCCGCGGCGCCGCCCAGGCCCTGCGCTCCTTCGCCCGCGGCCGGCTGTGTCTGCCCGCCGGCGGGGCCTCGGTCCTGCCCGAACTCCTCGCCGCCTCCCTTCCCCCCGGCACCGTGCGCACCTCCGTACGCGCCGTCTCCGTCTCGACCACCAGCGTCACCACCGCCGACCACGGGCAATTCCCCTGCCGCGGCGTGCTCGTGGCCACCGGGGCGCGCGATGCGGCAGGGCTGCTGCCGGGGCTGCGGGTCCCCGACTTCCACCCGATGACCATCGTGCACCACACCACTGACAGTCCCCCGGTCCGCGAACGGACGTTCTTCCTGCCCGCCGAGGGCCCGGTCGCGCACACCTACGTCGCCAGCGAGACCGACCCCTCCCGCGCCCCGGCGGGCCGCGCCCTGGTCACCACGACCGTGCTGGGCGCCCCGGCGACACTGCCCGCCCGGGCCCTGGACAAGACGGTCCGCCCCCAACTCGACCGGATCTACGGCACGTCCACCGACGCCTGGCAGCTGCTGGCCGCCCACCACGACGCGGAAGCGGTCCCGGCCATGCCCGTACCGCACGATCCGGAGCGCTCCGTCCGGCTGCTGGCCGGGCTGTACGTGTGCGGCGACCACCGGGACACCGGCACCGTCCAGGGCGCCCTGCGCTCCGGCCGCCGGGCCGCCCGCGCCGCGCTCGACGACCTCCGCCTGCCCCCGTTCCACGAGCCCTGCGAACTCTCCGCGGCGGCCTGACCCCGGCGCCCCACCGACCGGCCGGGCCACACACAGCCACAGGGCCCGGCACGTCGAAGGGGCGGGCTCGACCAAGACCCCGGCGCATCCAGGGCACCGGCTCGCCAAGAGCCCACCGCATCGAAGGGGCGGGCCGCTGATCCGCGCCCCGCCCCACCGGCCCCGCCCCCGTCCGGCTCCCGCCCGTCAGCCCTTCATGGCCGACACCCGGTCCCGGTAGCCCCGTACCGCCGCCGCGTCCCGGTACGGCTCCAGCCGGCGCTCGAACTCCCGGACGTACTCGTGCGCCCGTACGGACCGCATCTCGGACGCCTGGAGCGCCGCCTCCGCGCCCAGCGCGCACGCCTGCTCCAGCTCGCCCAGCCCCAGCCGCGCCGTCGCCAGCACCACCCGGCAGAACAGACGGCTGCGCGCAAACCCGGCGCCCCGCAGCTGGAGCGAGCGCTCGGCGTGCTGCGCCGCCGCCCGGAACTGCTGGAGGTCGCGGTGGCAGTGCGCCAGTTCGTCGGCCAGCTGCGCCTCGTCGAAGAAGCGCGCCCAGTAGGGCGTGTCGTCCCCGGGGCGCGCCGTCTCCAGCGCCCGTTCCGCCCGCGCGAGCGATGCCGTGCACGCCCGTACCTCGGTCAGTACGCCGTGCCCGCGCGCCTCCGCCGAGTGCAAAAGTGCCTGCACGATGGGCGGCGCGTTGCTGCCGACCCCCTGCTGGGCCACCCGCGCCAGCTGGACGGCCTCCCGGCCGTGCCCCAGGTAGACGGCCTGCCGGCTCATGGTCACCAGGACGTACGCGCCGTACGCGCGGTCCCCGGCCGCCTGCGCCAGCCGCAGCGCCTGGACGAAGTAGCGCTGCGCGAGGCCGTGCGCGGCGATGTCGTACGACGTCCAGCCGGCCAGCCGCGTCAGGTCCGCGGCGGCCGCGAACAGCCGCCGTCCGGCCGCCTCGCCGTACGTGCCGCGGAGCATCGGCTCGACCTCGTGCTCCAGGTAGCGCACCAGGGCCTGGCGCGCGTGCCCGCCGCCGTACGCGTGGTCCAGCGCCCGGAACAGCTCGCCGACCGACCGGAGCGCCTTGATGTCACCGGCGGACACCCGGTAGGCGTGCGCCCGGTCGGAGCGCTCGGGGCGCTCGGGGCGATCCGTGCGCCCGGTGGCCCCCGCGCGCTCCGCCCGTTCGGGATGGCCGGAACGGTCGTGTCCGGAGCGGTCGCCCCCGGGACGGTCCAGCTGCCGCTGCCGGGGCACCGACACCTGCATCCGCCCCGGCGCGGGCAGCCGCCCGGCGGGCTCCACCGCGTCGCCGTGCGCGACCCGCTCGTCGGCGCGCCCGATCAGCCAGTCGCGGCTGGGCACCACCAGTCCGGCCGGGGTGAAGGCGATCTTGCGCAGCTCCGCGTGGCTGCCGGAGTCCTTGCGCCACAGACCGCTGACGATGTCCACCGCCTCGCTCGGCGTGGACGCGAACTCCAGCCCGGCGTACACCGGCGCGCAGGCGTCCAGGCCGAGGTCCTGGGCCGACAGGCGGCGCCCCAGTCTGCGCGTGAAGACCTCGGCGATCAGGGCGGGCGTGGTGCCTCTGGGCTGCTGACCGCGCAGCCAGCGCGTCACCGACGTCTTGTCGTACCGAAGGTCGAGCCCGTGCTCCAGGCCGAGCTGGTCGACCCGGCGGGCCAGCCCGGCGTTGGAGAATCCCGCCTCCGCGATGAGCGCGGCGAGCTGTCGGTTGGGCGTGCGCTGTGGGGGTCGTTCCGTCATCAGCTTTACCGGTCTCCTGCCTTCCGGGCCGAGCGGCCCGGGTTCGGCTGACCCTGTCCGGCGCTGCTCCCTGCCCTCGTGGAACGGCGTGAATGTAACGGCCGCGAGCGGCTTTCTCGCCGCCTTCGCCACGCGTTCATCCGATCGTGTGAGCAGGGCTCGTACTGTCCTCCACGCCTCGGAGAGCGGCCCGCGGCCCGTCCCCGCAGGGGCGGCACCCCGGAGCGCCACGGGGGCTCCCGGAGCGCTTCCGCGCGCCCGCGCGCCGGGCACCCGCCCCGGGCGCCTGCGGGCGCCGTCCGCCCCCGCCGTACAGTTGGCGTGGGCGCGAAGGACGCAACAAAGTTCGAAGAGGAGCTGCCGTGACTGCGATCTCTCGGGGGGACACCCCCACACCCGAGGGGCTGCGCTTTGTCCAGCTGGGCTTCGGCGCCGACGCCGTCGAGTACGAGGAGGCGTGGCAGGAGCAGCGCAGGGTCCACGCCGCCCGGTTCGCCGACGAGGTGCCGGACACGTGTCTGCTGCTGGAGCACCCGCCCGTCTACACGGCGGGCCGGCGTACGGACGACAGCGAGCGCCCCCTGGACGGCACCCCGGTCATCGACGTCGACCGCGGCGGCAAGATCACCTGGCACGGCCCCGGCCAGCTGGTCGGCTACCCGATCCAGAAGCTCCCGCGCCCGGTCGACGTCGTCGCCCACGTACGGCGTCTCGAAGAGGCCATCATCCGCACCTGCACCGAGTTCGGCGTCGAGACCACCCGGATCGAGGGCCGCAGCGGCGTCTGGGTGCTGGGCGACCCGGTGGCCGACCGCCCGTCCCTGGGCGGCCTCTCCCTCGACTTCGACCCGCGTACGGCCGACGAGGAGTTCGACCCCCGGCTGAACGGCCCGGAGTACGCCCCGTCCAACGCCGGCCAGCGCCGCGAGGACCGCAAGCTGGCCGCGATCGGCATCCGCGTCGCCAAGGGCGTCACGATGCACGGCTTCGCGATCAACGTGAACCCGGACAACACCTCGTTCGACAAGATCGTCCCCTGCGGCATCCGGGACGCCGGGGTGACCTCCCTCGCCAACGAGATCGGTCGGGAGATCACCATCGCCGACGTCCTGCCCGTCGTCGAGAAGCACCTGCGCGACGTGCTGGAGAACGCCGTGCTGCTCCCCCGGGCGGTCTGAGCCGGTCACCGGACGGTCCGGGCCGGTCACCGGGTGATCCGGTCCTTTCCCGAACCGGCCCATCCGGTCACCGATCCTCCGAAACCGACCGCGAGGAATGCGCCCCTGCCATACGGGGTTGGCCTGCACGTAAAGACGTGCGAATTGACGGGCGTACCCTGGTGTACGCCGAAGAAACGAAGTCGTAGGGAGCCGGACGTGTCCGCTGTCGCACCCGACGGACGCAAGATGCTGCGCCTGGAGGTCCGGAACAGCCAGACCCCCATCGAGCGCAAGCCCGAGTGGATCAAGACCCGGGCGAAAATGGGCCCCGAGTACAACCACCTGCAGGGCCTGGTCAAGAAGGAGGGCCTGCACACGGTCTGCCAGGAGGCAGGCTGTCCCAACATCTACGAATGCTGGGAGGACCGCGAGGCGACCTTCCTCATCGGTGGTGACCAGTGCACCCGCCGCTGCGACTTCTGCCAGATCGACACGGGCAAGCCGCAGGAACTGGACCGCGACGAGCCGCGCCGGGTGGCCGAATCCGTCCAGACGATGGGGCTGAAGTACGCCACGATCACCGGCGTCGCGCGCGACGACCTGGACGACGGCGGCGCCTGGCTGTACGCGGAGACCGTCCGCCAGATCCACGCCGCGATGCCCGACACCGGCGTCGAGCTGCTCATCCCCGACTTCAACGCGGTCCCCGAGCAGCTCGCCGAGGTCTTCTCCTCGCGCCCCGAGGTGCTCGCGCACAACGTCGAGACGGTGCCGCGCATCTTCAAGCGCATCCGCCCCGGCTTCCGCTACGAGCGCTCCCTCGAAGTCATCACCAAGGCCCGCGAGGCCGGCCTGGTCACCAAGTCCAACCTCATCCTGGGCATGGGCGAGGAGCGCGCGGAGATCAGCCAGGCGCTGCAGGACCTGTACGACGCGGGCTGCGAGCTGATCACGATCACGCAGTACCTGCGCCCGTCGGTGCGCCACCACCCGATCGAGCGCTGGGTCAAGCCCGCCGAGTTCGTGGAGCTCAAGGAGGAGGCCGAGGAGATCGGCTACGCCGGCGTCATGTCCGGCCCGCTGGTCCGCTCCTCCTACCGCGCCGGCCGCCTGTACCAGCAGGCGATCGAGCGCCGCCAGGTCGAGGAGTCGGCCCAGGCCGTCTGACCCGGTCGCGCCCCGGCCGACCGGTGGGGACCCGGCTGACCCTTGGGTCGGAATGTGAGTCCCGGCACACGCTGCAACGACGCGGCCCGTACCGCCCCAGGCAGGGGCGGTACGGGCCGCGTCAAGGTTTCATCGGTGTTTGACCGGCGGGTCATCAGTTGGTAACACCGATCCGTAACGATGGCTTTACACACAGCATCCATCCTTCCTCCTGAAGGGGAACCCGCCATGCAGGCCGCGCCCGCTCGCGCCACCGCCGCTCTCCCCATCCCGTCGGTCACCGATGCCCTGCGCGCGGTGGAGTCCGTACTGATGCGCGGCGGGCAGCGCACCGCCCGCCGGAACGCGTGGACATCGGTGCTGGAGGACCGCCGCCGGGCCAAGGACCGACGCGAGGCCCAGCACGTACTGGAGGCCGCGGCGACCGAGGGTCCGAACGCCACGTAAACTGCGCCCCATGGCGAGGAAGGCAAAAGCAGACAGCGCTGAGGGCGCTGCGAACCCCGGGCGACTGAAGCAGATCGCCCAGACCTACAAGATGACCCGTCGGGTCGACCCCAAGGTCGGTCTTGTCGTCGCCGGCGTGGGCATCGTCGTTTTCGGCGTTCTCCTCGTCCTCGGCTTCCTGATCGGCCACCCCGTCTACCTGGGCATCCTGGGCTTCGTCCTGGCCTTCCTCGCGATGGCGATCATCTTCGGCCGCCGTGCCGAGCGGGCCGCCTTCGGACAGATGGAGGGCCAGCCCGGCGCCGCGGCGGCCGTACTGGACAACGTGGGCCGCGGCTGGACGGTGACCCCGGCGGTCGCGATGAACCGCCAGCAGGACGTCGTGCACCGCGCCGTCGGCAAGGCGGGCATCGTCCTCGTGGGCGAGGGCAACCCGAACCGCGTACGCGGCCTGCTGGCCGCCGAGAAGAAGCGGATGGCCCGCATCATCGCCGACGCCCCGGTCCACGACTTCGTGGTCGGTGACGGCGAGGGCCAGATCCCGCTCAAGAAGATCCGCACGACCCTCCTGAAGCTGCCGCGCACCCTGGCCGGCGCCCAGGTGACGGCCGTCAACGACCGCCTGCGCGCGCTCGGCGACCTGATGAGCAACATGCCGGTCCCGAAGGGCCCCATGCCCAAGGGAATGCGGATGCCGAAGGGCGGCGGCGGCAAGATGCGCTGAGCCGCACCCGCGGCAGGCATACATCACCGGAACGGCCGAGGGGCCCGGGACCTTGTGGTCCTGGGCCCCTCGGGGTTCTGGGGGGGGATATGGGGGCTGAGGGTTCGGGAGGGGGAACTGTACGGCCGTACGCGCACGATTACATACGACCCCGCACGCTCAGACACGACCCCGCACGCTCAGACACGACCCCGCACGCTCAGATACGAACCAGCGTGCTCAGATACGAACCTGTACGGCGCGGGCGAGGCGGTCGTGGAGGCCGCGGCCGTCGCGGTCCCAGATCACCGCCGGGATGACCACGGCCAGCAGGACCGTCCGCAGGGCCACGCGCAGCAGGGGCAGCCGTCCGCCGCCCTCGGCGACGACCCGCAGGCCCAGCAGCCGCTTGCCCGGCGTGAAGCCCACCGTGCCGACCGTCAGCACGCTGAGCACCACGAAGACGGCCAGCGCCCAGTTGCTCGTCGAGTCGGCCCGGCCGTGGCTGAGCAGCCCGTACGCGACGAGCGTGCACAGCGCCCAGTCGATGAAGAGGGCGGCGAAGCGGCGGCCGGGACGCGCGATCGAGCCCGGCCCCTCCTCGGGCAGCCCGAGCTGCTGTCCGCGGTAGCCGAACTCGACACCCATGTCCTCGGCTGCCGCGCGGGGCCCGGAGATCCACGATCCGATTGCTTGCCTGTTGTCCACCCGTCCACGGTACTGCGACCGCATACGTTCCCCCCTTCGCGGGGCCCCACCGAAGGCCGCCGCGGACCACGCCGAAGCCGCGGCGAGGGCGCTTCCGGGCCGACCACGGGCCGCGTCCGAGCCGCCGCGCCGCGGGTCCGCCACCCACCGCGACCGCGCAGGCACGCCCCCGCGCGATGCCGTGAGCGCCCCGCCCCCACCACCGGAATGATCAATTCCGACGACCCCCTTCCCCGTACATCGCCCTCCGAAAAGGGCCGCGCGGCGGTTAACCTCGGCGAAACAAATGGGTCATGCTTGGGAAATCCCGCCTGCCTATGGTCGGGCAAGCGCGCCACCGCACATGGCGCGCTCCGAGTAGCAATCCCGCGTCCGCCGACCGCCGGTGACCGGGCTAGGAGGAGTTGGATGTTCCAGAACGCCGATGAGGCCACGAAGTTCATCGCGGACGAGGACGTCAAGTTCGTCGACGTCCGGTTCTGCGACCTGCCCGGTGTGATGCAGCACTTCACGGTTCCGGCGGAGGCGTTCGACCCGACCGAGGAGCTCGCCTTCGACGGCTCCTCGATCCGTGGCTTCCAGGCCATCCACGAGTCCGACATGGCGCTGCGCGCCGACCTCTCCACCGCCCGCGTGGACCCGTTCCGCCGCGACAAGACGCTGAACGTCAACTTCTTCATCCACGACCCGATCACCGGCGAGCAGTACAGCCGTGACCCGCGCAACGTGGCGAAGAAGGCCGAGGCCTACCTCGCCTCCACCGGCATCGCCGACACCGCGTTCTTCGGCCCGGAGGCCGAGTTCTACGTCTTCGACAACGTCCGCTTCGAGACGTCGGCGAACCAGTCCTTCTACCACATCGACTCCGAGGCCGGCGCCTGGAACACCGGCTCCGAGGTCAACAACCGCGGCTACAAGGTCCGCTACAAGGGCGGCTACTTCCCGGCTCCCCCGGTCGACCACTTCGCCGACCTGCGCGCCGAGATCTCCCTGGAGCTCGACGCGGCCGGCCTGAAGGTCGAGCGCCAGCACCACGAGGTCGGCACCGCCGGCCAGGCGGAGATCAACTACAAGTTCAACACGCTCCTCGCCGCCGCCGACGACCTGATGCTCTTCAAGTACATCGTGAAGAACGTCGCCTGGCGCAACGGCAAGACCGCCACGTTCATGCCCAAGCCGATCTTCGGCGACAACGGCTCCGGCATGCACGTCCACCAGTCCCTGTGGTCCGGCGGCGAGCCCCTCTTCTACGACGAGCAGGGCTACGCGGGCCTCTCGGACACCGCCCGCTACTACATCGGCGGCATCCTCAAGCACGCCCCGTCGCTGCTCGCCTTCACCAACCCGACGGTGAACTCCTACCACCGCCTGGTCCCCGGCTTCGAGGCCCCGGTCAACCTGGTGTACTCGCAGCGCAACCGCTCCGCCGCGATGCGCATCCCGATCACCGGCTCCAACCCGAAGGCCAAGCGCGTCGAGTTCCGCGCCCCGGACCCGTCCTCGAACCCGTACCTCGCCTTCTCCGCCCTCCTCCTCGCGGGCCTCGACGGCGTCAAGAACAAGATCGAGCCCGCCGAGCCGATCGACAAGGACCTCTACGAACTCGCCCCCGAGGAGCACGCGGGCGTCCCCCAGGTCCCCACCTCCCTCCCGGCCGTCCTCGACGCCCTGGAAGCGGACAACGAGTACCTCCAGCAGGGCGGCGTCTTCACCTCCGACCTCATCGAAACCTGGATCGACTACAAGCGCACCAACGAAATCGCCCCGATCCAGCTCCGCCCGCACCCGCACGAGTTCGAGCTGTACTTCGACATCTAAAAGCCTCTCAAGGCTTCTGAAGGCCAGAGTCAAGGCCGAGGCCAGGGCTCTGCGCCATCGCCTGTGACATAGGTGTGCCCCCGACCACGCAGTCGGGGGCACACCTATATGTGTATGTGGCTATACGTACGGCTGCCAATAGACCGCCCCTTCCGCTCCCCCTGCGGCATTCCGGGGGTCCGGGGCTTGGCTAATGGGGTTCGGTGGTGGTCAGGAGGCGTTCGGCGTTGTCTATGAGTTCCTTGTAGGTGAGGACCTCTACGCGGTTCAGGTGGGTGTTGAGAGTTCGCAGGGCTTCGTTGATGTCTTCTTCGGGGACGCCGGGCTGGGCTGCGGGGTGGCCGATGAGGACGATGGCGCTTGCGCGGCGGGTTTCGATGGAGAACTCGTGCAGTATGCGTTCGCGATTCTCGTCGAGTCCGACCAGGTAGTTGACGGCTTGGGCCACGGCGTCGTGGACTTCGGCCGTGGGGACCCATGCGTTGCGGTGGCGTTTCACCAAAGGGCCGCTCAGCCCGGCGGCGCGCTTGAGTTCGACGATGTGCAGGGCTCCGTCGCCACGGATCAGAGGGATGTCGACCTCGTCGCCGGGTACGAGTCGCCGGTGCGCGGCTTCGGCCACGAACTGGCCGCCGAAGATCCAGTGTTGCCCGAGAAGGGCCTGGTGGAGGTCCCACTCCGAGGCGGTGGGGTCCTCGGCGGTACGGCGGAGGCCGACCAGGCCGGCGGAGCGGCGTCGGAGCTGGAGGGCTTGGAGGAGGACTTGGCCTTCGGTATCGGAGGCGAGCAGGCTCAGGGCTTCCGGAGAGGTGACAATCCGGTGCGCTGCTTCTTCGGCGTCTTCCACGTCTATTCGGTCGCGCATGATCCGCTCCATCAAGAGGGCGATCTCGGCACGCCCGCGCAGGATGCGGTAGCGCCCCGGGCGGTCCGCCGGCGCGTCGAGCCACCATGCCTCGCGGCCCATCATCTCGACGTGCGCGAGAAGGTCCTCGGCGCCGGCTTCCGGGTGCTCGACGAGAAACTTGCGACCTACGCGCCGGACGAAGTCGTGGGAGGCCCAAAGCGTCCGTGAAAGGTGGTCGCGGGTGATTTCATCGCGCGCCCCGTCCTGGAACAGACGGTACCTCTCCTCGAACTCCGGCTTGAGGATTCTTCCTTCGGCGTAGTCCAGGGAGTCCTGGAGGAGGCGGACCACGTGCCACTCCTCCTTGGCTGCGGCTGTGGCGCGGGCAGTTGACAACAGGTCGGTGAGGGGGCGGCCACCCCTTCTGCTGCGGCCGGTGCCGCTCGACATGTGGTGGAGCGCCGCGTCCACGGCGTCCGTAACGTCCTGGTCGGACGCCTCTTCGCGTGTGCGCTTCAGCCGGAGCTCCAGGGCGAAGTCGGATCTGACGGTCATACGGGCATGGTGAGCGGTGGCACTGACAACGGCCCGGTCAGAGGCTGGGGTTCGACGGCAGGGCGCCGAGGGCCGGGAGCGTTCGGCGGAGGGGTGGGGCGCCTCGCGGGGCCTGATTCACACGTACTTGCGATATGTCAAGACGGTGGATAGCCGGTGGGTCGGGTGGGTAGTGCTGTGGCCGCTGGAGGCGTGGGGCGGGGGAAGCGGCTCCGGCTGGACGGTTTGACGGACTAGGAGAGGGCAGGTCGTGGCGGAGCAGCCGTTTGAATTGCCGGGGTTCTATCTGCCGTATCCGGCTCGGTTGAACGCTCATGTGGAGGAGGCCCGGGGGCACTCCAAGGAGTGGGCGCGTGGGATGGGGATGCTGGAGGGGTCGGGGATCTGGGAGGAGCGGGATCTGGATGCGCATGATTACGCGTTGTTGTGCGCGTATACGCATCCGGACTGCTCGGCGGATGTGCTGTCGCTGGTGACGGACTGGTACGTGTGGGTGTTCTTCTTCGACGACCATTTCCTGGAGGCGTTCAAACGGACGCAGGACCGGGTGGGCGGTAAGGCGTATCTGGACCGGCTGCCGCTGTTCATGCCGATGGAGCTGGATACGCCGGTGCCGGAGCCGGTGAATCCGGTGGAGGCCGGGCTGGCTGATCTGTGGGCTCGGACGGTGCCGTCGATGTCGGGGGCGTGGCGGGCGCGGTTCCGGGAGAACACCGAGCATCTGCTGAACGAGTCGTTGTGGGAGCTTTCGAATATCAATGCCGGGCGGCTGCCCAATCCCGTCGAATACATCGAGATGCGCCGGAAGGTCGGTGGCGCGCCCTGGTCGGCGGGGCTGGTGGAGTTCGCGGCGGCGGCCGAGGTGCCGGCGGCGGTTGCCGGGGCGCGGCCGTTGCGGGTGCTGAAGGACACGTTCTCGGACGCGGTGCACTTGAGGAACGACGTGTTTTCGTATCAGCGGGAGACCGAGGAGGAGGGGGAGCTCAGCAATGGGGTGCTGGTGCTGGAGAACTTCCTCGGGTGCACGACTCAGGAGGCGGCGGACGCCGTCAATGATCTGATCACTTCGCGGGTGCAGCAGTTCGAGAACACCGTGTTGACCGAACTTCCGGTGCTGTTCGCGGAGCAGGGGATGAGTCCGCAGGAGTGCGCGGATGTGCTCGCCTATGCCAAGGGGTTGCAGGACTGGCAGTCGGGTGGGCACGAATGGCACATGAGGTCCAGTCGGTATATGAACGGGGGCGGGAAGGCGGCGGAGCAGGCGAATTGGTCGCCTTTCGCGTTCGGGGGGCTGGGGACCTCGGGAGCGGATGCGCGGCGGGCCGCGGCGGTCGTGGGCGCCAAGCGGGTGCGTAACTTCACGCATGTGCCGTTCCAGAAGGTGGGGCCTTCACAGCTGCCCGACTTCTCCATGCCGTTCAAGACGACGCTGTGTCCGCACCTGGACGGGGCCCGGGTGAATACGGTGGAGTGGGCGCGGGAAATGGGGCTGTTGCGGCCGGAGGCGGGGGTGCCGCTGTCGGGCATCTGGAGCGCCGAGAAGGTCGCGGACTACGACTTCCCGTTGTGCGCCGCCGGGCTGCATCCCGAGGCGACGCCGGAGGAACTGGACCTGGGGTCGCAGTGGCTGACCTGGGGGACGTACGGAGACGACTACTATCCCGCGGTTTTCGGGACGGTACGGGACGTGGCCGGGGCCAAGGCGTGCAATGCGCGGCTTTCCGAGTGCATGCCCGTGGAGGAGGGCGCGGTCGCACCGGAGCCGGCCAATGCGATGGAACGCGGGCTGGCGGATCTGTGGCGTCGTACGACGGAGTCGATGGACGCCGCGGCACGGCGGACGTTCCGGAATTCCGTCGAGGTGATGACGGCCGGGTGGATCTGGGAGCTGGAGAACCAGGCGCTGCACCACGTGCCCGATCCGGTGGATTACATCGAGATGCGGCGGGCGACGTTCGGCTCCGACATGACGATGAGCCTGAGCCGTATCGGGCACGGGCGGCGGGTGCCGGAGGAGATCTACCGCAGTGGTCCGATGCGTTCGCTGGAAAACGCCGCCACCGACTACGCGACCCTGCTGAACGACGTGTTCTCGTACCAGAAGGAGATCGAGTACGAGGGCGAGGTGCACAACGGGGTTCTCGTGGTGCAGAACTTCTTCGACTGTGACTATCCGACGGCGCTCGCGATCGTCCACGATCTCATGACGTCGCGCATGCGGGAGTTCCAGCATGTGGCGGCGAATGAACTTCCGGTGCTCTACGACGACTTCGAGTTGTCCGGTGAGGCGCGGGCCTTGCTGGACGGATATGTGAAGGAGCTGGAGAACTGGATGTCCGGGATACTCACCTGGCACCGGGAGTGCCGGCGGTACCGGGAGGAGGATCTGCGGCGCCACAAGGGGTGCGCGGACGCGTCGGCGGGGACCGGGGCCGGGGCCACGTCCGGGGCGTGGAGCGGCCGGCCCACCGGGCTGGGGACTTCGGCGGCCCGGGTCGCGCTGCGGGCGGCCGGCGCGGCGTGAGGGGGCCGGCATCTGCCTGGGCCCGCGTACCTGTCGCGATCGGGCGTATCCGCAGCGGCATTTCGGCGGCCCCGCGGTTTCGGGTATGACTGGTGGCCCCTCCCGGGTAGGCCAGGAGGGGCCGGTCAGGTCAGGAGTGCGGCGGCTGGGCTGCGGTCAGGGTCGGTTGGAGTCGTTGCCCGTGTTCCCGCGCAGGCGGCGGCGCGGCGCCTGCCGGGTCAGCGGGCGTTCTCAGTGATCAGGGAGCGGACCAGGCGGCAGGTCGTATTGGAGGGCGGGCGCACTCCGATACGGGCCGCGGTCGTGCGGATCGTGCGGTTACGAGCCCGCTCCGGGGTGTAGACACCGCCGTCGAGCAGGGCTATCGCGAGGCGCATGGCCTTCAGGCGGCGGTTGTGGGCCTCGTACCACTCGCGCGGGAGTCCGGCGGGCAGCGGCTTCTTGACCATCGGCGTGTGGCGGACCACCCGGCGCGCGGCGGCCCTTGCGTATGTGGTCGTCTTCGGAACGGCGGCGTTCGTGGGCAGTGCGACTACGGCCATCGGCAACCTCCTGGGTCAGCGGATCAGCAGTCCTGGACTGCTCCCTTTCTGCCTCCGATTTTAGTGCGGACCACTGACAAAGCCGCCTGGTCAGGGAGTACTTGCGTGGGGTGGGGGCTGTCGTGCAACAGCAGCCACACGGCCAGGGGCGGCGGAGCCGTCGGGGGTGGGGACGGGTCCGGGCGGCCGGGCGTCCGGGGGTGGGTCCGGGGGCCCGTGAGACGGCGCGGCCGGGGTGCGGGAAGGCTACGGGCCAGGAGTGCGGGTGGGTTCCGGACCGGTGACCGGTAGGGCGATGCCGTTGCTGGAGCAGTGCACCGTCCAGGGGGCGCCCCGGCTCTCCGGCTCGTAGATCCGGACATCGACCTGAGTGGCCGGGCGGCCACCGGGGAGGGCGGAGTTCGCGGCCGTGCACGCGATCTGGTGGACCGCCGCGGCCTCCATCCGTGCCACCGGCGTCGGGAGGAAGACGCTCACCGCGCCGTTCGCGGGGACGGCGGTGAGCCGGCCGGACATCGGCGGCACCACGCTGACCAGCCCGCGCGCCCGCTCCGCCGCGGTGGGCCCCTTGAGCAGCAGGTCCAGGGCCTCCTGTGGTCCCACCGGTCCGTCGGCCGGGCGAACCGCCGCGTGAATGCCGAGGGGCGAGAGGAAGAAGATGCGGGCGGTGTAGGTGGTGGTGCCCGGCTGCCGGATGCCCTGCGCGGGGGCGCCTGCCTGTACGTAGCCGGTGGGGGCGATACCGCAGCCGGTGAGGAGGAGAGGGAGGAGGAGGGCGGTCAGGAGAGCGGCCAGATGGGGGACGGGGGGCGGGGTGGTCGCCTTGGAGGTGGTGGTCTGGGTCGGTCGGGCCGGGGGCCTCATGGGCGGTCCTCGGGTGCGGGAGCGGTGGGGTGGGAGGCGGGGACGGTGGTGGGGTGGGAGCTGGGGCCGGTGGTGGGGTCGGTGGCGTCCGGCCCCGGTCCTGGTCCCGGTTCCGGCCCCGGTCCCGGCCCCGGCCCCGGTCCCGTCAGCGGATCAATCGGGAGTTCGACCGTGAACACCGTCCCCCCGCCCGGGGCGTTGGCCGCGCGCAGGGTGCCGCCGTGCAGCCGTACGTTCTCCATGGCGATGGCCAGTCCCAGACCGCTGCCGCTGGAACGGGCCCGGGCTGCGTCGGCCTTGAAGAAGCGGTCGAAGACGTGCGGGAGGGCCTGCGGGTCGATGCCGGGGCCCTGGTCGGCCACGTCGATACGCAGGCGTCCCGTCGTCGCGTACGCCGTCAGCCGCACCGGCACGCCGCCGTGCCGCAGCGCGTTGCCGACCAGGTTGGCCACGACGACGTCGATACGGCGCGGATCGAAGCGGGCCCGCAGGCCCTCGGGCAGCGCGGTCTCGACCTGGTCCTGCCAGCCGCGCAGCTGGAGGGTCTTGCGCAGGGCGACGGCGACGTCGATCTCGTCGAGGTGCAGGTCGGCGGCGCCCGCGTCGAAGCGCGAGACCTCTATCAGGTCCTCCACCATGCGGGCGAGTTTGGCGGTCTCGTCGCTGATGAGACGCACCGCGTCGGCGGTGTCGGGGTCGAGTCGCGCCGCGTCCTCGTCCAGGACCTCGGTGACGGCGGCCATGGCGGCCAGCGGGGTGCGCAGTTCGTGCGAGACGTCGGCGGCGAAGCGCCGGGCGTTGGCCTCCATGCGGCGCAGTTCGGCGTCGTCCTTCTCCAGGGCGCGGGCCATCTCGTTGAAGGTGACGGTGAGGTCGGCGAGTTCGTCGCGGCCGGTCACCGGGGAGCGGGTGTCCAGTTCGCCGGAGGTGATGCGTTCGGCCGCCTCCCGCAGGCGGCGGACCGGCCGCAGGACGCGGCGGGCGGCGAACAGGGCGGGGACGACGGCGAGCGCGAGCGCGGGCAGTGCGCCGGCCTGGGCGGCGGTGACCAGGGCGGCGATGTCGGCCTGCTCGTTGTCGAGGGCGAACTCGGCGTAGACGATGAGGCCGGAGGGCTTGTTCTCGCGGGAGGAAGAAGATGGGGAGGTGGTCGGGGAGGGGGAAGAGGACGGAGAGGTTGTTGAGGGGGCTGGGGTTGCGGCTCCTGCGCCGGACCCGTACCCCTTGGCCGCCGGATCGGTGAAGTCCACCGGCATGCCGATCGCCAGCCACGGCTGCCCGCCCCGGTCGACGCGCTGGAAGATGGGTGCGTGGTGGGCGCGTACGGCCGCGCGCAGCCCGTCAGTGACCGCGCCGCCGCGCTCGCGCCCCGGCGCATCACCACCCTCGCGCCCCGCCTGCCCGCCGCTCCCCGGCGCACTGCCGTCCTCGCGCCCCGGCGCTTCGCCGCTCCCCCGCCCCGCCTGCCCGCCGCCCCCGCCTCCCGGCGCGCCGCCGCTCCCGCCCCACGGCCCGGGGACGACCGGCGCGTCCTCGTACTGCGCGTAGGTGCGCCAGTCGCGGGAGCCGCCCGCCCGGTCGAGCTGGGTGACGAGGTTTTGCAGGTCCTCGCGCCGGGGCGGGAACGGCAGGTCGGGGCCCAGGGACTCCATCTGGACGCGCAGGTCGTGCACGGCGGTGTTCTGTGTGCGGGCCAGTATGGCGGTACGGGCCTGCCGGAAGGTGAGCGTCGCGGTGATCAGCGCGCTGAGCGCGGAGACCACGAGGAAGCCGACGACGAGGCGGGTACGCAGCCCGCGCAGCCTGGTGTACGCGGCGGCCAGCCGCTCCCGGCCCCGCCCCGACGCGGTCCCTGCCCGAGCCGACGTGGCCCCTGCCGGAGCCGACTCGGCCCCTCCCGAGGGAGGCACGGTCCCTTCCGAGGAGGGCCGGGTGCGGGACCGCGCGCTCACAGGGGTCCGAACCGGTAGCCGAACCCCCGTACCGTCTGCACGTACACCGGCGCGCGCGAATCGTCCTCGACCTTGGAGCGCAGCCGCATCACGCACGCGTCCACCAGCCGTACGTCCCCGTAGAAGCTGTGCTCCCAGACCTGTTCGAGGAGTTGCTGGCGGCTGAAGACCTGGCCCGGTGAATCGGACAGGAAGAGCAGCAGCTTCAGTTCGGAGGGGGCCAGCACGACGTCCTGGCCGTTCTTGGTGACCAGGAGCGCCGCGCGGTCGATGGTCAGCGCGCCGAACGACACCCGGGAGGCGGGCCCGGGCGCGGACCCGGGCGAAGGCCCGTAGGGAGAACCGGGCGAGGACGCGTTGCCGCCCTCCCCGTGCCGCTCCCCCACCACCCGCCGCAGCACCGCCCGCATCCGTGCCTGGAGCACCTCGCCCCCGGCGGGCTTGACCACGTAGTCGTCCGCGCCCGCCTCCAGGCCCACCACCATGTCGATGTCGTCGCCGCGCGCGGACAGGATGATGATCGGGATCTGCTGTGTCTCGCGGATGCGGCGGCACACCTCCAGGCCGCTCATGCCGGGCAGCATCAGGTCGAGCAGCACGAGGTCCGGGCGGAAGCGTTCCAGCGCGAGGAGCCCGGTCTCGCCGCTGGCCGCCGCCTCGACCTCGTGGCCGCGGCGGCGCAGCGCGAGGTGAACGCCTTTGCGTACGGCGGGGTCGTCCTCGATCAGCAGCACACGGGTCATCAGGCGGTGGTCTCCGAACGGTGGCCGGGCGGACGCTCGTCGAAAGCGTACGGCGGGGGCGGGAGCTGACCATGGTGCGCGCTGTTCGTGACGCCGTGTCTCGCATTGTGTGAGGAATTGATGACGGCGTCGGCGGAGCGGTGGGCCCGGCCCTCCCGCGTCGGCCGGCATCCGCCGGCGCCTCGCGCCCGACGCCCCGCGCCCTCCCGCCCCGCTCCTCCTACCGCCCCACCAACTCCGCCTTGAGCCGCTTCTTGTCCGGCTTGCCCACCGAGGTGAGCGGGATGCTGTCCACCTGGTGCACGCCGCGCGGCGCGTACATCGTCCCCTTGTGCGCCACCACGAAGTCGGTGATCTGCCCGGGGTCGACCGTGCGCCCCGGGGCGGGGACGACGGCGCAGTGCACCTCCTCCACCTCGTCGGCGGTGCGCACCCCGAAGACCGCGCAGTGCGCGACGTCCGGGTGGGTGTGCAGCAGGTCCTCCAGCTCGCCCGGGTAGACGTGGCCGCCCACCACGATGACCATGTCCTTGACCCGGTCCATCAGGTAGAGGTAGCCGGCGCCGTCCAGGTAGCCGATGTCGCCGGTGCGCACCCAGCCGTCGCGGATGACCTGTGCGGTCAGTTCCGGCTTCTTCCAGTAGCCGGTCATCATGCCCTCGGAGCGGACGTACACCTCGCCGCTGGTGTCCGGCGGGAGGCTGCGGCCCTGCTCGTCACGGATCTCGACGGCCACGCCGGGTACGGGCCGTCCGACGGTGATCTGCCCGCCCTGCCCGGTGATGTCGTGCTCGGCCGGGTTCATCTCGGTGAGCAGCAGGGCCTCGGACTGCCCGTACCAGCCGTAGAGGACCGGGCCGAGCAGGTCGAGGCCCTGCCGCAGCCGGGACGGGGAAGCCGGGCAGCCGCCGTAGGTGATGCGGGTGAGGCTGGTGAGGTCGGCGGTGGCGAGGTCGGGGTGGTCGAGCAGTTGGTAGAGGAGGGGCGGGAGCAGCCACATGTGGGTGATGCGTTCGCGGGCGACCGCGGCGAGGACCGCGCCGGGCTCGAATCCGTCCTGGAGGACGACGCTGCCGCCCGCGACCAGCGTCATGTCGGACAGCTGTCCGGCCAGATGGGCGAGTGAGGTGCAGACGAGCAGGCGGGCCGGGTCGCCGGCCGAGGCGAAGCGGTAGGCCACCGCCTTCGCGTACGGGCCGTGCGCCATCTGGATGCCCTTGGGGACACCGGTCGTGCCGCCCGTGTAGCGGATGCACCAGTCGTCGTCGGCACGGGCCGCGCTCTCGACCGTACGGCCCGACGGGCGGGCGGCGGCAGCGGCGGTCAGATCCTCGGCGTCCAGGCCGCTGCCGCCGGGGCCCAGCGTCAGGACGTCCGGCGCGACGCCGTCCAGGTGCGAGAGGAGTTCCGCGGCGGGTTTGGCCGATTCCGGACCGACGAGGAGCAGGACGGTTTCCGCGCTCTCCACGACGCGTGCCTGGGTTTCCGGGGCCTGCCCCTCGTACAGCAGCACGATCCGGGCGCCGAGCAGGTTGACCGCGTACCGGGCGGACAGCGCCTCCGGCCGGTTGCCGGTCAGCATCGCGACCGTCCGGCCGCGTCCGATTCCGCGGTCGGCCAGTTCCGCCGCGGTGCGGTGGACGCTGTCGTGGAAGTCGGCGGCGGTGATGTCCCGCCCCTCGGAGGTGGTCAGCACCCGGCGTCCGGGGTGGTCCGCCAGTTCCTGGAGAATGCTTTCGACGTAACTCGTGAACGCTGTCATGAGCTGCGCCTCCTTGTCGTACGGCGCACAGACGTGCGGCGCGGAGTGCGGGCGTGGGGAGCGCGAAGGGCGCGGTCACGACGTTAGGCGGGATTCCCGATGCCTTCCAAGACCAGTTTCGGCATGTAGCGATACCCGGGAAGGTATAAGCCGGTCCCGTGGTTCCTTCCGCGTGGTTCCTGCCGTGCGGCAGGCGTGCGGAAAGGCGATGTCGCCACGCGTTGTCATACCTTCGGCCATTTCTTTCTCCGCCCTTACGGTGAGGAAAAGGACGGGACCGCCGATTAACGTGGACTGCTCGTCGTGCCATTCCGTTACGACGTCACCGCCGTCCCGACGGAACTGCCGTAGCACCGTCATCGCCGTAGCACCGTCGCTGCCGTGACTCCGCCATTGCCGTACCGCCGCCATTGCCGTATCCCCGGAGAGGAGCTGCCCATGGGTTCCAACGTGCTGTTCGGGGGCGTGTACGGAACGGTGCTCGCCAGTGCGCTGCTGGCCGCCCTGCAGAGCGCGGGAACGCCGTTCACGCCCGTGTACGACGCGCTGTGGGTGCTGGTCACGGCCGTGACCGCGGCGCTCGCGCACGGCTACGCCCACCACATGTCCACCCACCGCGGCCACACCGCCGGCCACCGCTGGTACGCGCTCTGGCACCGGCTGATGGACGAGTGGCCGCTCGTCGTCGCCTCGCTGCCCACCGTGGCGCTGCTGCTGGCCGCGGGCGGCTGGAACTGGCCGGAGGGCCCCACCACGGCGGCCGGGCTGACGCTCAACGCCACGCTGCTGTTCGGCTGGGGCGTGGCCGCCGCGCTGCGGATGGGCTACCGCAGGCGCGGGGCCGTGCTGATCGGGGTGGCCGACGCCGCGCTCGGGCTGTTGATCGCGGTGGCGAACGCCCTGATCAAGTGAGGGGCGGGGCGCCCGCCCCGCCGGTCAGACGCCCGCTCCGCCCGCTTCCCCGTGCCCTTCGAACGACGCCTCCGCCGCCGCCAGCACCTCCGTCACCCGCAGCCCGAACCGCGCGTCGCAGGCGTGCCGTGTGCCGCTGCGTACGGCGGCGAGCAGCGCGTCCACCGCGCGCGCGTAAGCCACCTCCGGGCCGTCCTGGCGACGCGGGAGCGAGGTGGTGCCCGAGGTGCCGTACAGGGTGACGGAGACCGCGGAGGCCACCCGCGGCGCGGTCAGGCTGACCGTCGCCGAGCTGGCCGCGCCGCCCGTGTGCCGGAGGGTGAGCAGCACGGTGTCGCCGGGGCCGCGGGTGGCGGTGACCTGCTCGGCGTCGCCGAGGACGGGCAGCAGGAGCGACAGGGCGTGCGGGCCGACGTCCCACAGGGCGCCCTTCTCCCGCCGCCAGGGCGAGGCCGCGTACGGGCTGTCACTGTCGGCCGCGAAGACCGAGCCGAGCCAGTCGGCGTGCGCGGTGAACCAGCCGCCGGTGGCCGCGGCCCGGTCGACCCACTCCCCCTCCGCGTCGCCGAAGCGCGCGGTGAAGAACACGACGGAGGCGACGCCCGCCCGCTCGGCGGCGTCGGCCACCGCGCGCGCTTCCGGGACCGTGGTGGCGACCGGCTTGTCCAGGAGGAGGTGGCGGCCGGCTTCGGCGGCCCGTACGGCGAGGTCGGCCTGGACGGCGGGCGGGAGCGCGATGGCGAGGGCGTCGGTGTCGGCGAACAGTTCCTCGGGCGTCGCGTACGGGCGGGTGCCGTGGCTCGTGGCCAGCGCGGCGGCGGCTTCCGGGCGGCGTCCCCAGACGCCCGTCAACGTGACGCCGGGGTGGGCGGCGAGGGCGGGGGCGTGGACGCGCTGCGCCCAGGGGCCGGTGCCGAGGAGTCCGATGCGCAAGGTCGTCGTCATGGACGCCAGTGTGCCCCGCGCCGCAAGGGCGCCCCAGTAGCGCCCGCGCCGCACGCCGCTTCCCGCCACACGTACCCGGGCCCCGCCCCTCCTCCCGTACGCGTACCCGCGCCCGCCGCGCCCCCGCGCCTCGTCCGCCCTCACGCGCCCGCGCGCACGAGCGGGCGCGTGAGGGCGCGTGCGGTCGGTCTCTTCCGTGTACGTCCGTTCCTCCCCCGCAGCACCTCACAAGCCCCCTCCGTGCCCGTTCTCCATGCGGAAGTTCTCCGTGGGCAGGGTGTCCCGTGTTCGCGGCCCGTCTCGTGCTGTTGTCGGGGCAGTTCGGGACAGATGACGTAGGAGAGGGCTATCCGCAAGAATTCGGCGCATCTTTCGTTGTCCGGCCCCGGGGACCGCAGTACAAGGAGAGGACTCCCACAGGAGGACTCCCACTGTGCACCGCGAGAACCGAGAGGCCCGGTGAACAGCAATGCCGATCGAGTTCCACACCGCCGTCTCCAACGAGCCGGAGGAACAGCAAGTCGTCTTCACTGCCGAGGAGTTGGCCGTACAGGCGCCGTCCGAGGGGCCGCAGGGCGACGCGGCCAGGCCCACCGGCGACGGCCTGGAGAACGTACGCGGCTACACCCGTCCCGAGGGCACACCGGAACAGCTCTGGCAGCCGCCCACCGCGGCGCTGCCGGACATCGGCGAGGCGTCCTTCGGCCCGCCCCCGGTCGCCGCCGAGACCGTGCACGGCCCGGACGACCGGGTGCAGATCACCGACACGTCCGTGTACCCGTGGCGGGTGCACTGCTCGCTGCTGATCACCGCGGCGGACAACTCCCGCTGGATCGGCACGGGCTGGTTCATCGGCCCGCACACCCTGGCCACCGCGGGGCACGTGGTCTACATCAAGAACAGCGGGGTCGCCGGGCGCGACGGCTGGGTCAAGAGCATCAACGTGATGCCGGGCCGCAACGGCAACACCCTCCCGTACGGCGTCGTCACCAGCACCAGCTTCCGCACGGTCAACGGCTGGGCCAACAACGGCGACGAGAACTACGACTACGGCGCGATCATCCTGCCCACCAACCTCGGCAACACCACCGGATGGTTCGGCTTCGGCGTGTGGTCCGACGCCGACCTGCTCAAGACCGTCGGCAACATCTCCGGCTATCCGGGTGACAAGCCGGCCGGTACGCAGTGGTACGACGCGCGCGGCGTCGCCTCCGTCGGCCCGCGCAAGGTGTACTACGACATCGACACGGCGGGCGGCCAGAGCGGCAGCTCCGTCTACCACTTCTACAACGGCGGCCGGTACGGCATCGCGATCCACGCGTACGGCGGCGCCGTCACCAACTCCGGCACCCGGATCACCACGCCGGTGTACAACAACTACGTGTCGTGGAAGGCATGACCGTACGGGCCCGCGCCGGGCGCCGTACGGCATGAGGACCCGAGGAGACGAAGGGCCCGATATGGCGGTGATCTCCGGAGTGGTGGTGGACACGGACGGCCGGCCCGTCCCGGACGCCCGGGTGTACCTCGCCGCCGGGCCCGGGCCCTTCCCGGACGTGGCCGCGCTCACGGACGACCAGGGGCGCTTCGCCCTGTCCGCGGGCGCCGACGGCAGCTACACCGTCGAGTGCCGGTCGGAGGGGGACGACGCGCCGCGGACCGCAGGGTCAGCGGTCACGGTACGCGGCGGTTCGGCCGATCCGGTCGAGATCCGCCTCGCCTGAGCCCGGTCCCGGCACCGGCCCGGCCGGTGCCGGGTGCGGCCAGGGATGATGGAGGGCATGAAAGCGCGCTCCGCCTGTGCTCCCTGGCTCACCCCGCTGTACGTCGGCGCCGTCCAGCTCGGCGCGTACGCCACCGCGCGGCTGCCCGCGCAGGAGCGCGCCGAGCTGCTGCGCGCGCACTCCACCAACGTCCACAACCTGCGGGCAGGCCGCTGGCGGACGCTGGCGACCAGTGCCGTGTTCGTCGAGGGCCCGCTGCCCGTCCCGTACGGGATCGCGCTGCTCGCGGCACTCGGCACGGCCGAGGCGGCGTGGGGCACCCGGCGGGCGGCCGGGATGTTCGCCGCCGGACACATCGGCGCCAGCGTGCTCGTCTACGGCGGGCTGCGGGCGGCCCGCGCGCTCTCGCACGAGGCCGTGACGCCCGACACCGAGCGGGCCGTGGACGTCGGCGCGAGTTACGGCTTCTACGCCACGCTGGGCGCGCTCGCCGTTTCCGTACCGCACCGTGGCGCGCGGGCCGCCGCCACGGTGGGGCTGCTGGCACTGGGCGCGCACCCGGTGCTGCGCCGGCGGCGGGACTTCACGGACGTGGGGCACCTGGCGGCGCTGCTGCTGGGCATGGGCGCGGGCGCCGCGTTCCGGCGCCGTGCGACCGCCCCGTTCCGCCGTCCGGTTCGCGTCGATCCGCAGGCCACGTGAAGGACAGATCAACGGCCGTCTGGTTGAATGGGGGCATGGCCAGCCTTACCGACACCGCGACGGGTCGCAGCGACCTCAAGCCTTTCTGGCCGTCCCGGCAGGGGCATCACTTCGACCGTCTGTGTTGCCGCGCGCACTGAGCGCGGGCCCGCACACGCCTCACCGACGCCTTCCACCGCGTCCCCAGCCCTGCCCGCGCGCACGACGTCCCCGACGCCCCTCTGCGCGAAAGAGCTGACGATCATGACGAACGTCCGTACCCTGCCCGCCCCTTCCGCCACCGCCTCCGCGACGGCCGCCTCCCCCGCCCCGGCCGTGCCCGGCCGGCCGCGCCAGCGGCTGCGCGCCGTGGCACCCGACGAACTGCCACCGGTCGCCGACCTGCTGACCTCCGGCGCCACCTGGCTCCCGGCGCCGCAGCACAGCCTGCCCGCGCTCCCGGGGCAGCCGGCCATGGTCGGCTACCTGGTGCTCGTACCGGCGGAGCAGGTGCCGGCCGCCGCGGCCGCACCGTCCGCGCCGCCCGGGGAACCGGCCGCCGCGGCGGCCACGACCGGCGACGAGACCGTGCGCATCGACCCCGAGCAGCGGACCGTGCACGTCCTCGGCCGCGCGCTGGACCTGACGTACCTCGAATTCGAGCTGCTCGCCCACCTCGTGGCGCACCCGCACCGGGTGCACACCCGCGACCAGCTCGTCACCACGGTGTGGGGGTACGGGCACGTCGGCGACGGCCGTACGGTCGATGTGCATGTCGCCCGGCTGCGCCGCAAGTTGGGCGCGGGCCTGCGGTCGTCGATCGTGACCGTACGGCGCGTCGGCTACAAGTACGTACCGGGCGTCTGACCGGCACGCACCCGGTACGTGCCCGGTTCGCACCCGGTACGTACCGGGGCTCCGCTACGTGGCCAGCAGTTGGCCCTCCGGGCGGCCGGGCCGGCGGCCGAGCGCGTGCTGCCGGGCCGGCTCCCGTCCGGTGCCGGTCACGGCGGCGCGGGCCAGGTCCGCCAGCGCGCGCCGGTCGGTGGTGCCGGGCCCCGGGAGCAGCGGCGGATGCACGGTAACCCGCACCGTCAGTCCGCGCGCGCCGACCACCCGCCGTACGGAGGACAGGAATTCCTCGTCACCCAGGAAGCCCGCGACGGTGCTGGGCAGCCCGTGCTGCTCGTAGGCGACCGTCACCGGCCGTACGGGCGCGCCCGCGTCCAGCGCCGCCTGGAAAGTGGCCCGGCGGAAGGCGCCGTGCGCCACCGAGCACCAGGTGGTGGCCTGCGGAAAGGCGGCCACCGAGCGCCCTGAGCGCAGCAGGTCCGCCAGATCCGCGACGGCCGAGGGCAGTTGGCGCGGGCTTTCGCGGTCGATGAAGCGGGTACCGGCGCGGCGCGCGAGGGTGCCGACCAGCGGCCAGTCGCCGACCTCCCGCTTGGCGAGCAGGGTCACCGGCTCGACGGCGAGCAGGGCGGGGATGTCCAGCCAGGAGATGTGGTTGGCGACGACGAGGGTGCCGGGGCGGGGCGCGGCGGCCCGCCCCGGGGTCCCGGTCGGGGTCGCGCCCGTGGGGCCGGGCACGGCCGCGCCGGTTGAGCCTGGCGGGCGCGCGGCCGGTGCCGCCAGGCCCGCCGTGTCCGCCGCGGTCTCGACGACGAGCCGTACGCCGATCGCGGCCAGCACCGCCCGCGCGTGCGCCCGCAGCCGCGCCGGTTCGGCCATCCGCTCACCGTCCCGCAGTGCGCGGCCCGCGGCCCGCGCGAAGGCGGTGCAGCGCCGGGCGGTCTCCGTGAGCGGGACGCGTGGCGCGGCGTGGGCCGCGCAGTCCGCGGTGCACTCGGACCGTACCTCCCAGGTGCTCATGCCCGGCTCCCGGCGGACGCCTCCCGGCGCTCCGGCGCGTCCCGTCCGGCCTGCTGGTCGCCCAGGAAGAAGCGGCGGTAGCGGTCGTTCAGGCGGTCCATGTCAAGCACCACGAAGAAGTCGGCGACGTCGAACTCCGGGTCGTGGGCGGGCGGTCCGCACACCCACGCGCCGATCCGCAGGTAGCCGCGGAGCAGCGGGGGCAGCAGCGACGGGTTCGGCCGCGCGTCCGGCCCCGGGCCCGCGGGCCGCCACGGGTGGTGCGGCGTGACCCGCAGCTCCGGCGGCGCGGCGTGCCGGGTGCGGCCCAGCTCCCAGGCGGCCTCCGCGGCGACGCCGCCGTCCCCCAGCGGTACGGAGGCGCAGCCCGCCAGGTAGCGGTGCCCGGACAGCAGGGTGTAGCGGGCCAGCGCGGCCCACATGAGGTTGATGACGGCGCCGCTGCGGTGGCCGGGGTGGACACAGGAACGTCCCGCCTCGATGAGCGAGGGACGCAGCGCGGCGAGCGCCGTCAGGTCGAACTCGCCGTCGGAGTAGAGGCGCTCGCCGCGCCCCGGCGGCAGCAGCCGGTAGGTGCCGACCACGTCGCCGGTCGCGGTCTCGGTGACGATCAGATGGTCCGCGAGGTCGTCGACGGGGTCGATGTCGTGGCCCGCCAGGGGCGAGTGCAGGGTGGCGCCCATCTCCTCGCCGAAGACCTGGTGGCGCAGGCGCTGGGCGGCGCGTACCAGGTCCGGCGTGCCGGCGATCGAGGTGGTGTACGCGGCGGGGGCGCCCGGGGCGGGGACCGGCGCGGGGCCGGGTGCGCCGCCCGGAGGCGTGGCGGTGGTGGCTGGTGTGGGGGCGGTGGCGGCGGGCACGGTCGCGGGGACGCTCATGGGGCTCTCCGTCCGGAGGAGTCGAGACGTGATGAGGCCGGCAGGGGTCGCGGATACGGGAGAAGGCGGGGACGGCCGGGGCGCCGGGCCCGCGGGGGACGGCGTGCGCCGGACCGCGGCCCGCGACGGTGGGGCCGGCTACACCCCCCTTGGGGGGCGGGACCCCATGACCTGGTCTTCTCCACCAGGCAGACTGTTCCCGTGCCCGACGTCCGGGCGCATGAAGCACAGGGAGCGTACGGATGAGGGTCCGCCGA
This sequence comes from Streptomyces sp. NPDC059788, assembly GCF_042732265.1. Taxonomy (NCBI): domain Bacteria; kingdom Bacillati; phylum Actinomycetota; class Actinomycetes; order Kitasatosporales; family Streptomycetaceae; genus Streptomyces; species Streptomyces sp. NPDC059788. The sequence continues at coordinate 95,899 of NZ_JBHWHY010000030.1, read as the reverse complement.
ACACTGGTTGCCGGAGCCCGCGGGCTCGGGCTCGCCGCCGTCTCGCTCGTGGGCTCGGTCCTGCTCTTCTCGCTGACGGCCGTCTCGCTGGCCCTGCTGCCCATCGGGCTGGGGTGGCTGACCACACCGTTCGCAGTGCAGCTGACCCGCCGCTTCGCGGACCGGCGGCGGGCGTGGGCGCACGACTGGGCGGGCATCCGGGTGCCGGCCGCCTACCGTCCGCTGCCCGAACGGCAACACGGCCTGCCCGGCCTGGTGCAGCGCACCCAGCACCTGCTGCGCGACCCGGCCACCTGGCGGGAGCTGCTGTGGCTGCTGGTCGACATGACGGCGGGGTTCCTCACGGCACTGCTGCCGGGGCTGCTGATCGCGTACGGCATCGAGGGCTTCGTCATCGCGGTGCTGGTCTGGAACGGCGTGATCGACGACTACGTGTACGGGTTCCTGTTCGCCCCGGACCCCGTGCAGGTGGCCCTCATGCCGGTGCTGGGGACCGTGATCCTCGCCGCCTCCGTCTTCAACACGAAGCTGCTGCCGCTGCACTTCCGGCTCGCCGCGGTCTTCCTCACCCCGCCCAAGACCGAGCTGACCGCCCGCGTGGCGCGGCTGACCGAGACCCGGCACGACGCGGTGGACGCCTCGGCCGCAGAGCTGCGCCGCATCGAGCGGGACCTGCACGACGGCGCGCAGGCCCGGCTGGTCGCCATGGGCATGGACCTGGGCACGATCGAGGCGCTGATCGAGCACAACCCGGCGAAGGCCAAGGAACTGGTCGCCCACGCCCGTACGTCCTCGGCGGAGGCCCTGTCCGAGCTGCGCGACCTGGTACGCGGCATCCACCCGCCGGTGCTGGCCGAACGCGGGCTGGACGACGCCGTGCGGGCGCTGGCCCTGCGGATGCCGCTGCCGGTGGAGGTGACCGGACGGCTGCCGGGCCGCCCGGAGGCGCCGGTGGAGTCGGCCGCGTACTTCTCCGTGAGCGAGCTGCTGACCAACACCGCGAAGCACGCGGACGCCGCGCGGGCGTGGGTGGACCTGGACTACACCGACGGACGGCTGCGCGTCACCGTCGGCGACGACGGCCGGGGCGGGGCGGTCCTGCCGCCCGCGGGCGGCGCGGACGTGCCCGGCCAGGCCGGTACGCACTCCGGTCTGCGCGGTCTCGAACGCAGACTCGGTACATTCGACGGCATCTTGGCCGTCAGCAGCCCGGCGGGCGGCCCGACCCTGGTCACGCTGGAGATCCCGTGCGCGTTGTGCTCGCCGAAGACCTCTTCCTCCTGAGGGACGGTCTGATACGGATGCTGGAGGCGTTCGACTTCGAGATCGCCGCCGCCGTCGACAACGGCCCCGATCTGGCGAGGGCGCTCGAAGAGGAGCAGCCCGACGTCGCGGTGGTCGACGTGCGGCTGCCGCCGTCGTTGACGGACGAGGGCCTGCAGTGCGCGCTGGCCGCCCGCCGCGCCCGGCCCGGCCTGCCGGTGCTCGTCCTCTCCCAGCACGTGGAGCAGCTGTACGCGCGCGAGCTGCTGGCCGACGGCACCGGCGGCGTCGGCTACCTGCTCAAGGACCGGGTCTTCGACGCCGAGCAGTTCATCGACGCGGTACGGCGGGTGGCGGCGGGCGGTACGGCCATGGACCCGCAGGTGATCGCGCAGCTGCTGTCCCGGCGGGCGCGCGACCGGCCGCTGGCCCGGCTGACGCCGCGCGAGACCGAGGTGCTGGAGCTGATGGCCGAGGGGCGCTCCAACACGGCCATCGCGGGCAAACTGGTCATCACCGAGCGTGCCGTCGCCAAGCACACCTCCAACATCTTCGGAAAGCTGGAGCTGCCGCCGTCCGACGACGACAACCGGCGGGTCCTGGCGGTGCTGGCCTACCTGGACCGCGGCTGAGCCCGCCCGCCCCGCCCGGACTGTTAGCACACCTCGGGGCACCTCTGGAAGCTCATCCGGTCACCGCGTACGCTGACGGTCCGTACGCAGACCCGTACGGACCGCGAGCGAGGAGTTCACCGAATGAGTGCCGCAGCTGAGAAGGAGTGGCTCTACGCCCTCGACATCTCCGACGCCACCTGGCAGCGCGCCCCGGGCGAGTCCGAGGAGGCGGTGGAAATCGCCTTCCTGGAGAAGGGCGCGGTGGCCATGCGCAATTCCAAGGAGCCGGACGTGGTGCTGCGGTACACCGAAGCGGAGTGGCGCGCGTTCGTCCTGGGCGCGCGGGACGGGGAGTTCGACCTCGATCGCGAGCACCTCCCGGAGTAGACCGCGCAACCGGCTGCGGTACGGGGCGGGTTGGAGCTGCCGTACCGGAACTGGTGGTAGGGGGCGGCGCCCATAGCGTCAAAGCTGGAGGCCGGGTGGAGGCGGCGCCCGTCGCGCCGGAAGGGCGCGCGTGGACGAGGTGACCATCGCAGTATTCACTCGTTTCACCGAACGTGGAGCAGCAGCAGGCAACAGCCCCCCGCCCATCCGGCCTCCGTCCCGGCGCCGGTGACAGCCCGGCCGCGTTCGTCGACGTCGACCGGGCCGAGGCGGCCCTCGTCGAGCACTATCCGCGGCTGACGCGTCTCGCCTATCTGGTGCTGCCGTCGGCGCTGGGGCGCAACCGGCGTGTTCTGAAAGCGCATTCGGTCGTCCAGCGCGCGCTGCCACGCCGGGGCGTGTCCGCGCGACTGCCCGCCCTGCCGCCCCAGCGCCACTCCGGCCGCCCCGGCCACCCCGTCACGAGCCCCGGTTACGCGTTCGTACGACTGCGGGTCCTGCGCGCAGCCCTGGCCGCCGAACGACCGCGCGTACGACTGCCGTTGATGCGCCACGAGATGCCCGTACCGCCGCTGCCGCCCCTGCTGCCGCAGGTCTGGGGCCTGCGGCTGTTCCCGCGGTCCGGCGGCGCGGACGAACTCGTCCTGGACCGGACGCTGTCCGCCCTGCCCGCCCCGGCCCGCGCGGCGTACGTGCTGCGCGCGCTGGAGGGCCTGGGCGACACGGAAGTACGGGCGCTCCTGGAAGCGGCCGACGCCGAGGACGCCCAGGGCGCGCTGGCCGCGGCGGCCGGGGTGGCGCCACCGGCGGGCAGCCGGAGCCGGTCGCTGCTGGAATCCGCCGAGTTCGATCCGTGCTCCCTCCAGGCCCGGCCCACCGACCTCCTGCGGCGCCGCCGGCACAGCCGCGCGGCGCTGGCGGCGGGGGCGGCGGTGCTGGTGTGCGGTGCGCTGCTGACTCTGCCGGGCGGCGGTTGGGGCCCCGATGGCGCCGCGGCTCCCCCGTACGCCGAGAACGCGGCGGCGCAGGCCGCCCTGGACCCCGCCAAGGTGACGCGGGCCGCCGCCGGAGCATGGCGGCACGCGACACGGCGGGGTTTCTCGGCGTGGCCCGCCCGCGGAGACCGCACGCACGACCAGGCGCTCCTGCGGCGCGCGCTGGCCGTGTGGGCCAGGCCCGGCCCGGACGTGCGGGTCTCGGCGACTCCGGGCACCGCCGAGGGCCCCGCGGCCGGTCCGCCACAGCTGCTCTACGCGGGTGTGGCGGACCGGGCTGCGGTGGTGCTCCTGTACGACGGACTGCGCGTGGTGCGCTACGCGGAGCCGGTGGACGGTTCCGGTGCGCCGGGTGGGGGCCCTGGCGCGGCGCTGGACTTCGCCCGTACGGACGGTGCGGACAGCACCTCCGCCACGGCGCTGGTGCTGAACCGCTCGGACAGCAACGTCCGTTACCTGACCGCCCCATGGATCGAGCACGCCGAACTGACCGACCTCCTGAAGCCCGGCGGCGCGGCCCAGCCGCTGCCCGTCGGCGAGGACGGCACGACCGCGCCCGCGCCCTCCCCCGCGCAGGCCACGACCTGCACCACGTGGCAGGCCCTGCGGATGGACGGTCACCTCTTCACCGACCTCGGCGAACTGGTCCCGGCCCGGCTGACGTCCGGCGCCCCGGCGCAGCCCGGCGAGCCGGACGGGCCGCAGGCGGGCACGGCCTGGGCGCGTACGGCGTGCCATCTCGGCGGGCTGCGCGGCCAGGGCGTACGCACGGTCAACTCCTGGGAGTTCGCCCGGCAGCAGCTGCCCGCCGGGGGCGGCACCGCGGCGTGGGTGTGCACGCGTGCCGAGACCTGGCGGGGCGCGGGCAGCCGCACGTTCGCGCAGGTCCAGGCGCCGCCCCCGGCCGGACAGCGGTACGCGCCGGGCACCGTGGTGGCGCGCTCCGAGGGCGGCCCGGGATGCGGTCCGCGCGAACCGTGGGCGCTGGCCGGGGTGCTGTGGAAGGCGGCCGGCGGGCAGTGGTGGCTGGTGGCCGCGGGCAGCGCACAGCTCACGGAGATCGGCGCGGGCGGCGGCGTCACGGGCCGGGCGGCGGGCTCACAGCTGGCCGTACCGGCCGCGGCGGGTGCCGAGGCGGAGCTGTCGGGGCGGCTGCGGAGCGGGGAGCGGGTCACGGGGTTGCGGTAGGGGGCGGGCCGAGGCAGTACGGCGGATACGGGCCGAGGCGGTACGGCCCCGGGCGCCGGGGCGGCGCGGCCTACGGAGGTCCGTCGCGGGAATTCCCTGCCGAGGGCTGTTGCCGATCCCGTACCCGCCAGTACATTGACGCCATGTCTAATACGGCCTCGTTGCGGCCCCGGCCGGTCGCGTCCGAGCACACCCCGCTGAAGGCACGCAACGTCGCCTTCGACTGGGCGGACACTCCCCTGCACTGGATTCCCGGCGACCCGGACAGCACCCACACGATCAACGTGCTGCACCTGCTGCTGCCCGCCGGTGAACGCTGGTTCGTGCACGTCTACAAGCAGGTGCTGCCGCAGATCAGGGACGCGCGGCTGCGGGAGGACGTGATCGGGTTCATCGGCCAGGAGGCGATGCACTCCCAGGCGCACGACGACGTCCTGCCGCACCTCAAGCGGCTCGGACTGGACCCGACCCCGTACACCGCGCAGGTCGACTGGCTCTTCGAGAAGCTGCTCGGCGACCGGACCCTGCCGCCGGGCCGGGCGCGCCAGTGGTGGCTGATGGAGCGCGTCGCGATCATCGCCGCGATCGAGCACTACACGGCCTTCCTCGGGGACTGGGTGCTCAACGCGGAGGCGCTGGACGCCAAGGGCGCCGATCCGACGATGCTGGACCTGCTGCGCTGGCACGGCGCCGAGGAGGTCGAGCACCGCTCGGTCGCCTTCGACCTGTTCATGCACGTGGACGGCGGCTACCGGCGGCGGGTGCGCACCTGGGCCACCGCCTTCGGCGCGCTCGTCTTCCTCTGGCAGCGCGGCACCCGCTTCTTCATGGCGAACGACCCGTCGCTCCCGGACGGCCGGGCCAGCTTCCAGGAGTTCGTACGGGGCGGGCGCCAGGGCGTGCTGCCCACCGCCGCCGACATGGCCCGCTCCATCCCCCAGTACCTGAGCCGGACCTACCACCCCTCGCGGTACGGCAGCACCGAGCAGGCCGCCGCGTACCTCGCCGGGTCCCCCGCCGCGACCGCCGCCGAGGCCCAAGCTCCCGAGCCCCACCCGACGAAGGCCCACCCGACAGGAGCCGCCTGATATGCCGCCCCTCCCCCGGATACGTACGGTCCTGGTCGCCGCCGGTGCCGCGCTGGTCGTCCAGCGTGCCCTGCGGCGGCGTATCGGCCGCGCGCCGCTGTGGCCGATGCCCGCCCTGGAGAATCCCGTCTCCGGCCGGGGCCGGGACCGCTCCGGCCCCCTGCGGCTGCTGGTCGTGGAGCGTGCCGAGGAGGCCGAGGGCGTCGTACGGCTGCGCCTGGAGGGCGAGAACCTGCCGGCCTGGGAGCCCGGGGCCCACCTGGACGTGGTGCTGCCCTCGGGTGCCGTACGGCAGTACTCCCTGTGCGGCGACCCCGCCGACACCGGCTCGTACACGATCGCGACGCGCCTGATCGAGGACGGCCGGGGCGGCTCGCGGGAGGTGCACGAGCAGCTGCACGAGGGCACGGCCGTCGAGGTGCGCGGGCCGCGCAACCGCTTCCGGCTGGAGGAGTGCCACGCGTATCTGTTCGTCGCGGGCGGTATCGGCATCACGCCGATCCTGCCGATGCTGCGCCAGGCCGAGTCCGAGGGGGTGCCCTGGCGGCTGGTGTACGGCGGGCGGTCGCGCGCGTCGATGCCGTTCCTGGAGGAGATCGAGAAGCTGGCGGGGGCCGCGTCGGACCGGGTGACGGTGGTCGCCGAGGACGCGGACGGCCTGCCCGACCTGGCGGGCGCGCTCGCCGGGGCCCCGCCGCACGCCGCCGTCTACTGCTGCGGCCCGGACCCGCTGATGGACGCCGTGGCCGGGCTGCTGCCGCAGGGGGCGCGCGGACTGACGCTGTACACCGAGCGGTTCGCGCCCGCCGCGGCCCTGCCCGCCGGGGAGAACGCGGAGTTCGAGGTCGAGCTGCGGCGCACCGGCCGCACGGTCACCGTCCCGGCGGACGGCAGTGCCCTGCGTGCCATCCGCGAGCAGGCGCTGCCCGACCTCCCGTACTCCTGTGAGCAGGGCTTCTGCGGCACCTGTCAACAGCGGGTGCTGTCCGGCGAGGTGGACCACCGCGACGAGCTGCTCACCGACGCCGAACGTGACGACTCCATGCTGATCTGCGTCTCGCGGGCCCGGGGCGGGCGCCTGGTCCTCGACCTCTGAGGGCGCCGGGACCGGTGTCCACGGCCGCTCGATTCCGTGGCGCGTCCCCGGTCGTTAGGGTGTGCGCATGACCAACGGGGCGCGCCGCAGGATGGGTGTCGAGGAACGACGCGAGCAGCTGATCGCCGTGGCGCTCGGCCTGTTCAGCCACCGGGCCCCGGAGGAGGTCTCGATCGACGAGATCGCCGAGGCGGCCGGGATCTCCCGGCCGCTGGTCTACCACTACTTCCCGGGCAAGCAGAGCCTGTACGAGGCGGCGCTGCGGCGGGCGGCCGACGAACTGGCGGCCCGCTTCGTCGAGCCGCGCGAAGGCCCGCTCGGCGCGCGTCTGCTGCGCGTGATGGAACGATTCTTCGACTTTGTCGAGGAGCACGGGCCCGGCTTCTCCGCGCTGATGCGCGGCGGGCCGTCCATCGGCGCCATGGAGGGCGTCGGGTCGGGCCGGACGAGCGCGATGATCGACGGGGTGCGCCAGGCCGCGTACGAGCAGATCCTCGCCCACCTCGGCGTGACCGGCCCCGCGCCGCGCATGGAACTGGTCGTCCGCTCCTGGATATCGCTCGCCGAGACGACGGCGCTGATCTGGCTCGACAGCCGCGCCATCCCGCGCGGCGAGCTGGAACGCCAGCTGGTGCACGACTTCGCGGCGCTGGCCGCGGTGAGCGCCGCGTACGACGAGGAGACGGCCGCCGTCCTGGGGCGCGTCCTGGCCGGCGAGCCGTCCGACGGGCCGTTCGGCGAACTGCTGGCCCGGCTCGTCGCCCTGGCGCCGCAGCCGCGGTGAGACGGACGAGTCCGTTCCGCCGCCCCTGCGGCACAATCCGCGCATGGACATGATCACCTTCCGTCTCGCCGCGGACACCGACGCCGACGTGGCCGCCCTCGTCGCGCTCTACGACGGCGCCGCCCGCTGGATGCGGGACCGGGGCATCGACCAGTGGACGCCGGGCGAGCGGGACGCGGAGCACTTCCGGCTGCGGATCAAGCAGGACGAGGTGTGGTTCGCCGAGGTGGGCGGGGAGATCGCCGGCGCGTGGGAACTGTGGTGGGAGGACCTGCCCGCGTGGGGCCCGCAGCCGCCCGTCGCGGGCTATCTGCACCGGCTGATGGTCGACCGCGACCGGGCACCGGCGGGCACCGGCCGCGCGATGCTGGCCCGTGCCGAGCAGCGGATCGCCGAGGCGGGACGTCCGCTGAGCCGCCTCGACTGCAAGTCGGGCAACCCGCGCCTCCAGCCGTACTACGAGAGCGCCGGCTACCGGGCCGTCGGGGAGCAGCGGGCGAAGGAAGGCTCGGACGGCAGCAGGTACACCGTCACACTGCTGGAGAAGCGCCTGTTCGCGCCGGGCGCGGACACCGGCGCGCAGGAGCGGTAGGGGCGCACATCCAGCGCAGGGCACCGGCGCGCGCCGCGTCGCCGCACAACCGGGAGAGGTTGTACGGCCCTTTGTCCGGCGCTTCCCGGGCTTTCGGACAATTCCCGGGCGGCGCACAGTGGTGTCACCGGGGCCTGAGGGCACGGGATCACGGGGGCCCATGGAGTCCGCTCCGGCGGACGGATGGGGGAACCATGGGGACGATCCACGGGGGAAACCGGGCCCCGGAGCCGCCATCGGCGGACGGGCCGTCCATGGGCAGGGCGGCCCATGGACGGCCCCACAATCCGGCGGAGCGGATGCCTTGGCGCCGGTGGGACGCGCCCGCCCCGGACAGCCGCCGCCCGCCTACCGCGCCGCGAAGACCGCCACCGTGCGCGCCGGCACGCCGAACGTCGCCGTGCGCCGGTCGTACGTCGCCGTCCGCACCACCCGGTCCGCGCCGCGCGCCTGCACGCGGTGCAGGCCGTACCGCTGCCCGGCCAGCGCCGGAACACGCTGGACCTGCCGCTGCGGCGTCGCGTTGAAGACCACGACCAGCCTGCCCAGCCGCATGGTCACCACGCCCGGTGTCTCGGCCGTTCCCGACAGCGGGAAGGAGAGCGCGGCCTGTACGGCGGCGGTGCTGGTCAGGCCGAAGGCCGGTTCGGTGGCGTGGATGCGGAGCAGGTCGCGGTAGGCGGCGGAGGCCGCGGTGATCTGCGCGCAGCCGGGGCGCAGGGCCGGGTCGGCGAGCAGGGGCCGGGCGTACGGCCATTTGTCCTTGTTGTCGGCGGCGGGCGGCAGGCCGCGCCCGAAGCCGTTGCCGTCGCGGCAGTCCCAGTGCAGGGCGTTGAACCAGTCGCCGCTCTCGAAGGAGTTGCGGTCCAGGGACTTGGAGCGGAGCAGGTCGCTCCCCGCCTGGGAGAGGGCCGGGCCCTGGGACAGGGCCGCGGTGGCCATGGCCACGACCTGCATACGGGCGCGGTCGGTGGCGGACGTGCCCTGCGGCAGCTTGTAGGCGAGGGCGTCGTACAGGGTCTCGTTGTCGTGGGCGTCGGCGTACGCGAGGGCGTCGCCGGGGGCGGCTGCGTATCCGGCGGGCGCGCCGTTGTAGTCGACCTGCGAGCCCTTGACCGTGCGGCCGGAGGTGTCGGTGAAGGTGTAGTCGGCGAGGTTGCCCGTCAGCCCCACCTTGAGGAGGTCCTGGTAGTGGAGGAGCCTGGCGCGCTGTTCGGCGGGAGTGCCGTTGGCGGGCGAGGGGTTGGGGGCCGTGTAGAGGCCGGAGGCGAAGCCCTGGACGCGCGGGTCCGCGTCGAAGGGCCCGCCGCCGCGTACGGCGTCGCGCGCGCGGTCGCTGAAGGTGGCGATGCCGGTGCCCGCCATGTTCCGCTGGGTGGCCTGCACGAAGCGCGCGTCGTCCGCGACCTCGCCGAAGTTCCAGCCTTCCCCGTACAGGACGATCGCCTTGCCGTCCACGCCGTCCTCGGCGGGCGTCAGTGCGTCGAGGGCCTTGCGCACGGCCAGGATGTTGGCCTTCGGGTGGTGCCCCATCAGGTCGAACCGGAAGCCGTCGACCTTGTACTGCCTGGCCCAGGTGACGATCGAGTCGACGACGAGCCGGCCCATCATCGTGTGCTCGGGCGCGGTGTTCGCGCAGCAGGTGGAGGTGGCCACGGCCCCGTCGTCCAGCAGCCGGTGGTAGTAGCCGGGGACGATGCGGTCCAGTACGGACCGTGCGTCCTGCCCGCTCGCGGCGGTGTGGTTGTAGACGACGTCCATGACGGTGCGCAGCCCGGCTCCGTTCAGCCCCTGCACCATGCGGCGGAATTCGACGGTCCGCGCGCGCGGCGAATCCGGGTCCGAGGCGTACGAGCCTTCCGGCACGGTGTAGTGGAACGGGTCGTAACCCCAGTTGTAGGCGTCACGGGCAGCGGTCCTGCCGACGCATTCCTGCTGCTGCTCGGAGTCGGCGGGCAGCGCCGCCAGGTCGCAGCCCGGCCGGGCCTGGTCGGAGCGCCGCTCGGGGATGGTCGCGATGTCGAAGGCGGGCAGCAGGTGGACGTAGGACGTTCCGGCGGCGGCGAGGGCCTTCAGCTGCCGCATTCCGGCCGAGCGGCGGTCGGTGAAGGCCAGGTACCGGCCGGGGTGCCGGGACGTGCGGTCCGCGACGGAGAAGTCCCGGATGTGCAGCTCCTGGATGCGGGCCCGGTTCAGCGGCACGGCCGCCGGCTTCCTGAGCTTCGTCCAGCCCTTCGGCGCGAGGCGTGGGTCGGCGAGGTCGACGACGAGGCTGCGGGCGGAGTCGGCGGTCAGGGCGGTCGCGTACGGGTCGGTGACCTTGTTCGTGACGAAGCGGCCGGCGGCGGGCGCCCACACGGTCACGACGTACCGGTACGGCTTGCCCGCCCAGCCCCGCGCGCCCCGTACCTGCCACACGCCGCTCGCGTCGTCCCGCCGCATCGGGACCGTACGGCCGTCGAGTTCGAGCGCGACGGTGCGGGCGGTCGGCGCCCAGACGGAGAGGGTGGGGCGGCCGTGCCGGAAGACCGGGCCGAGCGGCGCGCCGGCGGCGGCCGGGCCGTACAGGTCGTCCAGTACGCCGGGGATCTGTACGCCGGTGCTGACGCGCCGCCCGTCGGCGTCCCGCTGCACGGCCACGACCCGGTCCCGCAGCGCGGTGCGGGCCAGTCCGCTGTCGCGCGGGGCGACGGCGAAGGCCGGGAAGTCCTTCAGGTGCGGGTACGCGGCTCGTTCGGCGGGCGTGAGGCTGCCGGGAGTCAGCCGTATCCGCCCCTGCTGTCCCTGCGCCCCGAACTCCAGCTCGGCGGGCGCGTGCCGCGCCCCCTTCCAGACCACGGTGTCGCGGTCGATCCACTGCGCCGCCGCCTGGGCGGGAGCCGGTGGCGGTGCTGCGTTCGCGGAGGGCGGGGCGGGCAGGACCGCCGCGCACAGGGCCATGGCCACGGCTGTGACGGTACGGCGGAGGGTGCGCCTCACGTAAGGACTCCTTCAGGACGTTCGGGGGTGGTCAGCCGCAGCCGCGCGCGCCGACGTGCAGCGCCAGCGCCGTGTTCGGGGCGAGCGTGGCGGTGAAGCGCCCGTCGCCGTCCACGGTCACCGGCTTCCGGCTCTGTACGTCGCAGTACGTGCCGGCGGGCAGCGAGGTCCGGAACGTACGGCTGAGCGCGCCGCTCTCGTGGTTGATCACGGCGTAGCCTTTGTCGCCGCGCCCGAAGGCGATCGCGTTGTTGCCGTTGTCCCACCAGTCGCCGACGGCCGCGCCGCGGGTCGCGTTGCGGAAGCCGACCATGGCGCGGATCTCGGGCCAGTTGTGCTGGCATTTCCATCCGTCCTGCCAACAGGCGCGCACCGCTCCGCCGTTCGGCGGCCCCGCGTCGTCGTCGGAGAACTCGTAACCGGAATGCACGTCCGGGGCGCCGTACGGCCAGGCCAGCATGTAGACGTTGGCGAGGGTGTAGTCCGCGCCGTTCTTGTAGCTGAGGGTCGAGCCGTTGCGCTCGGTGTCCCAGTTGTCGACGAAGACACCGGACTGCCCGGAGGGCATATAGGCCCAGCCCTCTCCGAAGTTCTTCAGGTAGGCCAGCTTCTCGTTCTGGAACACGCGCTTGAGGTCGCGCCCGTAACGGAATTCCTGTACGTCGCCGTTGCCCAGGTACTCGGTCGGGGAGACGGCTTCGCCCTCCCCGTATATGGCCTCCTGTTTCCAGTAGACGGACGGCTTCTTCAACAGCCGTTTGACCGCGGCCAGATCCTCCGCCGGTATGTGCTTGGCCGCGTCGATCCGGAATCCGTCCACGCCGAGCGACAGCAGGTCGTCGAGGTACGCGGCGATCCGCGACCGGACGTACGGCTCGCCGGTGTCCAGGTCGGCCAGCCCGACCAGTTCGCAGTGCTGGACGTTCCGGCGGTCGCGGTAGTCGGTGACCTGCCCGGTGCAGTCGTCCATGTCCTGGCGCTGGTAGGTCCCCGGGTAGTCGTACTTCGTGTACGACGATCCGCCGGTGCCCGTCCCCGACCCGGCGGACATGTGGTTGATCACCGCGTCCGCGACGACCTTGACGCCCGCCGCGTGGCAGGCGTCCACCATCTTCTTGAAGGCCGCCCGGTCGCCGAGCCTCCCGGCGATCTTGTAGCTGACCGGCTGGTACGAGGTCCACCACGGGGCGCCCTGGATGTGCTCGGAGGCGGGCGAGACCTCCACATAGCCGTAACCGGCCGGGCCGAGGGTGTTCGCGCACTCCTCGGCGACCGACGCGTAACGCCACTCGAAGAGTTCGGCGGCCACGTCCTTCGCCCCGGGCGGCGCCGCGTACGCCGGAGGCGGCGGGGCGAGGAGGGCCGCCGCCGCACCGGAGAGAAGGGCGAGCGCGGCGGCCACGGGTCTGCGGGCGGACCGGCGACGGCGGGTGGTGGGCATGGCTCCTCCTGAGGGGGTGGGAGGTGTTCAGCCGTTGTTCTATCCGCCGCGGTTGATTGTTGCAAGACTTTGCGCAAGAGATTGCAGCGAGGTTACGGCAGCCGCTCCGGGCGGCACCGGCGGCACCAGTGGCGCACGGGAGCCGATGGTGCTTCCGGTGCGGCGCCGGTACCGTCGGTGGTATGGGGGATGACACACCGCGCCGGGACATCGACGAGCGGACCGTCACGAATGTGTTCAACGCCGAGGTCAACCACGGCCTGGTGATCCAGACCGGCACCTTCGACGGCGATGTCCATGTGCACACACCGCCGGGGCGGAGCCCCGAACAGGACGCCGCCATGACGGAGCTGAAGCGGCGTCTGGAAGCGCAGGAGCGGGCGGAGCGGGAAGCCGGTCTGCGCAGGGAGCAGGAGCGTCGGCGCCGAAGGCGCAACCAGGAGCTCGCCGGGGAGCTGCAGGCGCGGGAGGACCGCGTGCGCCCCATCAGGACGCTGGCTCCCGCCGCGTTCACCGTACTGGCATTCGTCCTGCTCCTGGTCGGAAACTTCTCCTTCCTCTCCTACGCCGGGATCTTCGTCTGCTTCACCTGCGCGGCCGTGGCCCGCTACGCCCCCACCTCGGTCCTGGAAGAGTTCCTCGGCAAGAAGTGAGGCCGGGCGCGGCACCCGCCCCGCGCAGGCATCCGGCGCGGGGGTCCACCCGGCCAAAACCGTCGTTGACCGCTTCGCGCGGCGGCAGTTACATGGGACGCGCCCCTGACGCATCGCGGAAGGACGGTGGGACCCGATGACGGAACATGACGCCCTGGAGCGCAAGTTCAGCATTCTCTTCGACTGGATCGACCGCACCGAGGACGGCTGGCTCACCCGCGAGGACTTCGAGCAGATGGCCGGGCTGTTCACGGCGGTGGCCCGGCCCGGGGACCACGAGAACCGCACCGCGCTGCGCGAGGCGTTCGGGCTGTGGTGGCAGGTGCTGCTCGACGCGGGCGGGGCGGACGGCGAGGGGCGGGTGGGGCGCCGCGCGTTCATCGACCTGATGCGCTCGCACGTCACCGAGCCGAAGAACTTCGAGCATGTCGTGCTCGCCATCGTCGACGCGCTCATGCGGACCCTCGACACCGACCGCAACGGCGTGCTCACCGCCGACGAGTACGTACGGATGTACGAGGCGCTCGACATCGAACCGGCGAAATCGGCCCCCGCCTTCCAGCGGCTGGACCGCGACGGCGACGGCGCCATCAGCCACGCGGAGTTCCGTACGGCCATCGAGGAGTTCTACCTGAGCGCGGACCCGCAGGCCCCCGGCAACTGGCTGCTGGGCTCGCCGCTCGCGCCGGGCTGACGGCCGCGGGACGACGGGATGAGCAGCCAGTTCGACGCGCTGGGCCGGATGTACGAGGAGATGGCCGAGCTGCCCTGGCGGCGGGACCTGGAGTCGTACACGGTGCTGGAGGTGCTGGGCGGCCAGGCCGGACGGTCGGTGCTGGACATCGGGTGCGGCACCGGGCAGTACTGCCGGGCGCTCCGGCGGGCCGGCGCCGGCCGGGTGGTCGGGTACGACATCTCCGCGGGCATGATCGCCCACGCGGCGGAACGCGAGGCCGGGGAGCCGCTCGGCATCCAGTACACGACCGAGCCGCCGTCGGACGGCGATTTCGACGTCGCGCTCGGCGTGTACGTGCTGCCGTACGCGACGACGTACCCCGAACTGGTCGACCTGTGCTCGGTCGCCGCGCGCGCCCTGGCTCCCGGCGGCCTGTTCGTGACACTGCCCGTCAACCCGGACTACGCGGGCGATCCCGCGTACTACGAGCCGTACGGTCTGCGCCTGCACGAGGACGAGCCGCGCGCGGACGCCTCCCGGATCACCTTGGAGCTGTGCTTCGGCCCGTACGAAGCCACCATTTCGGCGCGCTACTGGAGCCGGTGCGCCCTGCAAAGCGCGCTGGTGGACGCCGGCTTCACGGACGTCGCCTGGCACGCCTTCCGGGTGTCGCCCGACGGCCTGCGGGCACACGGCCCCGCGTTCTGGTCCGCGTACCTGCGCTGCCCGCACGCTTCGCTCATCACGTGCCGCCTGGGCCGCTGACCCTCGCGTCCGCCCGACCGGGCAGGCGTGCCGTCGAGCCGCGTACCACCAGCTCCGGCTGGAAGACGAACTCCGTGTGCCGGTCCGGCGGCCGGTCGCCGTCGGCGCGGGCGCGGATCTCCTCGATCAGCGCGTCCACGGCCGCCGAGGCCATCGCGCGTACCGGCTGGCGCACGGTCGTCAGCGGGGGGTCGGTGAAGGCGATCAGCTGGGAGTCGTCGAAGCCGACGACGGAGACCTGGGAGGGTACGTCCAGGCCGCGCTGGCGTGCCGCCCGTACGACGCCGAGCGCCATCAGGTCGCTGCCGCAGACGACCGCCGTGCAGCCCGCGTCCAGGAGGGACACGGCTGCCGCGTGACCGCCTTCGACACCGAACAGGGTGTGGCGGACGTGGTGTCCGGCCTCTCGCTGCCGCGGGCCGAACGCCTCCGTGAGGGCCGCGGTGAAGCCTTCGGCCTTGCGGCGCGACGGGACGTAGCGGGCCGGGCCGACCGCCAGGCCGATGTCCCGGTGGCCGAGTTGGGCGAGGTGGCGTACGGCCATGCGGGCCGCCGCCCGGTCGTCCGGGGAGACGAAGGGGGCGGCGATGCCCTCGTGGTGGCCGTTGATGAGGACGTAGGGGACGCCGCGCTCGGTGAGGCGGGTGTAGCGGGCGGGGTCGGTGGTGCTGTCGGAATGGAGGCCGGAGAGGAAGATGATGCCGGTGACGCCGCGTGCTTCGAGCTGCTCGACGAGTTCGTCCTCGGTCGCCCCGCCGGGGAGCTGGGTGCACAGGACCGGGGTGTAGCCGTGGCCGGCCAGGGCCTGTTCGATGAGCTGGGCGAAGGCCGGGAAGATCGGGTTGGTCAGCTCGGGGACGATCAGGCCGACCAGTCCGGCGCTGGCACGGCGCAGCCGTACGGGCCGTTCGCCGCCGAGTAAGTCGAGGGCGGCCAGGACCCGCTGCCGGGTGCCCCGGGCCACGCCCGCCTTCCCGTTGAGCACCCGGCTGACCGTCGCCTCGCTGACCCGGGCCTGCGCGGCGATGTGCGCCAGCCGGGGGCCGCTGCCCCCGGCCGGCGGCACGTCGGGCCGGTCGGTCACGCTTCCCACCACACGGCGGTGTCCGCCGGGAGGGTGAGTTCGTCGTCGACGGTGCGGAGCGCGGCCGACGCCAGCAACGGGCGCCAGGCCGGCCCGACCGGGGCGCGTACGGGTTCCGGTGTCGTGTTGACCGTGCAGACGAAGCCGCCGGGGCGCCGGAAGGACAGCACGCCGTCGGGCGCGTCCAGCCATTCGACCGCGTCGCCCGCGCCGAGCCCGGGGTGGGCGCGGCGCAGCGTGAGGGCCGCACGGTACAGCTCCAGCATGGAGTCCGGGTCGCCGGTCTGCGCGGCGACGCTCAGGCGCGCCCACTCCGGCGGCTGCGGCAGCCAGCTGCCGCCGGTCCCGAAGCCGTACGGGGCCGTGTCGCCGGACCACGGGATCGGCACGCGGCAGCCGTCGCGCAGGCCGTCCTGGCCGTCGCCGCGGAAGAACGCCGGGTCCTGGCGGACCTCGTCGGGCAGGTCGGTGACCTCGGGCAGGCCCAGCTCCTCGCCCTGGTAGACGTACGCCGAGCCGGGCAGCGCGAGCATGAGCAGCGCCGCGGCGCGGGCCCGGCGCGCGTCGCCGCCGAGGCGGGTGCGGTGCCGTACGACGTCGTGGTTGGACAGCACCCAGGTGGTGGGGGCACCGACCGGCCGCATCGCGTCGAGGGAGGCGTCGATGACGGTGCGGAGCGCGGCGGCGTCCCAGCCGGTGTTGAGGTAGTGGAAGTTGAACGCCTGGTGCAGCTCGTCGGGGCGCAGGTACAGGGCGGTGCGGTCGGTGCTGGGGGTCCAGGCCTCGGCGACGCCGATGCGGTCGCCCGCGTACTCGTCCAGGACGCGGCGCCAGGAGCGGTAGATCTCGTGGACGCCGTCCTGGTCGAAGAACGGCAGGACCTGGTTGCCGAGCAGCTTGAGCTGGTCGGTGCGGCCCATGTCGGGCAGGCCCGGGGCCTTGACGAGGCCGTGGGCGACGTCGATGCGGAAGCCGTCCACGCCGAGGTCGAGCCAGAAGCGCAGGATGGAGCGGAACTCGTCCTGGACGGCGGGGTGGTCCCAGTTGAAGTCGGGCTGCTCGGCGGCGAACAGGTGGAGGTACCACTCGCCGTCGGCGACGCGGGTCCAGGCGGGGCCGCCGAAGACGGACTCCCAGTCGTTGGGCGGGAGTTCGCCGTTCTCGCCACGGCCCTTGTGGAAGTGGAAGCGGTCGCGGAGCGTCGAGCCGGGGCCCTCGTCCAGCGCCTGCCGGAACCAGGCGTGCTGGTCCGAGCAGTGGTTGGGGACCACGTCGACGATGACGCGCAGGTCCAGGCCGTGGGCGTCGCGGATGACGGCCTCGGCGTCGGCGAGGGTGCCGAAGGCCGGGTCGATGACGCGGTAGTCGGCGACGTCGTAGCCGGCGTCGGCCTGCGGGGAGGAGTAGAAGGGGCTGAGCCAGACGGCGTCGGTGCCCAGGTCCTTCAGATAGGGCAGGCGGGCGCGGATGCCGGGCAGGTCGCCCATGCCGTCGCCGTTGCCGTCGGCGAAGCTGCGCGGGTAGACCTGGTAGATCACCGCGTCGCGCCACCACTGGGTGGCTGCGGACCCGGCCGGGCCCGCGGCGTCGGTGGTCGCTCCGGTGGCGTGGTGCTGGGGGGTCATGTCATCCCTTGGTGGTGCCGGAGGTGAGGCCGGCGACGAGGTGGCGCTGGGCGAAGGCGAAGACCAGGGCCGCGGGCACCGCGATGATGACGGCCGCGGCGGTCATCGAGCCCCAGTCGTTGAGGTACTGGTTGACAAAGGTCTGCAGGCCGCCGGCGAGGGTCAGGTTCTCCTCGCCGGTCATGAAGGCGGAGGCGTACGCGACCTCGGCCCAGGCCGTGACGAAGGTGTAGAAGCCGGTGACGGCCAGGCCGGGGCGGGCCAGCGGCAGGACCAGGCGCCAGAAGGTGCCGAAGGGGTTGAGGCCGTCCACCCGCCCGGCTTCGTCGATCTCCACCGGGATGGTGTCGAAGAAGCCTTTCATCATCCAGGCGCAGAAGGGAACGGCGATGGTCAGGTAGGTGATGACCAGACCCGCCGGCTGGTTGAGCAGGCCCAGGCCCGCCAGCAGGTTGTACAGCGGCACGATCAGCACGGCGACCGGGAACATCTGCGTGATCAGCAGCAGCCACATCAGCGGGCGCATCCCGGGGAACCGGAAGCGGCTGACGGCATAGCCGGTGGTGGCCGCGATGAAGACGCCGACGACGGTGGTGATGCCGACGACGACCACCGAGTTGCCGAACCAGGTCAGGAACTCGGTGTCGGCGACCACGTGCCGGTAGTTGGCGAAGGTGAAGTTGGTGACCGGCTCGGTGGAGAAGGCGTCGTTCTTCGGCTTGAAGGAGGTGACGAGCAGCCACAGCGGCGGGAAGACCGCGACGGCGGCGGCGATCAGCAGGGTCGCGTGCAGCCCGACGGAGGCCAGCGGGCCGCGCCTGTTGCGCGTACGCGTGCTCGTCCGGGTGCCTGTCCGGGTGCTCTCGGTCTTGCTCATGGTCGTGGTCACCACACCTCTCCCTGCTTGCGCAGCGACCGCCGGTAGACGACGGCGATCAGGGACAGCAGGAGCAGGATCAGCACGCCCCAGGCGGCCGAGCCGGAGAAGTCGCGCGGGCTGTCGACGAAGGAGAGCCGGTAGGCGTAGGTCACCAGGATCTCCGTGGCGTCGCCGGGTCCGCCCCGGGTGAGCAGGAAGATCACCGGGAACATGTTGAACGTCCAGATGGTGGAGAGCAGGATGACGGTGCTGCTCACACCGCGCAGTCCGGGCAGGGTGATGTTGCGGAACCGCTGCCAGGGCCCCGCGCCGTCCATCTCCGCGGCCTCGTACAGCTCGCCGGGGATCGACTGGAGGCCGCCGAGCAGCGCCACGAGCATGAACGGTACGCCCAGCCACACGTTGACGGCGATGACCGACAGCTTGGCCCAGGTCGGGTCGTTCAGCCACGGCACCGCGTCGATGCCGCCGCCCGCCAGCAGCTTGTTCAGCAGGCCGTTCTTCTCGTTGTAGAGGAGCCGCCAGGTGAAGACGGAGACGAAGGCGGGGATGGCCCAGGGCAGGATCAGCGCCAGCCGGTAGAAGGTGCGGCCGCGCAGTCGGCGGTTGAGGAGGTTGGCGAGGGTCAGGCCGATGGCGAAGGTGAGGCCGACACAGGCCACGGTCCACACGACGGTCCAGCCGAGCCGGCCCCAGAAGACGCCGTCGCCGAGGATCGCGGTGTAGTTGTCCAGGCCGGTGAACTCGTAGGTGGCCGGGATGTGGTTCATGCCGATGTGGCGTTCGACGTTCGCCTCGTCGGCGTCCGTCAGCGACAGGTACAGGCCGCGGACCAGGGGGTAGCCGATGATGACGCCGATGACGAGCACCACCGGGGCGACCATGGTCCAGGCGTACCAGTGGGTGCCAACGGCCTTGCGCAGGCGCCCCGGTGGTACAGCCCCGGCCACAGCGCCCCCTTCCCCCCGCCCCGTCCCCCGCCCGCGGGACATCCGTACGGTGTCCGTCACTTGTAGTCCTTGAGGATCTTGCGGTAGCTGTCGCCGACGGCCTTGGCGGCCTGCTCGGGGGTGCTCGCGCCGGTGAGGACCTTGTTCATCTGGACCTTGATGGGCTCGAAGAGCGCGTTGCCCTCGGCGATCCACGGGCGCTGGACGGCCTTTTCGACGGCGGGCCCGAAGAAGCCGACCATCTCGTTGTTCTTGACGGACGGGGCCTGGTAGACGGACTTGCGGGTGGGCAGCAGGCTGAGCTGCTCGGTGGTCTGCCGCTGGATCTTCGCCGAGCTCATGTACTTCACGAAGGCGTAGGACGCCTGGAGGTTCTTCGAGCCCGCGTAGACGGAGAGGTTCCAGCCGCCCTGCGGGGAGCCCTGGGAGGCGCTGCCGCCGGGTACGGGCGCGACGCCGAGGTTCTTGCCGTCCTTGAACTCCTTGCCCGAGCGGACGCCTTCGATGTCCCAGGGGCCGCTGACCGCCATCGCGACGCTGCCGTCCTTGAGGGCCTTGAGCTGGTTCTCCTGGCCGTCGGTGGCGTCGGTGACGGCGGCCTTGGAGTCGACCAGGTCCTTGATGGCCTTGAAGGCCCTGACCCCGGCGCCGTCGTCGATCTCGACGACCTTGTCGCGGGCGTCGACCAGGTCGCCGCCCTCGCCGTAGAGGTACGGCAGGAACCAGTACGGGTCGTCGCCGCGCAGGTACAGCGCGGTCGCTCCGGTCTTGTCCTTGATCTGCTCGGCGGCCGCGGTCAGCTCGGCGAAGGTCTTCGGGACCCCGACGCCGGCCTCCTTGAGCAGCCGCTTGTTGTAGAAGAGGCCGAGGGTGTCGGTGACCTGCGGCGCGGCGTAGGTCTTGGCCTTGAACTTCGTGCTGCCGAGGGCCTGCGGAAGGTAGTCGCCGGTGTTGTCCAGGGCCGGGGTGCCGTCCAGCGGGGCGAGGTAGCCGAGGTTGGCGAAGTCGGCGACCCAGGCGACCTCGGTGCGCATCACGTCGGGGGCGCCGGCCCCGCCGCCCGCGGCGTTCTTGAACTTGGCGTTGGCGTCGCCGAACGGGACGCTGACGTACTTGACGTCGACCTTGGGGTGCTCCTTCTCGAAGCTCTCGGCCAGCTTCTTGTACGTCGCCTTCTCGGCGTCGTTGGAGGTGTCCCAGAAGGTCACGGTGCCCGACAGTTCGCCGCCGCTCGACTGGTCGCCTCCGCCGCCGCCACCGCACGCTGTCGCCGCCATTGCCAGACCCGCGACCAGCGCGGTGGCCACTGTGCCACGCCGCATGTGAACTCCTTAGGGGGAACGCCCGAGATGGCGCCGGAACGCCTCGCTCGGCCGTTCGGAACGCCTGTGATGGCGGACAGGAACGTAACAGCGCGGAAATGAATTCGAAAGACCTTGCGGCAAATTTCTGCAAGGTCGCTGGAAGGGGTTGCAGGGGGCGGCGCCCGCGCACGACACGCCCACCGCGCCCCAGCAGGCCGCTCACCAGGGGCCCGAGCGCCCACGGGCCCGTCACCCCGCCGTGCTCCGCGCGTTGATCCCGTAGACGACCGTCCGCCGATCGATGCCTGGACCCTGCAAGACGATGCATGGACGCTCTGCCCGAATCGCCCCACTCTCGACAGGGATGCCAGATGACCCAGGAGCTGACCTCGACCGACCCCGCCGGCGCGACGGCAGAGCCCGGCGGCCGGCCGGGCTGGTGGCGCGACGCCGTCATCTACCAGGTGTACGTACGCTCCTTCGCCGACTGCGACGGTGACGGCATCGGCGACCTGCGCGGCGCCCGCGAACGCCTGCCGTATCTGCGGGAACTGGGCGTGGACGCCGTCTGGCTCACCCCCTTCTACGCCTCCCCGCAGGCCGACGGCGGGTACGACGTCGCCGACTACCGCTGCGTCGACCCGCTGTTCGGCAGCCTGGAGGACGCCGACGACCTGGTACGGGCCGCGCACGCGCTGGGCCTGCGGGTGATCGTCGACATCGTGCCCAACCACACCTCCGACCAGCACCCCTGGTTCCAGGACCCGGAACTGGCCCGGCGGCGCTACATCTTCCGCCCCGGCAAGGGCGCGTCCGGCCAGCTGCCGCCCAACGACTGGGAGTCGGTCTTCGGCGGGCCCGCCTGGACCCGTACCGGGCGCGGCGACTGGTATCTGCACCTGTTCGCCCCGGAGCAGCCCGATCTGAACTGGGACGACCCGGACGTGCACGCCGAGTTCGAGTCCATCATGCGTTTCTGGCTCGACCTCGGGGTGGACGGCTTCCGCATCGATGTCGCGCACGGCATGGTCAAGGCCCCGGGCCTGCCGGACATCGGCCGCAAGGAGCAGGCCAAACTCATCGGCAGCCAGGTCCTGCCCTTCTTCGACCAGGACGGTGTCCACGCGATCCACCGAGCCTGGCGCCGCCTGCTGGACTCCTACCCGGGCGAGCGGATCGGCGTCGCCGAGGCCTGGGCGCCCAGCCCCGAGCGCCTGGCCCTGTACGTCCGGCCCGACGAACTCCACCAGGCCTTCAACTTCCAGTTCCTGACCGCCGACTGGTCCGCCGCCTCGCTGCGCGCGGTCGTCGACGCCTCGCTCGCCGCGACCTCCTCCGTCGGCGCCACCACCTCCTGGGTGCTGTCCAACCACGACGTGGTCCGGCACGCCACCCGGCTCGGCGGCCTGCGGCGCGCCCGCGCCGCCACCCTCATGATGCTCGCGCTGCCCGGCTCGGCCTACCTCTACCAGGGCGAGGAACTGGGCCTGCCCGAGGTCACCGACCTGCCCGACGAGGTCCGCCAGGACCCGGCGTTCTTCCGCGGCGACGGGCAGGACGGGCACCGCGACGGCTGCCGGGTGCCGCTGCCCTGGTGCGGCGAGACGGCCGCGTACGGCTTCGGGCCCGGCGGCAGCTGGCTCCCCCAGCCGCGCTCCTGGAAGGACCTGTCCGTACGGGCCCAGACCGGCGACCCGGCCTCCACCCTGGAGCTGTACCGCGCGGCGCTCGCCCTGCGCCGCACCCACCCCGGCCTCGGCGACGGGGACCTGGCCTGGACCGACGCCCCCGAGGGGCTGCTCGCCTTCACCCGTACCGGCCGCTCGGGGCGTACGGACCTGCTGTGCACCCTCAACACCCTCGACCGCGCCGTCGAACTCCCCCGCCCTGGACGGGTGCTGCTGTCCTCCGCGACGGTCCCCGCCGCAGGCGCCACCGCCGTACTGCCCGGTGATTCCTGCACCTGGTGGGCGCTCTGACGGACGGCCCCGGCGGACCGGACCGCCCGCGCCGCCCGCCGTGCGGTGCGGGCAGCGTGGGCAATCCGGGGGGCGACCGGTACAGTCCCACCCATGACCGCCCGGCTGGCCGACATCGCAGCGCAGGCGGGTGTCAGCGAGGCCACCGTCAGCCGGGTGCTCAACGGAAAACCCGGTGTCTCCGCCGCCACCCGCCAGTCCGTGCTGGCCGCGCTCGACGTGCTCGGGTACGAGCGTCCCGTCCGGCTGCGGCAGCGCAGCGCCGGGCTGGTCGGCCTGATAACGCCGGAGCTGGAGAATCCGATCTTCCCGGCGTTCGCGCAGGTGATCGGCCAGGCGCTGACCCGCCAGGGCTACACCCCGGTGCTGGCCACCCAGACACCGGGCGGCTCCACCGAGGACGAGCTGACCGAGATGCTGGTGGACCGCGGTGTCGCCGGGATCATCTTCGTCTCCGGACTGCACGCGGACACCTCCGCCGACATGCGGCGCTACGAGCAGCTGCGCGGCCAGGGGGTGCCCTTCGTCCTGATCAACGGCTTCTCCGACAAGGTGCAGGCGCCCTTCGTCTCACCGGACGACCGGGCCGCGATCCGCCTCGCCGTCACCCATCTGGCGGCACTGGGCCATGAGCGGATCGGGCTGGCCCTCGGGCCGAAGCGTTTCGTGCCCGTCCAGCGCAAGATCGAGGGCTTTCTGCGCAGCATGGGCGAGCAGCTGGGGCTGGACCGGGCCGCCGCCCAGGAGCTGGTCCAGCACTCCCTGTACACCCTGGAGGGCGGGCAGGCCGCGGCCGCCGCGCTGATCGCCCGCGGCTGCACGGCGGTGGTGTGCGCCAGCGACATGATGGCGCTGGGCGCGATCCGGGCCGCCCGGCAGCAGGGCCTGGACGTGCCCCGGGACGTCTCCGTCGTCGGCTTCGACGACTCCCCGCTGATCGCCTTCACGGACCCGCCGCTGACCACGATCCGGCAGCCGGTCACCGCGATGGGGCAGGCGGCGGTGCGCGCGCTGCTGGAGGAGGTCGGCGGCACCCCGGCGCCGCACAGCGAGTTCGTCTTCCACCCCGAGCTGGTCGTTCGCGGTTCAACCGCTTCGGCGCCGAAGGCCGCCCGGATTCCCGCCCCGGCCGCCTCCTCCGACACGGACGGCAGCCTCTCCGGTACGGACCCCGGCCGCGCCTGAGAGATCCACGGGCGTCCGTTACGGGCCGGTACGCCCCTGACGTAAGACAGACCCGACCCCCACCTGGGCAGGGGTCACGCGTCCCCCTAAGGTGCTACGCGGGCCCCGCCCGGACCCGACCAGAGGGTGATCGGCCATCGACCCCTTTCTGGCAGACTGTCTGCCTATGGGTGAAGCGCATGTGAAGACTCTTGACGGCCGTACGGCCGTGCCGCCACCCACCGAGGAGCGCGCACCGGGCGTGGCCTCCGGTGGCCGGCTGGCCCGCCTGCGCTCCCCCCGCTCCCCGCGGCTCTGGTTCGAGATCCTGCTGATCGCGGTCAGCTACTGGGTCTACTCCCTGATCCGCAACGCCGTGCCCGAGCAGAAGGCCCAGGCGCTGAAGAACGCGGACTGGATCTGGCAGGCCGAGCACACCCTCGGCATAGCGGTGGAGAAAACCGTCAACCACGCCGTGGACTCGGTGACCTGGCTCATCGTCTCGATGAACTACTACTACGCCACGCTCCACTTCATACTGACCATCGGCGTGCTGGTCTGGCTCTACCGCTGGCACCCCGGCCGGTACGCGGCCGCCCGCCTCGCGCTCTTCGCCACCACGGGCGTCGCCCTCGTCGGCTACTACTTCTACCCGCTGGCCCCGCCCCGCCTGATGAACGGCGGCGGCTTCATCGACACCGTCATCGTCCACCACACGTGGGGCTCGATGGCGTCCGGCAACCTGGCCTCGATGTCCAACCAGTACGCGGCCATGCCGTCGATGCACATCGGCTGGTCGCTGTGGTGCGGCGTGATGATCGCGCTGATCGCCAAGCCGGTGTGGGCCAAGGTGCTGGGCCTGCTCTACCCGGCGACGACCCTGATGGTCATCGTCTCCACCGCCAACCACTTCTGGCTCGACGCGGTGGGCGGCATCCTGTGCCTCGCGTTCGGGATCGGCCTGGCCTTCGCCTGGTACGCGGCGCTGCCGCACCGGCTGCCGCGGCGGGTGGCCGTGGCCTGAGGCCGCCCGGCCGCCCGGCCGCCGGCCCCGCGGGCCCGCCGCCTCAGCCCGCCGCCCCGTAGAACAGCTCCTCCACCACCGCACGCGCCCGGCGCGTCGTGCGCCGGTAGTCGTCCAGCATCTCCCCGACGTGGCCCTCCTCGTATCCGAGGTAGCGGCCGACCGCCGCCAGCTCCCGCGCGTCGGACGGGAACGTGTCGCCGGGCCGGCCCCGTACCAGCATCGTGGCGTTGCGCACCCGCGACGCCAGCACCCACGCCTCGTCGAGGATCTGCGCGTCCTCCGTGGCCAGCAGCCCGGCGTCGCGGGCCGCGGCCAGCGCCGCGCGCGTACGGGTCGTACGCAGCCCCGGCTCCGCCCACGCGTGCTGCATCTGGAGCAGCTGCACGGTCCACTCCACGTCGCTCAGGCCGCCGCGCCCCAGCTTGGTGTGCGTGGTGGGATCGGCGCCGCGCGGCACCCGCTCGGTCTCCATGCGCGCCTTGAGCCGCCGGATCTCCCGTACGGCGTCCTCGCCCAGGCCCTCCACCGGATACCGCAGCGGGTCGACCAGCTCGATGAACCGTTCCCCCAGGCCGGCGTCCCCCGCGACCGGCTCGGCGCGCAGCAGGGCCTGCGCCTCCCAGACGAGCGACCAGCGCCGGTAGTAGGCGGCGTAGGAGGAGAGCGTGCGCACCAGCGGGCCGGTCTTGCCCTCCGGGCGCAGGTCGGCGTCGATGGGCAGGGGCGGGTCGGACGACGGGAGCTGGAGCAGGCGCCGCATCTCGTTGGCGACGGCGTGCGCGGCCTTGGCGGCCTCCTGCTCGTCGGCGCCCTCGCGCGGCTCGTGCACGAACAGCACGTCGGCGTCGGAGCCGTAGCCCAGTTCGTGGCCGCCGAAGCGGCCCATGCCGATGACGGTGAAGCGGGTGGGCAGGGTGTCGCCCCATTGCTCGCGTACGGCGGCGCGGAGCGCGCCCGCGATGGTGGCGGCGGTCAGGTCGGAGACGGCCGAGCCGACCACGTCGGCGGCGTGGCCGCGGTCCTGTTCGGCGGGGTGGCCGTCGGTGCCGTACGCGCCGATCAGGTCCGCCGCCGCCGTACGGAACAGTTCCCGGCGCCGGACCCCGCGGGCCGCCGCGACGGCCTGTTCGGCGCCCTCCGCGCGGCCGACGGCGGCCAGCACCTCCTGCTCCAGCGCGGCACGGCCGCGCGGCCGCAGCCCGTCCTTCGCGCCGAGCAGCGCGACCGCCTCGGGGGCGCGCAGCAGCAGGTCGGGGGCGAAGCGGCCGGCCGACAGGACGCGGGCCAGGTTCTCGGCCGCGGCGCCCTCGTCGCGCAGCAGGCGCAGGTACCAGGGGGTCTTGCCGAGGGCGTCGGAGACCTTGCGGAAGTTCAGCAGCCCGGCGTCCGGGTCGGCGGAGTCGGCGAACCAGGCCAGCAGGACGGGCAGCAGCGTGCGCTGGATGGCGGCCTTGCGGGTGACGCCGGACGCCAGCGCTTCGAGGTGGCGCAGGGCCGCGACCGGGTCGGCGTAGCCGAGCGCTTCGAGGCGCTGGCCGGCGGCCTTGGCGGAGAGCCGGGTGCCGCCGGGCTCCAGGTGGGCCACGGCGTCCAGCAGCGGACGGTAGAACAGCTTCTCGTGCAGCCGCCGCACCTCACGGGCGTGCCAGCGCCACTCCTTGCGGAGCGTCTCGACCGGTTCGGTGCGCAGGCCCATCGAACGGGCGAGGCGCCGCAGGTCGGGCTCGTCCTCGGGCATCAGGTGGGTGCGGCGCAGCTTGTAGAGCTGGATGCGGTGTTCCAGCGTGCGCAGGAAGCAGTACGCGGCGTCCAGCGCCCTGGCGTCCTCGCGGCCCACGTAGCCGCCGGAGGCCAGCGCCGAGAGGGCTTCGAGCGTGGCCGGGCTGTGGAGCGTCGCGTCGCTGCGGCCGTGCACCAACTGGAGCAGCTGGACGGCGAATTCGACGTCGCGCAGCCCGCCGGGGCCCAGCTTCAGTTCGCGGTCGATCTGGGCGGCGGGGATGTTCTCCACGACGCGGCGGCGCATCTGCCGTACGTCGGTGACGAAGTTCTCGCGTTCGGAGACCTGCCAGACCAGAGGGGTGACCGCGGCCACGTACTCCTTGCCCAGCTCCGCGTCGCCCGCCATCGGCCGGGCCTTCAGCAGCGCCTGGAACTCCCAGGTCTTGGCCCAGCGTTCGTAGTAGGCGAGGTGGCTGTTGAGGGTGCGCACGAGCGGGCCGTTGCGGCCCTCGGGGCGCAGGTTGGCGTCCACCGGCCAGATCGTGCCCTCGGCGGTGACGTCGGAGCACACCCGCATCATCCGGCCCGCCAGCCGCGTCGCGGCCTGGAGCGCCTTGGCCTCCTCGGTGCCGTCGCGCGCCTCCGCGACGAAGATGACGTCCACGTCCGAGACGTAGTTCAGCTCCCGGCCGCCGCACTTGCCCATCGCGACGACGGCGAGGCGGCAGGCGGCGGCGTCGGTGGGCTGCTCCTCGCAGGCGATCTCCAGCGCGGCGCGGACCGTCGCGGTCGCCAGGTCGGCGAGTTCCGCCGCGGTCTCGGCGAGGTCGGTCGTGCCGCACACGTCGCGGGCCGCGATGCCCAGCAGGCACCGGCGGTAGGCGGCGCGCAGCGCGTCGGGCCGCGGCCGGTGCCGGCCCGGCTCGCCCCAGACGCCCTCGGCGAGCGCCGCCTCGAACTCCGGCGTGGCCGGGTGCAGGTCGGCCGCCTCGTACGTGACCAGCGAATGCCAGTGGCGCGGGTGCCGTACGAGGTGGTCGCCGAGCGCCTCGGACGCGCCGAGCACGCCCAGCAGCCGGTCGCGCAGCGGCTTCGCGGTGATCAGGGTGCTCAGCAGCTTCTGCCGCTCGGCCTCGTCCTGCGCCTCCGTCAGCCGGACCAGCGCGGTCAGCGCCAGGTCCGGGTCGGCGGTGGCGCCGAGCGCCTCCAGGAGCACCGAGTCGTCCCGTACGGCGGCCAGTTCGGGCGCCTGGAGGAGCCGCCCGGCCGCCGACGGGTCGGTGAAGCCGTACCGCAGCAGCCGGGTGAAGGCGCTGCTGCGCCGCCCCTGTCCCTGCGGAGCGGGATGTGCCATGGCCGTGCCGCCTCTCGAAGGCTCTCCGGAAGTCCGCCGAAGTTCTGTCGGGCCCCGCGAGGAGGGCCACCGGTCACAGCACCGGCAGCATCTTGCGCAGTTCGAACGCGGTGACCTCGGAGCGGTACTCCTCCCATTCCTGCTTCTTGTTGCGCAGGAAGAAGTCGAAGACGTGCTCGCCGAGGGTCTCCGCGACCAGTTCGCTGCGCTCCATCAGGTCGATGGCCTCGCCGAGGTTCTGCGGCAGCGGCTCGATGCCCATGGCGCGGCGCTCGGAGTCCGACAGCGCCCATACGTCGTCGTCGGCGCCGGCCGGGAGTTCGTAACCCTCCTCGATGCCCTTGAGTCCGGCGGCGAGCAGCACCGCGTACGTCAGATAGGGGTTGGCGCCGGAGTCAATGGAGCGGACCTCGACCCGGGTGGAGCCCATCTTGCCGGGCTTGTACATGGGGACGCGGATGAGCGCGGAGCGGTTGTTGTGGCCCCAGCAGATGTACGAGGGGGCCTCGCCGCCGGCGCCCGCGGTGCGGTTGGCGCCGCCCCAGATGCGCTTGTAGGAGTTGACCCACTGGTTGGTGACGGCGGAGATCTCGCCCGCGTGCCGCAGCAAGCCGGCGATGAAGGAGCGGCCGACCTTGGAGAGCTGGTATTCGGCGCCGGACTCGTGGAAGGCGTTGCGGTCGCCCTCGAAGAGCGAGAGGTGGGTGTGCATCCCCGAACCGGGGTACTCCGAGAACGGCTTGGGCATGAACGTGGCCTGGACGCCCTGCTCCAGCGCGACCTGCTTCATCACCAGCCGGAAGGTCATGATGTTGTCGGCCGTGGACAGCGCGTCCGCGTAGCGCAGGTCGATCTCCTGCTGGCCCGGCGCGCCCTCGTGGTGGCTGAACTCGACCGAGATGCCCATCGATTCGAGCATGGTGATCGCCTGGCGGCGGAAGTCCATGCCGACGTTCTGCGGGGTGTGGTCGAAGTAGCCGGAGGAGTCCGCGGGGCTCGGCCGGGTGCCGTCCACCGGCTTGTCCTTGAGCAGGAAGAACTCGATCTCGGGGTGGGTGTAGAAGGTGAAGCCGAGGTCGGAGGTCTTGGCCAGGATGCGCTTGAGGACGTAGCGCGGGTCGGCGTAGGACGGGGAGCCGTCCGGCATGAGGATGTCGCAGAACATCCGGGCGGTGCCGGGGGCCTCGGCGCGCCAGGGCAGGATCTGGAAGGTGCCCGGGTCCGGCTTGGCGATCATGTCGGACTCGTACACCCGCGCGAAGCCCTCGATCGCGGAGCCGTCGAAGCCGATGCCCTCGTCGAAGGCCTGCTCAAGTTCCGCCGGGGCCACGGCGACGGACTTCAGGAACCCCAGTACGTCGGTGAACCACAGTCGTACGAAGCGGATGTCGCGCTCCTCCAGCGTACGGAGCACAAACTCCTGCTGCTTGTCCATGGCTCACCAATCCTTGCAGGTCAATCGGCCTGTCCACCCCCCGTCGGGCAACGAGGTGTGGCACACCAGTATCACGTGAGGGGGTTACCGTCACATTACGCACCCTTGGCCGAGATCAGAACCGCCGGGCCGCAAGGGGCACCGGGACGTTTGCCCGGGAGCGGCGGACGGTATTCCGGGAGGCAACGGACCGGATCATCCCGCTTTGTTCTGCCGGGGCCCGGGCCGTACCGGTGTCCGGGTCCGTGCCCGCACCCGAGCCCGTACCGACGGCCGAGGAGAACCCGTGAGCGACCACTTCGACGTCACGGCCGTGACGTTCCACTTCGACCCCGTGTGCCCCTGGACCTGGCGCACCGCGCGCTGGCTCGTGGACGCCACCGGACGGCGGGACATCCCCCTGTACTACCGCGCCTTCGACCTGACCGACGGGGCCCCGCCGGACGAGCTGCCCGCCGACCGACGCCCGGCCGTCGCCGGGAGCCGCTGCCTGCTGCGGCTGGCCGAGGCCGCGCACGCCGACGGCCGGGACGCGCTGACCGGCGCCGTCTACGCCGCGTACGGCGCGGCGGTTTTCGACGGCGACGCCGACCCGTCACCGCGGACGGCCGAACGGGCCCTGGCGGACGCGGGCGGCGCGGCCTACGCCGACGCGCTGCACGACACCGGGCTGGACCGGCGGGTGGCGCGGGCGCGCGAGGCGGCGCAGAAGTTCTCCGGCAGGAACGCGGGCTCGCCGGTCACGGTGCTCACCACGCCCGGCGGCGAACGCGGCTTCTTCGGGCCCGTGGTGGCGCCCACACCCACCGGCGCGGACGCCGACCGCCTGTGGGACGTGCTCGTCGGCGCGGCGTCCGTAGCGCAGTTCTTCGAGCTGAGGGCACGCCGGACGGCGAAGCCGTGAACGGCCGGGGCGCCCCGCCTCCCGGGCCGCGCGCCCTCACCGCCCCCGCTGCGGGCCCTCCAGGTCCGGGTCCGCGGTGAGCGACAGGACGGCCGTGGCCACCGCGTCCGGCGCGTCGGCCATCACCAGGTGCCCGGCCGGGGCGGCGACGGCGAAGGTGCCGCCGAGCTGCGTGGCCAGCGCCCGCTGCCGCTCCAGCCAGCGCAGCTCGCGCTGCGTCTCGCTGCCGTCGTACGCCGCCAGGACCGTCACCGGCACGCCCCACAGCGGGTGGTCCGGGCGCAGCGCGGCGACCTCGGCGGCCTGGTAGGCGTACGTCGCGTTCTCCAGGACGCAGGCGCGCAGCACCCGGCTGGTGCGGTAGCTGCCGGCCTCGCGGGGATCGCGCGGGTGGTCGCGCACGGTCTGGACGCGGGTGGTCAGGCGGCGCGCGGCCGGGCCGAGGGCGCGCGGCACCCCGGCGGCCGAGAGCACCGAGGCCAGGCCGCCCGCCCAGGCCGTACGGACGGTGCGCGGCAGCAGCGGGCGCGGGTCCTCCTCCACGCTGCCGTCGACGAGGACGATGCCGTCGGCGCGGTCCGGATACAGCCGGGCGAACGCCTCGGCGTGGAAGGCGGCCAGGCTGTGCCCGACGACGGTGCACGGCCCCGGCAGGCCGAGCGCGTCCAGGACGTGCGCGATGCGGGCGGCCTCGCCCGCCGCGGTGGGCGGCCCCGGCGCGGGCGCGCTCAGCCCCAGGCCGGGCCGGTCGAAGCGGACGACCGTGCGGTACGGGGCGAGCCGGGCCGCGACCGCGTCCCAGTCGAACCACCCCATGCCCAGCCCGCCGCTGAGCACGCACACCGGCCCGCCGCCCTCGCGCAGCACGTGCAGCACCACACCGTCGACGCGCAGCATGCGGCCGGGCGCGGGGGCCGGCCT
The DNA here is from genome assembly GCF_042732265.1 of Streptomyces sp. NPDC059788. Taxonomy (NCBI): domain Bacteria; kingdom Bacillati; phylum Actinomycetota; class Actinomycetes; order Kitasatosporales; family Streptomycetaceae; genus Streptomyces; species Streptomyces sp. NPDC059788. The sequence continues at coordinate 65,029 of NZ_JBHWHY010000030.1, read as the reverse complement.
CCTGGCGGTGCCGTGCCTGGTCCTCCTGCGCTCGCCGTCCCCGTTCATGCCGTTTCCCCTTCCCTCCCCGTAGTGGTGCCCGCTCGCCCGACGCACCACGCGAGCAGCCCCACGTACAGGGCGACGAGCAGCACCTGGAGGCGCTGGCCGACGCCGAGCGCCCAGGTGCCGTGGCCCTCGGTGAAGGCCGCGATGGAGGTGAGCGTCCAGGCGGTGGCGGCGAGTTCGGCGAGGGTCAGCCACGGCGCGAGGCGGCCCATCGGCGGCCACCGGCCGTACCGGCGGGCGGCGACGGTCAGCAGGACCAGCGCGGCCAGCGCGCCCACCATGGCCAGCGAACTGCTGATCGCGTGCGCGGTGTGGGTGGCGGGCACCAGGCCGGCGGTCTCGCGGGCCGCGCACTCCGGGTCGCTGGTGGGCGTGCAGCTCAGCGGCAGCCGGGAGTCGACGGCGGTGGCGGCGCCGAAGAGCGCGAGCGCGGCCCAGCCGGCCGTGTCCCAGCGCCGCCGCTCCAGTGTCAGCAGCGCGGCCACCGCGCCGGCCAGCACCAGGAGTCCGGCGAGCAGGTCCGTGGCGCGGAAGAGGCCGCCGAGCGGCTGGTCGGCGGCGGCCAGTTCGCTGACATAGGTCCGTACGGGGTCGAGGCCGGTGGACAGGACCACCTCCAGGACCCACGCGGTGTAGGCCACCGCGCCGAGCAGGAGGAGGACGGGGGCGGCGGCACGGCGGCTCTTGCTCGGCTGCACGGACATCCTGGTGATCGGCACGGACGCCAAGGGCGCTTGGAAAGGTCAAGGATAGGCAAAGCGGGCGTGGACCGGGGCACCCAGGAGCGGTATACCCCGTAGGGGTAGGGTGCTGGAAGGGGTACCGGGAGGACCGTCGACATGCCGTACGGAGTGCGAGGACAGGGGAAGGCCGCCGCGTGGTGCGGCCGGCTGCTGCTGTTCGCCGCGCTGATCGTCGGCATCGTCGGCATGCACACCCTCGGGCACCCGGTGGGCGGGCACGGCTCGGGACCGATGCCCGCGGCGCACCGGACAGCCGCCGAGGCTCGTCCGGCCCCTTCCGCACAGCACGCGCCGCATCAGGAGCCGCGGCAAGCGCGGCACTCCTCCTCCACTGCCGACGACCATCACGCCATGAACCCCGGCGCGGTCTGCCTGGCCGTGCTCTCCCTGTGCGTACTCGTCCTGGTCCGTGCGGGGCGGCTGCTGGGCCGGCGGGCCGCCGGCCTCCTCGCCGCCGTACGGGCCCGTCTGCTGCGCGACCTGTGGCCGGTGCCGCCACCGGTCCCCCGGCACAAACACCTCGCCCGGCTCTCGGTCCTGCGCGTGTAGAAGCGCGGGCCGGCCGCCGACGCCTGCGCGCGTCCGCGGCCCGGCCCCCGCACGCCCACCGCAACCGTTTTCCACCACCACGAGGTGTTTTTCCACCATGCGTACCCACACTCGCCGCGCCGTGCTCGGCGCGGGAATCGCCGCCGCCGGCACCGGTCTGCTCGCCGCCTGCTCGTCGGGCTCCGGCACGGACGGCACGAAGGGCGGCCACGCGGGCAACCCGGCCGGGACACCGGGCGGTTACGTCTCCCCCGACGGCCCGGAGGTGACCGCCGCCGAGGCGAAGCGCGGCTCCGGCCCCGTACGGAAGGTCGCGCTGACCGCCACCGCCACCCGGCTCGACCTGGGCGGCCGTACGGTCGCCAGCTGGGCGTACGGGGACGGCCTGCCCGGCAAGGAGGTCCGGGTCACCGCGGGCGACACACTGGAACTGGCCCTCGCCAACCACCTGCCCGAGGCCACGTCCCTGCACTGGCACGGCCTGGCCCTGCGCAACGACATGGACGGCGTGCCGGACCTGACCCAGCGCGCCGTCAAGGCGGGCGGCTCCTTCACCTACCGCTTCGCCGTCAGCCACCCCGGCACGTACTGGTTCCACCCGCACTCGGGCGTACAGCAGGACCGCGGCCTGTACGCGCCGCTGATCGTCGAGGACCCGAAGGAACCCCTCTCCTACGACAAGGAGTGGGTCGTCGTCCTGGACGACTGGGTCGACGGGGTGGACGGCAGCACGCCGGACGCGGTGCTGGCCGAACTGTCCAAGGGCATGGGCGGGATGGACCACGGGTCCGGCTCGGGAGGAATGGACCACGGGTCCGGCTCCGGCGGCATGGACCACGGCGGGATGGAGCACGGGGCCGCGCACACCATGGGCGGCCGCAAGGCGCCGTCCCCCGCCGGGCCCTCCCGCATGCTGATGGGCGCCACCAGCGAGCTGCTGGGCGGCGACGCGGGCGACGTGGACTACCCGTACCACCTCGTCAACGGCCGCACCCCGCAGGACCCGCAGACCTTCCGCGCCCGGCCCGGCGACCGGGTCCGCATCCGCTTCGTCAACGCGGGCGGCGACACCGCCTACCGCGTCGCGCTCGGCGGCCACCCGCTGACCGTGACGCACACCGACGGCTACCCCGTCGCCCACGCCGAGACGGACGCCCTGCTGCTCGGCATGGGCGAGCGCTACGACGTCGTCGTCACGGTCAAGGACGGCGTCTTCCCGCTGACCGCGCTCGCCGAGGGCAAGAAGCGGACCGCGCTGGCCGTACTGCGCACCGGCGGCGGCGCCGCGCCCGGGGCGTCCGTACGGCCGGACGAGCTGGACGGGCGGCTGCTGACGGCCGACCGGCTCAAGGCCGACGGGTCCGTACGCCTGGCGTCGCGCAAGCCGGACCGCACGGTCCGGTTCGACCTGACGGGCTCCATGGCGAAGTACGACTGGGCCGTCAACGGCCGGAAGTACGCGCCGGACCAGCGCTATCCGGTGCGTGCCGGAGAGCGCGTACGGCTGTCGTTCCGCAACAACACCACCATGTGGCACCCGATGCACCTGCACGGCCACACCTTCGCGCTGCCGGGCGACGGCCCGCGCAAGGACACCGCGATCGTGCTGCCCGGCCGCCGGCTGGACGTCGACCTCGACGCCGACAACCCCGGCCTGTGGATGCTGCACTGCCACAACGTCTACCACGCGGAGTCCGGGATGATGACGGTCCTCGGCTACGAGAAGTAGGCGGCGGGCGGGCGGGGCGCGGTCCGGGCCCCGCCCGGCTCCCGGCGCGGCCCGGCCGCCTCCTCCTCGTACAGCGCCGTCCGGGCACCTAAGCTCGGCCGCGTGCCACGCCTTCGTCTCGCTCTGAACCAGATCGACTGCTGCGTCGGGGATCTCGCCGGCAACGCCGAATCGATGGTGCGCCGGACCCGGCACGCCGCCGGGCAGGGCGCGCACCTGATCGCGTTCCCCGAGATGGTGCTGACCGGCTATCCCGTCGAGGACCTGGCGCTGCGGTCGTCGTTCGTCGAGGCGAGCCGGGCCGCGCTGCACGCGCTCGCCGCCCGGCTCGCCGACGAGGGGCTCGGGGACATCCCGGTGGTCGTCGGCTATCTGGACCGCTGCGAGGAGGCCGAACCGCGGTACGGGCAGCCGGCCGGCGCCCCGCGGAACGCCGCCGCCGTGCTCTGCCGCGGCACGGTGGCGCTGTCCTTCGCCAAGCACCACCTGCCCAACTACGGCGTCTTCGACGAGTTCCGGTACTTCGTGCCGGGCGGGACACTGCCCGTCGTGCGGGTGCACGGCGTGGACGTGGCGCTCGCCATCTGCGAGGACCTGTGGCAGGACGGCGGCCGGGTGCCCGCCGCCCGGTCGGCCGGGGCGGGGCTGCTGGTCTCCGTCAACGCCTCGCCGTACGAGCGGAACAAGGACGACACCCGGCTGGAACTGGTCCGCCGGCGCGCCCGGGAGGCCGGCTGCACGACCGCGTACCTGGCGATGTGCGGCGCGCAGGACGACCTGGTCTTCGACGGCGACTCGATCGTGGTGGACCGGGACGGCGGAGTGCTCGCGCGGGCGCCGCAGTTCGAGGAGTGCTGCGTGGTGCTGGACCTGGACCTGCCGGCCGCCGCGCCGGAGCCGCCGTCCGGGGTGGTGGACGACGGGCTGCGGATCGAACACGTCGTCCTGACGCCGGACCCGCTGCCCGATGACGCGCCGGGCGGGACGGGCGGGACGACTGTGCCGGGCGCGCCGGGCGGGCAGGCCCGCCGCCTGGAGGACGACGAGGAGGTCTACGGGGCGCTCGTGCTGGGGCTGCGGGCGTACGCCGCCAAGAACGGGTTCCGCAGCGTGCTGCTCGGGCTGTCGGGCGGGATCGACTCCGCGCTGGTCGCGGTGCTGGCCTGCGACGCGCTGGGCGCGGAGCACGTGTACGGCGTCTCGATGCCGTCCCGCTACTCCTCCGAGCACTCCAAGGAGGACGCGGCCGAGCTGGCCCGCCGGACCGGGCTGCGGCTGCGGACGGTGCCGATCGCGCCGATGTTCGACGCGTACCTGGGGTCGCTGGAGCTGACCGGGGTCGCCGAGGAGAACCTCCAGGCCCGGCTGCGCGGGACGACGCTGATGGCGCTCTCCAACCAGGAGGGCCACCTCGTGCTGGCGCCGGGCAACAAGTCCGAGCTGGCGTGCGGCTACTCGACGCTGTACGGCGACGCGGTGGGCGGCTTCGGGCCGATCAAGGACGTGTACAAGAGCGACGTCTTCCGGCTCGCGCGCTGGCGCAACCGGTCGGCGGCCGATCACGGACGTACACCGCCGATCCCGGAGAACTCCCTCACCAAGCCGCCGAGCGCCGAACTGCGCCCGGGGCAGGTGGACACCGACTCGCTGCCCGACTACGGGCTCCTGGACGCGATCCTGGAGCTGTACGTCGACCGCGACCAGGGGCGCGAGCAGATCGTCGCGCGGGGGTACGAGGACGAGCTGGTGGTGCGGGTGCTGCGGATGGTGGACGCGGCCGAGTACAAGCGGCGGCAGTACCCGCCGGGCACGAAGATCTCCGCCAAGGGCTTCGGCAAGGACCGGCGGCTGCCGGTCACCAACCACTGGCGGGAGTCGGTCTGAGGGACGGGGCCGGGGCCGTATCGGACCCGGCGCCGTCCCGGGCCCGGTGCCGCGCCGGGCCCGGCCACCGGGTCAGCCCACCCGGCCCGGCAGCTCCGCGGGCACCTCGTCCGCGTCCGCGCTGCTCGCGACGATGCGCGAGGACGCGGAGCCGCCGCGGTCCAGCAGGCCCGCGGTGACCGCGATGCCCAGGCCGACGACGGCCAGCACCGCGCCGACCAGCGCCGGGGAGGTCCAGCCCCAGCCCGCCGCGATGGCCACACCGCCGACCCAGGCGCCGCCCGCGTTGGCCAGGTTGAACGCCGAGTGGTTGGAGGCCGAGGCCAGGGTCGGCGCGTGCTGCGCCTTCTTCATGACCAGCATCTGCAGCGGCGTGGTGGTCATGAAGCCGACCGCGCCGAGGACGACGACGCAGACCAGCGCCGCCCACTTGATGTGCACCGCGTAATTGAAGACCACGAGGGTCGCCGCGAGGGCGGCGAGCGCCCCGTACAGCGTGGGCCGCAGCGCGCGGTCGGTCAGCGGTCCCGCGGCCAGCGCGCCCAGCGTCATACCGGCGCCGAAGAGCGCCAGGACCAGCGGGACGGACGCCTCGGCGAAGCCGGAGACCTCGGTCATCATCGAGGCGAGGTAGCTGTAGACGGCGAACACGCCGGCGAAGCCGAAGACCGCGGTGACCAGGCCGAGGACCACCTGCCGGTTGCCCATGGCGCGGATCTCGCGGCCCACGCCGCCGCGCTCCCCGTGCGGCATGTGCGGTACGAGGCGGGCCAGCGCGGCCATCGCGACCAGGCCGATGGCGGCCACGACCAGGAAGGTCGCGCGCCAGCCGAGCTGCTGGCCGAGCAGCGTCGCGGCGGGCACGCCGACGATGTTGGCGACGGTCAGGCCGAGGAACATGGTGGCCACCGCGCGGGCCTGCCGGCCCTCCTTGACCAGCCGGGCGGCGACCACCGCGCCGACGCCGAAGAACGCGCCGTGCGGCAGACCGGCGAGCAGCCGGCCCGCGATCAGCAGGCCGAAGCTGGGCGCCAGGGCCGAGGCCAGGTTGCCGACGGTGAAGACGGCCATGAGCAGCAGGAGCATCCGCTTGCGCGGGATGCGCGCGCCGAGCGCGGTGAGCAGCGGGGCGCCGATGACGACGCCGAGCGCGTAGGCGGAGACGAGATAGCCGGCCGTGGGCACGGACGTACCCAGGTCGCCCGCGACATTGGGCAGCAGGCCCATCATCACGAACTCGGTGGTGCCGATGCCGAAGGCGGAGACGGCCAGCGCGAGCAGCGCCAGGGGCATGAGAGACCTTTCGAAAACGGTGCGTACGGGCCTTCCGGGCGCGGTGGAGCGGTGCGCCGGGGCTCAGGGGGTTCCGTACGGCGTACGCGGCTGGATGTCCGTAAGTTCTTCTACGGAACAAAGTCTCTCAGCCCATTCATTCCGACAGGAGAACGGAATGTTACGCAGGAGGGGCGAGTGGTCCGGCACAACCGCGCGGCGGAGCGGGCAGGGCCCGCTCCGCCGGGGTGTGACAGCCGCCCGGGCTTTGTCAGATCTTGACCGAGGCGGCCAGCGGAAGGTGGTCACTGCCGGTCCGGGGCAGCGACCAGGAGGACACCGGGTCGATCCCCTTCATCATGATCTGGTCGATCCGCGCCATCGGGAAGCCGGCCGGCCAGCTGAAGCCGAAGCCGTCGCCCGCCGCGCCCTGGGCCGAGCGCATCTGGGAGGTGACCGGGGCCAGCGAGCGGTCGTTCATGGTGCCGTTGAGGTCGCCGAGCAGGATGACCTGCGGGACCCGCTCGCGGGAGATCGCCTCGCCGAGGGCGGCCGCGCTGTCGTCGCGCTGGTTGGCGGTGAAGCCCGCGTTGAGCTTGACCCGGACCGACGGCAGGTGCGCGACGTAGAAGGCGACCTGCCGGCCGTCGGGCGCCTTGACGGTGGCGCGCAGCGCGCGGGTCCAGCCCATCTTGATGTTGACCGGCGCGGCGTCGGAGAGCGGGTACTTGCTCCACAGGCCGACCGTGCCCTGCACCGTGCGGTACGGGTACGCCTTGGCGAGCCCTTCCTTGTACTTGGGCAGCGCGTCGCCGGTCAGCTCCTCCAGGGCCACCACGTCCGCGCCCGACTTCACGATGTCCCTGGCCGTGCCCGCCGGGTCGGGGTTGTCGGCGTCGACGTTGTGGGTGGCGACGGTCAGATTGCCGCCGGTGCCCTTCTTGTCCGTGACCTGCCCGCCGAAGAGGCTGACCCAGACGATGGCGGGCAGCAGCAGCGCGACGAGCGCGGTCGTGGAACGCCGCAGCACGGCGGCGATCAGCAGCACCGGGACGCCGATCATGCCGAGCCACGGCAGGAACGTCTCCAGCAGGCTGCCGAGGTTGCCCACGGTGTTGGGGACATGCGCGTGCAGGATCATCAACAGGCCGATGAGGAGCGCCAGCACCGCCAGCACGATGCCCCGGCGCCACATGCCCTCCGGGCGCCACCAGTCGCGCAGGCGCCGCGCTCGGGAGGCGGTCCGCCCAGGGTCCTGGCCCTGCCCCGACTCCGTCATGTATGCCTGCGCCATGCCGCTGCCCTCACTGCCTTGCTCCGTACGCCCCACCTGTGATCTCCGACCCTAGGCGATGGTCCGTAATGTGCTTTCTTAGAAGTGAGGACGGCACGCTGACGGCTCCGGGTTCCTGGCCCGGGGGCCGCCCTGGGGGCTGTGACAGAACGGGCATAGTCCCGTCATGGAGCGGTCAGGTGATGTCATCTTTTGCGGCTGCTTGTCGTTCGATGTCTTTCCGGTGCCGGGCGGCGTCCGGCGGTCAGGCCCGCGGTCGTACGCCGTCCAGCACCGTGTCCACGATCTCCTCGGCCAGCCCCTCCGGCAGGTCCGCCCACTCGTGCAGCACGGCCCGGGACAGCACCGGGCCGACGAACAGGTCGGCGAGCAGGTCGATGTCCCGGTCCGTACGGATCTCGCCGCGCGCCATGCCGCGGCGCAGCACGGACAGCAGTACCTCGCGGCGGGCCTGGAGGACCGTCTCGTGGTACTCCCGCCAGAGCGCGGGCTGCGCCTTGACGTGCGTGACCACGGTGCGCAGCAGCGCCGAGTTGCGCTTGGCCAGGCCGCGGATGCGCAGGAACTCGATGATGCCCACGAGGTCGTCGCGCACCGAGGCGCCGGCCGGCGGCGGGATGTCGGTGTCCAGCGAGCGCATCACGTCCAGCATCAGGGCGCTCTTGCCCGGCCAGCGCCGGTAGACGGTGGCCTTGCCGACGCCGGCCTCGCGGGCGATGCGCTCCATCGACATCTCGCCGATGGAGACGCCGTCCTCGATCATGCTCAGGACGGCCTCGACGATCGCGGTGTCGGCGGCGGCGCTGCGCGGGCGGCCGCGGCGCGGGTCGGGGGCGCGGACGCCCGGCGCACCACCGGCCACTTCCGTGACCGGCACGGCGGCGCCCGGGGCCGGCGCCGCCGTATCCGCCCGGTCCGTATCCACCAGGCCCGTGTCCGCCGCGCCCGTATCCGCCGTGCGGCTCATGACCGTGCTCCCGCCTGTTTCCGCTCCGCACGGTCCGTACCGCGCGGAGCGGACCCCGTCCTGCCCGGCAGGAAGACCGCGACCACCACGGCGCCGAGCGCCGCGACGGCGGCCGAGCCCAGCGCGGTGACGTGCATCGCGTGGATGAACGCGGCGTGCGCCTCGTCGGCCAGCGCCTGCCCCGCCGGGCCCAGGTGCCGGGCGAGGCCGAGCGTCGCCTCGATGGACTCGCCCGCCGCGTGCCGGGCGCCCTCCGGGAGGCCGGGTACGGCGTTCAGCGTCCCGTCGATGCCGTCGCGGTAGACGGTGGACAGCAGCGACCCCAGTACGGCGACCCCGAGCGTGCCGCCGACCTGCCGGAACGTGTTGTTGAGGGCCGATCCGGAGCCCGCCTTCTCGCGCGGCAGCGACTGCATGACCGAGACGGTGACCGGCGGCATGATGTGCGCCATACCGGTGCCCTGGACGAAGAAGAGCACCTCCAGCACCCAGATCGGGGTGCCGGTGTCCAGTAGCAGGAAGCCGGCCAGGGTGGCGGCGACCAGCACCATGCCGACCGTGCAGACGGCGCGCGAGCCGAAGCGCTCGACGACGAGCCGGGCCCGCGGCGCGAAGATCATCTGCGCGCCGGCCAGCGGCAGGATCAGCAGGCCCGCCTGGAGCGGCGTGTAGCCGCGCACGCTCTGGATGTAGAAGACCATGAAGAACGTGACGCCCATCAGCGCGAAGAAGACCAGCGCGATGGCGCCCACGGCGGCGGAGAAAGCGGGCTTGCGGAAAAGATTGATGTCGATCGACGGATGATCGGTGCGCTTCTCGTACAGCACGAAAACGACCAGGACGAACAGGCCGCCCAGGACCGTGCCGAGCACCTGCGGGTCGGTGAAGTCGGCGAGCTGGCCGCCCTTGATGATCCCGTACACCAGCAGCACCAGGCCGACGACGGAGAGCAGCACGCCCACCGGGTCCAGCTTCCCCGGCCGGGGGTCCTTCGAGTCGGGCACCAGCACGATCATCGCGATCAGCGCGACGAGCACGATCGGTACGTTCACGAGGAAGACCGAACCCCACCAGAAATGGTCCAGCAGCAGACCGCCCGCGATCGGGCCGATCGCGACGGCCAGGCCCACGGCGCCCGCCCAGATACCGATCGCCTTGGGCTGCTCGTCCCGCTCGAAGACGTTCATCAGGACGGCGAGGGTCGCGGGCATCACGAAGGCGCCGCCCAGGCCCATCACCGCCCGGAAGGCGATGAGCTGCCCCGGCGACCCGGCGACGGCGGCCAGCACCGAGCCGACGCCGAACACCAGCAGGCCGAAGAGCAGCACCTTCTTGCGGCCCAGGCGGTCGCCGAGCAGCCCGGAGGTGAACAGCAGCCCCGCGAAGACCAGCGTGTAGGAGTTGATCGCCCACTCCAACTGGCTCTGGGTGGCGCCGAGGCCGGTGGGGGCCGGGGTGGCGATCGTCTTCATCGCCACGTTGAGTATCGAGTTGTCCAGCACCACGATCAGCAGGCTGAACATCAGGACGGTCAGGATCGCCCAGCGGCGGCGGTGGATGTGCTCGGGTACGTGCCGGTGCGCGTCGGCTATGCCGGAAGGTGCGGAGGAGCTGGCCATGCGCCCCAGCGTACGCCGCTTCCGATACGGCCCCGTTCCGTATTGCCGGGGCCGGGCGTTCCCGCCGTACCGCCCTCCCTTGCGCCCCTTCCACTCCCCCGGCCGCGCGTGCCAGCATGGAAGGGAGTCCGGAGACGCCGTCAGGGCGCTTCGAGATGATGAACAGGAGCCGTCACCATGACGCAGCTTTCGCCTGCCCCGAACCAGGGCGCGCAGGAGTCACCCGCACCCGCCACCGCGCCCGCCACCGACAGCAGCAAGGCGCTGTACGGGGGGAAGAGTTCGCGGCGGATCACCGTCCGCGACATCGCCGCCGCCAAGGAGCGCGGCGAGAAGTGGCCGATGCTCACCGCCTACGACGCGATGACCGCCTCCGTCTTCGACGAGGCCGGCATCCCGGTGCTGCTGGTCGGCGACTCGATGGGCAACTGCCACCTCGGATACGAGTCCACCGTGCCGGTCACGATGGACGAGATCACGATCCTGTCCGCGGCCGTCGTCCGCGGCACCGGGCGCGCCCTCGTCGTCGCCGACCTGCCCTTCGGCGCCTTCCAGGAGAGCCCGGTCCAGGCGCTGCGCAACGCCACCCGCCTGGTCAAGGAGGCCGGTGTCGGCGCGATCAAGCTGGAGGGCGGCGAGCGCTCCGCCCACCAGATCGAGCTGCTGGTCTCCTCCGGCATCCCCGTCATGGCCCACGTCGGCCTGACGCCGCAGTCCGTCAACGCGTACGGGGGCTACCCGGTGCAGGGCCGCGGCGAGGAGGCGGCCCAGCAGCTCCTGCGCGACGCCAAGGCCGTACAGGACGCGGGGGCCTTCTCCGTCGTCCTGGAAGCCGTACCGGCCGAGCTGGCCGCCGAGGTCACGCGCTCGCTGCACATCCCCACGGTCGGCATCGGCGCGGGCATCGGCTGCGACGCGCAGGTCCTGGTCTGGACGGACATGGCGGGCCTGACCAGCGGCCACGTGCCCCGCTTCGTCAAGCGGTACGCGAACCTCCGCGACGTCCTGGGCTCCGCGGCCAAGGACTTCGCCGAGGAGGTCGTCGGCGGCGCGTTCCCGGCGAAGGAGCACAGCTTCCGCTGAGCCGTGACAGCCTCCACCTGGAGGAAGGCCGGGCGGGCGGCCTCGAAGAAGACGCCCGCCCGGCCTTTCCCCGTTCCGCGGCGACGGCCGCGCTCAGTGCGCGAAGACCGTACTGGCCAGGATCACGTGGACGGCCGTGCCGCCGAGGATGCTCAACAGCGCGTTGCGGCGCCACAGATGCAGTCCGACGGTGACGGCCAAGGCGATCAGCGGGGCCAGGCTGTTCGCCTGGGTGAAGGACACGTCGCGCAGGCAGTAGGCGAGCAGGATCACCATGACGCCGGCGGGCATGCGGGCGCTGAGGTACTGGACGGTGCGGCTGGCACGCAGGGGCGTGAGGACGGCGAAGGGCAGGGCGCGCAGGCCCCAGGTGACCGCGGCGGTGACGAGGACGGCGGCGACGGCGTAACGCGTGTCAGGCATGGCTCGGCTTCTTGCTGGTGGTGAACTGACGGGCCAGGAGGGCGGCGGTGAACAAGCCGAAGGCGGCCAGGAGCATTTCGCCGGGGAACAGGAGCCGGGCGCCGAGTGCGCTGAGCAGGGCGAGCCCGGGGGTGGACAGTTCGCCGCGCAGGTCCCGGACGGCGTCGAGGGCGAGGACGGCGAACAGAGCGGTCAGGGCGAAGTCCAGGCCGGTGACGCGCTCCGGGATGAGGGAGCCGAGCAGGGCTCCGGCTATCGCGCTGCCCGCCCAGGACAGATGCAGGAAGCACTGCATCCACAGAATGCGGCGGCCGGGCCAGGAGCGGGCCTGTTCGCGGGTGGCCAGCACATACGCCTCGTCGCACAGCGCGAAGGTGGCGTACGTCCTGCCGAGGCGGCCGGATATGCGGTGCGCGGGGAAGGACAGTGCGTAGAAGACGTGCCGGACGTTCACCATGAACGAGGACAGCGCGATGGCCGCCAGCGGGGCCGCGGCGGTGACCAGGCCGATGAGCAGGAACTCGAACGAGCCGCCGAAGGCGAGCGCCGCGGACAGCCCCGCCCACCACCAGTCCAGCCCCGACTGCGTCACCAGCGCCCCGAAGGCGAGGCCGAGCGGGACGAATCCCAGGACGGCGCCGGCGGACTCCCTGAACGCCGCGGGGGCCTCGGAACGTCGCGCGGGCTCGGGGGCAGGGGCGGGCCGAGGACGGACCCCGGTGACGGCAGGGCTTGTTTCCATGGCGCAATCTTAGAAAGAATTCGACCTTATATGGTTTCCTCTTATCGCCCTACAATGGCTCCGTGCGCAATGAAATAACTCTTGATGCGGTGGACCGTGACATTCTGTTTCACCTCCGCCAGGACGGGCGGCTGACCAACGTCGAGCTGGCCAAGCGCGTCGGCCTGACCCCGCCGCCCTGCCTGCGCCGGGTCAAGCGGCTGGAGGAGGCCGGCGTCGTCACCGGATACCGGGCCGTCGTCAATCCCGAGGCGGTGGGCCGCGGCCTGGAGGTCTTCGTCGCCGTGGAGATCTACGCCCAGGACCGCAAGAGCTTCGAGGAGTTCGAGGCCACCGTGGCCTCCTACGAGGAGGTCATGGAGTTCCGCCGCATGTACGGGCGCCCCGACTACTTCATCCGCGTCGCCGTGGCCGACCACGCCGCCTACGAAGCCTTCCTCACCGACCGGCTCAGCTGCCTGCCCGCCGTCCTGCGCCTCGAATCCCACATGACCATGAAGGAGATCAAGGCCGACCGGTGAGGCGGCGCCGCCCGCCGACCGGCGGGCCGGCCCCGGCTGTCGGTCGGCTGTCGGTCGTTTGTCAGTGGGGGCTGTCATCGTGGGGGCATGACGCGAAAGACGACATCCAGCGGCGCGGGGAACGCCGTCGAAGTGCGGGGGCTGGTCAAGCACTTCGGCGACGTGAAGGCCGTGGACGGGGTGGATCTCGATGTGAGGGAAGGCACCGTACTCGGCGTGCTCGGGCCGAACGGTGCGGGAAAGACGACGCTGGTGCGCTGTCTGTCCACGCTGCTCGTGCCGGACGCCGGCACGGCGACGGTGGCGGGTTTCGACGTGGTGCGCCAGCCGCGCGCGCTGCGCCGCACGATCGGCCTCACCGGCCAGTACGCCTCGGTCGACGAGAAGCTCTCCGGCCGGGAGAACCTCTACATGATCGGGCGGCTGCTCGACCTGTCCCGCAAGGACGCCCGCGCGCGGGCGGACGAGCTCCTGGAGAGGTTCTCGCTCACCGAGGCCGCGGGACGGGCCGCCGCCAAGTACTCCGGCGGTATGCGCCGCCGCCTGGACCTGGCCGCCTCGATGATCGGCCGGCCCGCGGTGCTGTATCTGGACGAGCCGACCACCGGCCTCGACCCCCGCACCCGTAACGAGGTGTGGGACGAGGTCCGCAGCATGGTGCGGGACGGCGCGACGGTCCTGCTCACCACGCAGTACATGGAAGAGGCCGAGCAGCTGGCCAATGAGCTGACGGTCATCGACCGCGGCCGGGTCATCGCCGAGGGCAAGGTCGACGAGCTGAAGACCAAGGTCGGCGGCCGTACGCTCCAGATACGCCCGGCGCACGCCGCCGAGCTGGACCGGATGGCCGGTGCCATCGCGCAGGCCGGCCTGGACGGCATCGCGGGCGCCACCGCCGACCACGAGGACGGCGTGGTGAACGTGCCGATCGTCAGCGACGAGCAGCTGTCCGCCGTGGTCGGGATGCTCGGCGAGCGGGGCTTCGTGATCTCCGGCATCAACACCCATCTGCCCAGCCTGGACGAGGTGTTCCTGGCCATCACCGGCCAGAAGACCTCGGAGGCCGGCGCCGGCGGCCCGCAGGACGGACCGCAGGACCCGCAGACTCCGCAGGCCGCACAGGACAAGCAGTACGAGGAGGTTTCGGCATGAGTGCCGCGACGGTGGCGGCGCCGGGCAAGCCGCAGCGGCCGGGTGCCGACGAGGGCCGGATCGGCCTGCGGGCCCATCTGCGTCACACGGGCGCCCTGGCGCGCCGCAACATGATGCAGATCAAGAACGACCCGGAGTCGATGTTCGACGCCCTGCTGATGCCGATCGTCTTCACGCTGCTGTTCGTGTACGTCTTCGGCGGCGCGGTCGGCGGCAGCCTCGGCGGCGACCGCTCCGCGTACGTGAACTACATCATCCCCGGCCTGCTGGCCATGGGCGGTCTGAACATCGCCATGTCGGTCGGCTCCGGCGTCAACGACGACTTCAACAAGGGGGTGATGGACCGCTTCCGCACGATGCCGATCGCCCGTTCCTCGGTGCTGACGGCGAAGATGCTCGTGGAGTCCGGGCGGATGCTGGTCTCCACGGTCATCCTGCTGTCGCTGGCGTTCCTGATCGGCTTCGACCTGCGGACCGGCCCGCTGGAGCTGCTGGCGGCCGTCGCCCTGGCGCTGCTCTTCGGCTCCTCGCTGACCTGGATCTTCATGCTGCTCGGGCTGACCATGAAGACCCCGCAGGCGGTGCAGGGCATCGGCTTCATGGTGCTGATGCCGCTGCAGTTCGGCTCCTCCATATTCGCCCCGCCCACGACGATGCCGGGCTGGATGGAGGCCTTCACCAAGGTCAACCCGCTGTCGAACCTCGCGGACGCGGCCCGGGCCCTGATGAACGGCCAGGGCGCGGTGGCCCAGCCGGTGCTGATCACCCTGGCCTGGACCGCCGGCATCACCCTGGTGTTCGCGCCCCTGGCGGTGAACAAGTTCCGCAAGAAGACCTGACGCGTCACCTTCGCCCGGCTCGCGTCAGATGAGGGCGGTGGCCTCTTCCAATGAGAGGCCACCACCTTCGGCGTACGCCAGGTCGTAGGCGGCGTCGTCGAGCACCGCGCGGACCTCGGCCTCGGCGGCCGTACGGCTTTCCCGGACGATCCGCGGCGGCCGGCGGGACCTGCCGCGCAGCGCCTCGAACGCGCCGATCAGCCGCGCCGCGTCCGGTGCCGCCGACGCGCCCCGTACGCCCAGCAGCGCCCGCGCCCCGGTGATGAGCTGCATGACCGGCAGGTCCGGCGCGACCATCTGCGCGAGCTGGTCCTGCATCATCGACAGCGCCGACCGGAGCCGGGGCAGCGTGTCCTCGTACTGCCCCTCGTCGATGTCCAGGCCGACCAGCGCCGCCAGTACGACTCCCCGGAACATCTCCGGAGCGCGCGCCCCGAACAGCTCCCGCACCGCCTCCAGATGGACGCGCGCCTCCCGCAGCCGCCCGTCGCACGACAAGAGCATGGCGAGCGTGAGGTGGGCGAACGGCGCCGCGTCGCGGCCGCTGTTCCCCTCCTTCGCCAGCCGGAGCACCTCGTGCAGCAGCCGCTCGCCCGCCTCCTCCGCGCCGTCCTCGGCGAGGACGCTGCCGAGCCGAGTCCGCAGCATCAGGGACTGGCCGGGCGCGCCGAGATCCTCGGCGTAGCGCATGGCCTCCCGGTAGTCCTCCGCCGCGAGCGCGTACTCGCCCCGCCCCTCGCGGGCCTCACCGCGCCCCGCCAGGGCCTCCGCCGCGCCCCACGCGTCACCGAGCCGGACGAAGATCTCCAGGGACTCGTCGGCGTCCCGGCGGGCCTGGGCCAGGCCGTCCGGCCGGTCGTTGAAGATCTTGGACCGCAGCTGGAGCACGAAGGCCAGCTCCCAGTCGTAGCCGAACTTCCGGCAGGCGCGCACCGCCTCGTCGGACAGGTGCGCCAGGTCGGCGAACCGGCCCGTCAGCAGCACCGCGTAGTACCACAGGGCGCCCGGCACCTTGCAGGTCTGCGGCAGGCCGCTGCGGTAGGCCGTCAGGATGCCGGTCAGCTCGTCGCGCCGCTCCGGTCTGCGCAGCACATCGAGATCGCTCTCCACACTGGCCAGCTCCACCAGCCGGACCTCGCGGCGCGCCTCCTCCAACTGCTCGGGGTCCATCGGCGGCGGCGCGTCGATGGGCCGCGCGTGCAGGGCGGGCGCGGGCTCGACCGGCAGCGCGAACGGGTCGGGCCCGAGCGCCGACGCGGCGGCCGCCCAGGCGCGGGCGTCGGCGCGGTGGTCGCGCAGCGACCAGAACCACTGGAGGGACAGCACCAGGCACAGCGCCTCGTGCTCGTCGTGGCCCGCGATGGCCCGGCGCAGCGCGGTCCGCAGGTTGTCGTGTTCCAGTTCGAGGCGTTCCAGCCAGGCGCTCTGGGCCGGTCCGCGCAGCAACGGGTCGGCGTTGCGGGCCAGTTCGCGGTAGGCGACCAGGTGGCGCCGTTCGGCGGCGGGCCGCTCCCCCGCCTCGTCCAGGCGCTCCCCGGCGTACTCCGAGACCGTCTCCAGCAGCCGGTAGCGCATCCGCCCGTCACCGCCCGGGGCGGCGACCACCAGCGACTTGTCGATCAGCGAACCGAGCAGGCCGGCCACATCGCGGGGCCCGACGCGGACCCGCGGGTCCGGAGCGGCCGGAGCGGCCGGGGCGGCGGCAGCTTCCGCACCATCCGTACCCGCCGCACCACCCGTACCGCCCGCACCCTCCTTGACCGCCTCGTCGGACGGCCCTTCCGGCCCGTCTCCGCAGACCTCCTCCGCCAGGGCCAGGTCACAGCCGCCGGAGAAGACGGACAGACGGCGCAGTACGGCCCGCTCGGCGTCGTCGAGCAGGTCCCAGGACCAGTCGACCACCGCGCGCAGGGTCTGCTGCCGGGGCAGTACGGTGCGGCTCCCGCTCGTCAGCAGCCGGAACCGGTCGTCCAGCCGGTCGGCGAGCTGCCGCGGGGTGAGCAGGCGCAGCCGCGCCGCGGCCAGTTCGATGGCGAGCGGCAGCCCGTCGAGCCGCCGGCAGATCTCCGCGCACGCGACCGGGTCGTCCTCGACGCGGAACCCGGGCCGGGCGGCGGCGCCCCGGTCGGCCAGCAGCCGCAGCGCGACCGGGTCGGGCAGCGGCTCCACCGGCCGCAGCGCCTCCCCCGGCACGGCCAGCGGCTCCCGGCTGGTGGCCAGCACGGTCACACCGGGGCACTCGGCCAGCAGCCGGTCCGTCAGCTCGGCGGCGGCGCCGATCACGTGCTCGCAGTTGTCCAGGACGAGGAGCATCCGCCGGCCGGCGCAGTGCTCGGCGAGGCGCGCCATCGGGTCGTGCACGGTCGGGTCGGCGACGGCGCGCAGTTCCTCGGCGGTGGTACCGCGTACGACGGTCTCGCGCGCCCCGAGCGCGGTGAGCACCGCCTCCGGGACGGTCTGCGGATCGTCCACGGGCGCCAGCTCCGCGAACCACACGCCGTCCGCCCACAGGTCCGGCGCCGCGGCGGCGGCCGCCTCGGCGCTCTCCTGGGAGAGCCGCGTCTTGCCCGCCCCACCCGGCCCGAGCAGCGTCACCAGACGGTGGGCCGCCAGGTCGGCGCGGATCACCGTCAGGTAGTCCTCCCGCCCGACGAAGGAGGTCGTCCGGGTACGGAGGTTGCCGGGACGGGCGGGGGGTGCGGCGCGGGTGACGGGGCCGGGGCCCCCCTCACCCGTACCCCCACCCGCCACACCAGCACCAGCACCAGCACCAGCACCAGCACCAGCACCAGCCTGACCATCCGACCCCCCGCGCCCCGGCCCCACCCGCGGTCCCGAATCGACCCGCGAATCCGAACCGCCCCGCGAATCGGAACCGCCCCGCAGCAACTCCGCATGCAGTCCGCGCAGTTCCGGGCCCGGCGCCGCGCCGAGGCGGTCCGCGATCGCGGCCCGTACCGAGGCGTACGCGTCGAGCGCCTCCGCCGTACGGCCCGCGGCCCGCAGCGCGCGCAGGCGCAGCGCCTGCAACGGTTCGTCGAGTGGGTGGTCCTCGCACAGGGCCGTCAGCGCGGCCAGCGCCTGGCCGGGCCGGCCGAGGTCGACGTCGGCGGCGAGCCGCGTACGCCGGGCGTCCAGATGCCCGCGCTCGGCACGTACGGCCTCGCCCGTCGCCTCCGGAAGGTCGGCCAGCGCCGGACCGCGCCAGAGCGCCAGGGCGTCGTCGAGCAGCACGGCGGCCTTGACCGGGTCGCCGTCGGCGAGGGCCTGCGCCCCCTCGGCGGCGAGCTGGTCAAAACGGTGCAGGTCGACGTCGGCGGGGTCGGCGCGCAGCTGGTACCCGCCGTGTACGGAGGCGATCGCGTCCCGGCCGACGGAGCGGCGCAGCCGCGCGATCAGGGCCTGCAGCGCGCCGGTCGCGTCGGCGGGCGGCTCCGGACCCCAGATGTCGGCGATCAGCAGCTCGGGGGTGAGCGCGCGGCCGGGCCGCAGCGCGAGCGCCGTGAGCAGTGCGCGCAGGCGCGGGCCACCGAGGGCGACGGGCGTCCCGTCGCTCCGGTGGGCCTGGGCCGTCCCGAGGATTCCGTAGCGCACCGACCCATTGTCCTGTACGGGCGACTGCTTCATGGTCCGGACTCCCCGCGCGCCACATCCACCCCGACAACCACACCGCACTCACCGTGGCGGCGAGCACCCGCCACCCCGCCCTCTCCCCCACCCGTAACCCGATCCACAACCCGAGCCGCGAACCGCTTCGGGCACCGTTCCACCGGACGCAGCCACCGCTCCCCGGGGACGGGCCGCCCGTCCCCGCCGTACCCGACCACCACCACATCTATCGACCGGACGTGCCCGGCCGGCCACGGCGCCCCCGAGCCCTTCTCCGGCGCGGCGCCGTGCAGCGTGGCCACCCGCAGCAGCCCCCGTTCGTCCAGGCAGTCCGCCCAGACGGCCGCGTCCGCCTCCGCGACGCTCTCGAAGACCAGCGGCCATGCGACCTCGTCCCCGACCGCGAACGGCGTGCCGCAGCACTCCACCTCCCAGTCCCGGTGGAGCACCCGTACCGTCCGCTCCGCGCCCGAATCCGCCATGGGGCCAGCCTGCCCGGAACCTCCCGCCCGCCGCCTGTCGTTTTCCGTGCGCGGCCGCCCGTGCACGGATACGGTCATGCCTGCCCGTCACCCACCACAGCGATACCCGGCAGTACCCGGCCCCGCCCAGCGACACCAGGAGCACCACACGATGACCTCAGCAACACAGCGCGCCGACCGCCGCGTCAGCCCGGTCTTCCTCGCGCTCGTCGCCGTCATGGCGGTGTCGGGGTGGGCCGTCTGGACGGGCCGGCTCGCGGCGAGCCCCGGCTTCGCCGTCTTCCTGTTCGTGGTCTCCGGCTGGATCGTCTCGCTGTGCCTGCACGAGTACGCCCACGCCCGCACCGCGCTGCACAGCGGCGACATCTCCATCGGCGCCAAGGGCTATCTCACCCTCAACCCGCTCAAGTACACCCACGCGCTGCTCAGCATCGTGCTGCCGGTGATCTTCGTGATCATGGGCGGAATCGGCCTGCCGGGCGGCGCGGTCTTCATCGAGCGCGGCCGTATCAAGGGCCGCTGGCGGCACAGCCTCATCTCGGCCGCGGGCCCCCTCACCAACATCCTCTTCGCGGCGGTCGTCTCGGCCCCCTTCTGGCTGGGCGCGATGGACGGCGTCCCCCAGCAGTTCCGCTACGCCCTGGCCTTCCTGGCCCTCCTCCAGGTCACGGCCGCCATCTTGAACTTCGTCCCGGTCCCCGGCCTGGACGGCTACGGCGTCATCGAGCCCTGGCTCTCCTACAAGATCCGCCGCCAGGTCGAACCCTTCGCCCCCTTCGGCCTGATCGCCGTCTTCGGCCTCCTGTGGGTCCCCGAGATCAACCACATCTTCTTCGACGCGGTGGACGCGATCCTCCGCGGCCTCGGCATCACGAACTGGGACACGTACTTCGGCCAGGAACTGTTCAGGTTCTGGCAGGGCGAGCCGCAGATCCCGTAAGCGGGCGGGCTGAGCGGGCCGGGCGAGCGGCCGGCCACGCCGTGACCGTACGGGGTACGAGATGCACGGTACGAGGCACCGGCCGCCGCCGCCCGCCCCCGTCAGCCCGGCACCGGCCTGTCCGGCGAATCGAGCCACACCCGTTCGCCGTCGCCGTCCACGGTCAGCCCGAAGCGCTCGAAGCCCGGCTGCCCCTGCCGCTCCCACCAGCGGTACGCGGCGGCCACCTCGTCCCACAGGTTCCGGGGCCCGTGCTGGCAGACCTCGAATTCCCGGTGTCCCGGTACGTGGTCCGCCGTCGCCCAGGACGTGACCTCCGTGTCCCGGAGCCACAGCGTGTAGGAGCCGTCCTCGTACGACTCCATCCACGGGAACGCGTCCGGCACTTGCACGCCGATGGCGAACATGACGTGCCAGTCCCCGATATCGTCCGGGGAAAGGGTGGTCGTACCGCGTATTCCGTCCGCCGGCCATGCGCGGCCACCGAGGTATTCCCGTACGTGCTTGCGCCCATTGCGTTGGGCGCGCAGCCGCATGAATGCCGAGGAACCCACGAAACGTCCCGTGGCCGTGCCGTCCTCGGCCACGGAAAGGCGGACCACCGCCTCGCCGCCGTAAACCGGCCCCCAGGGGGCGACGATGATTCCGCCCGGTCTCGTCTGCGTCACCCATGGGCGGGGGACGCTGCCGATGGAACACGTCGCGATCACCCGGTCGTACGGGGCTCCCCCGGCGTACCCCTCGGCTCCGTCCCCGACCACGGTGACCGGCTCGAACCCGGCCGTCTTCAGGCGTCGCCGCGCGTCCCGGGCGTTGGTTTCGTCCACCTCCACGGTGACGACGTTCCCGGCCCCGGCCCGGTGGGACAGCAGAGCCGCGTTCCAGCCGGTACCGGTGCCGATTTCCAGCACCCGGTGGCCCTTTTCGACGTTCAACGCGTCCAGCATCGAAAAGACCATGGTCGGCATGGAATTGGAGCTGGACGGGACCTTGCCTTTGCCCGGCCCGGTGTAATTCCCGTCGTCCCATTGCGTCGTGATCGGCGCGTCGTGGTGTACGGCCGCCCACCACGTCCCGGGATCTTCGGTACGGATCACCCGCTCGTCCTGCCGGTTCATACCGGCCCGGCCGGGCCAGATCACCTCGGGCACGAACAGATGACGCGGCACCGCCTCGTAAGCCGGCAGCCAGTCGCTCGTCAGCGCGCCCTTTTCCATGAGCACGGCGGCGAGCCTTTCCGGACCCGCCGCCATTGCGTCGTGCACGGTCACCGGCCCTCCGCCGGACCCTGACCGTCGTTCGTGTTGCCGCCCTCGTCGGAGCCGCCGCCACCGTGCTTGTTGCCGCTGTCGCTGTCGTCCTGCGGGTTGCCGCTCATCGCGGGCCAGTGGCGTGGATGCCGCCGGATCTCGTGACTCGCTTCCACGGCCACGAAGACGAGCCCCGCGACCCGCGCCCCGGCCCGGCGCTCGGCCTCCACGACGCAACGGGCACAGCCTTCCCTGGGAGCGGGATCGATGTCCCCGGCGAACGGGTCGAGCAGGTGTACGGGGCGGTCGAGGGTTCCTCGGTGTGTGTTCATGAGGACACCATGGCGCCTGCGTGCAGTGCATCACAGACACTCCGCGTAGCAGTTCGGCGAGAAGGTCCGCGCAACCACCACGCTGCGTAGCAGTCAGCCGTTGATTCCCAGATGGGAGGCCAGAGTTCGCATGTCTGTGGTGAGCGTTCGCGTCCGGGTCGCCAGCACCTTCTCCAATACGCGACGTGCCATCGGCTGATGCCGCATCCACTCCGGGTGTGACCGGTAGATACCCATGAGTTCGCCCGTGGCGTCATGGTGGGCGCCGGCCAGGCCGTGAGCCTGCGCTACGTCCAGCCGGTATCGGCCCCACACATTGCTGGTGGGCGTGCCGTGGGCCTTGAGGCTGTCCAGGTGGAGCGGCCCGGTATCCGCTCGCCGCAGCACACCCCGCGCGTCGCCTTTCAACGACAGATCTTCGATGACCTTGATCTCCGCAGTGGCCGGTCCGAACGGCCCCCAGTGGGTGCGGAAATCGGTGTGTTCGCGGCCGATGGCGTGCGCGGCAGTGGCGGCCATTCTCCTGGCGTCTTTCACCTCCGCCTTCCGGTTGTTGCGGACTGCGGCCGCGGCGACGCGGAGCAGCAGTTCCCCCCAGATGGCCAATTCCTCCGGAGCCGCCTTCGAGATCCGGGGCTCCACCACGTCGGCGGTGTCCGATGCCAGATCCGCGCATTCGGCGAAGCGGTCCTGCCGCAGCAGGAGCCAGCACATCCCGATGACGCCGACAGCGGCCGTGGACATCTCATCGACCTCACGGGCATCCCGGATGCCCGAGGCCAGGGCCTGGTAGGCCAAGTCGTACTGCCGGACCTGCGTCAGGTACTTGCCCGTCAGGAACAGGGCACGCGCCCGGGTCATCAGCGCCTGGTGCCGCTGCTCGTCCCCGTCGGCCATGCGCACCCGTCCTTCGGCGGCGGAGAGGATGCCGGGCAGCCGCCGGGCGACCGAGTCGTAGCGGTCGGCCTGGTAGAGCGCGTGTGCGTCGTCGATGTCGCGCAGCAGCCCAGTCAGGGGCGCGCCCTCCCCGAGTGGCCTGGCCACATCGGCGAGCCCCACGGGCGGCATCAGGTGACGGCGGAGTTCGAGCAGCTGCTGACGGCTGGGACCGTCGTCACGGATCGGTTCGGGGCTGGCGGCCGGAGCGAACAGTGCTGCCGTCTCGACGTCGAGGGCTTCCGCGAGCTGCGCCAGCGTTTCGACGCGTGCTACACCGCCCTGTTCCAGCTTGCGCACGGTCCCCAGGGACACTCCGGCCGCCTCGGCCAGACGCTCCTGGCTCCACCCCAGGCAACGGCGGTGTTTGCGGATGTTGGACGAGATCTCCGGAGACATGGCAATCACCTACCTCTGGCACCAGAGTAGGGGCTCGTGCGAACGCCAGGCCCCACAGGCGCCGGGGCCGGGCCCCGGCCGGCCCTCAGCCCGCCACCGCCGCCCCCTCGCGGTTCGCGCGGCTCTCGCGGTCCAGCTTCGCCTTGCGGACGTAGAACCAGGCCATGTTGCTGGAGACGCCCGCCATCAGGATCCAGACGATGCCGAGCCAGCTGCCCTGGACGAAGGAGACGACGGCCGCGGCGACGGCGAGGACGCAGACGACGAGGGCGAAGACGGCGAGGCGGGGCATGGGGTCGGCTCCTGTGCGAGGGGGTGTGTGGTGTTTTCTCCAGTGTCCACCATGGCTCCGGGAGCCTCGGCCGAGGCCCCGGCGGACGGGACGTGCGTCCCGGTGCCGGGGCCGATGGTCCCGGGTGGCCGCCCGGGGGACGCGGCGGGAGGCGGGGTCAGTCGCCGTCCGCTCCGGTGAGGTGACGGCGGGCCTCGCGGCGGGCCGCGTAGCGTTCCCGGCGGTTGCCGGTCCTGACCATCGCCTGCCATTCCCTGACGCAGCCGCGCTGGTGGCAGCCCGCGCAGCAGGTGCGGCCGAGGAGCATCACGCCGGGGTCCGCCCACCGGCAGCGGGTGTGGGCCGGCTCCCGTGCCGGGCGCGGAGGCAGGTCGCAGGGGCCGTAGCGGTGATCATGGACCGGCCGGGGGCTGTGCTCCGCGTGGCGTACCCACAGTGGTTTCGTTCTGTCCGTACGGGACATCGCGTTCCTTCCGGAACCCGCCGCCCGGACTCCCGGACCTTCCGGGCGGGCGGCCAGGGCAACCACCGGGTCGACCACCGCATGAGGGCACGCCCCTTCCCGCCCGACGCACCGGGCATCCCCGCCCGACGTACCGGGCGCAAGCCCTCCACGGAGGTGGAAAGCCTTTCAGGATATGGGTGCCTGGGAGCGCGGGCAAGGGATCACCGGCGGGCCGGTCCGCCCGAGTCCGCCCGGTGCGGGCGAGCCCGCCCGCCCCTCACACGTCCGTGATCCGCAGCCCCGCGTGCGCCTTGTACCGCCGGTTGACCGAGATCAGGTTGGCGACCAGCGACTCCACCTGGTGCGCGTTGCGCAGGCGGCCGGCGAAGACGCCGCGCATGCCGGGGATGCGGGCGGCCAGGGCCTGGACCTGGTCGGTGTCGGCGCGGGATTCGCCGAGCACCATCACGTCGGTGTCGATCTCGGCGATCTCCGGGTCCTGGAGGAGGACGGCGGACAGGTGGTGGAAGGCGGCGGTCACCCGGGAGTCGGGGAGCAGGGCCGCGGCCTGTTCGGCGGCGCTGCCCTCTTCCGGCTTGAGCGCGTAGGCGCCCTTCTTGTCGAAGCCGAGGGGGTTGACGCAGTCGACGACGAGCTTGCCCGAGAGTTCCCCGCGGAGCGATTCGAGGGTCTTGGCGTGGCCGTCCCACGGGACGGCGACGATCACCACGTCGCTGCGCCGCGCGCACTCCGCGTTGTCCGCGCCCTCGACGCCGTGCCCCAGCTCGTCCGCGGCGGCCCGGGCGCGCTCCGCGGCGCGCGAGCCGATGATCACCTTCTGGCCCGCGCGGGCGAGCCGGTAGGCCAGGCCGCGCCCCTGGTCGCCGGTGCCGCCGAGGACGCCGACGACCAGGCCGGACACGTCGGGCAGGTCCCAGGGGTCCCGCTTGAGGGCCTTCTTGGCTTCGGTCGCGACGTTCACGGGCTGCGCGCCGTCGCCGGTCCGGGCATCGTCAGGAGTAGTCATGACAGCGATACTGTCACGCCTTCACGCTGCCCTCGGTGAGCCCCGTACGCCAGTACCGCTGGAGGACGGTCATCAGCACCATCAGCGGCAGTACGGACAGGAACGCGCCGCCCACCGTGTACTGGTACAGCTCCGGTTGCCGGTCCGCGTAGCCGGTCCAGGACGTCAGGCCGAGCTGGATGGGGTACAGGTCGGCGTCGGAGAGCATGACCAGCGGCAGGAAGTAGTTGTTCCAGATGTGCACGAACTGGAAGAGGAAGACGGTGACCAGGGCCGGGGTCATGAGTCTCAGGCCCAGTCCGGCGAAGATCCGGGCCTCCCCGGCGCCGTCGATGCGGGCCGCCTCCAGGAGCGAGTCGGGTACGGCGGCCGCCGCGTAGATCCGGCAGAGGTAGACCCCGAAGGGGCTCACGACGCTGGGGAGCAGGACGGCCCAGTAGGTGTTGGCGAGGCCCATGGAGCTGAAGAGGAAGTAGAGGGGGAGGGCGAGGGCCGTGCCGGGGATGAGGACGCCGGCGAGGACGAGGTTGAAGACGGCCTCCCGGCCCGGAAACGCGAACTTGGCGAGCGCGTAGCCGGCCGCCGCGGAGAGCAGGGTGGCGGCGAGGGCGCCGATGCCCGCGTACAGGAGGGAGTTGGCGAACCAGCGGACGTAGACGCCGTGGTCGTAGGTCAGGACGTCGCGGAGGTGTTCCAGGGGGCGCGGGTGGGCGAACCAGAAGCCGAAGGTGCCGAAGAGGTCGGCGCTGTTCTTGGTGGCGGAGACGACGAGCCAGTAGACGGGGACGAGGAAGTAGAGGGCGGCGAGGGTGAGGAGGGAGGCGGTGATGATGCGGTACTGGAGGGGGGCCTGTGTGGCGGCGCCGGGCGGTCGGGCGGCGGCGCCGGACGGCCGTGCGGGGTCCCTGCGCACGGTGGTACGGCTCACCGGCCGTCCTCCTTCCCGCGCTGCCCGACCAGCCGCAGGAAGCCGAACGACAGCACGCAGGCGACCAGCGCCAGCAGCACCGCCTCGGCCGCCGCGACGTGCTGGTTGTTGCTCACGAACGCCTCGCTGTACGCGTGCAGGTTGGGGGTGAAGCCGGAGTCGATGGTGGCGGCGAGGGGCCGCAGCACCATCGGCTCGGCGAACAGCTGAAGCGTGCCGATGATGCTGAAGACGGTGGTCAGGACGAGCGCGGGCCGGATCAGCGGGATCTTGATGTGCCGGGCGATGTGCCAGGCGTTCGCGCCGTCGATCCGCGCCGCCTCGTACAGCTCCTCCGGTACGGCCTTGAGCTGGGAGATCAGTACGAGCATGTTGTAGCCGGTGAACTGCCAGGTGACGATGTTGGCGATGGACCACAGGACGGTGTCGCGGGCGAGGAAGTCCACATGCAGGCCGAGCGATCCGCCGATCTCCACGAGCGGGCTGATGCCCGGTACGTACAGGAAGCCCCACAGGATGGAGGCGATGACGCCGGGGACGCCGTACGGCAGGAAGAACGCGCTGCGGAAGAACGTGACGCCGCGGGCGCTCGCGCTCTCCAGGAGGAGGGCCAGTACGGTCGCCAGGGCGATCATCAGCGGTATCTGAACGACGCCGAAGAGCAGCACCCGGCCGAAGCCGGTCAGGAAACGGTCGTCGGCGAGCGCGTGCGCGTAGTTGGCGAGGCCCGCGAAGACCTCGCGCTCCTGGCCGCCGAGGCCGAGCGGGCCGGTGCGCTCGGTGCGGTACAGGCTCTGGTGGACGGCGTAGACGATGGGGGCGATGAAGCAGAGGAGGAAGAGGGCGAGGAAGGGCAGGACGAAACCGGCGGCGGCGCGGGCGTTGCGGGCTTCGGTACGGGTGAGGCGGGGCGCCCGCCGCACGCGACCGGCGTCGGCCCGGCTGCGGCTGCGACCGCCACCGCCACTGAAGCCGCGGTCGGGTCGGCTCACCCGCCGCTCTCCACCTTCAGGCCCTTGCCCCGCAGGTCGGCGACGGTCTGCCCCTGCACGGTCTTCAGCACCGACCGGAACGAGCTGCCGTTGTCGAGCGCTTCGGTGAAGGCGTCGCCGAGCCGCTGGTAGAGGGTGTCCACGCCCGGCCCCCACTGCCAGCTGGTGTCGACGTGCGCGCCCGCGTCCGCGAAGACCTTGCTGTACGCCTGGCCGCCGAAGAAGTCCCGGTACACGTCGAGGTCGGCGGTCGCGTAGCCCTTCTTCGCGCTCGGGAAGCCGTAGCCGCCGTCGATCAGCAGCGCGATGGACTTCGGGTCGGAGTTGAGCCACAGGGCGAAGTCCAGCGCGTCCTTGGGGTAGGCGGCCTTCGCGAAGACGGCGGTGGTCGAACCGCCCCAGTTGGCATGCACGTTGGCGCCCTTCTGCCACTGCGGCAGCGGGGCGACGCGCCACTTGCCCTTGGTGCCGGGCGCGTTGCCCGCCAGCAGCGCGTCGCCCCAGCTGGCGCCTATCCAGGCGGGGATGGCGCCGGTCTGGATGTCCTTGTACCAGGCGTTCTGCCGGTCCGGGATGGTCTTGACGAGCTTGCGCCGGACCAGCGACTCCCAGTAGTCGGCGACCTTGCGGGTGGGCTCGTCGTCGATGTGCACGATCCAGGTGTCGCCCTGGGTGGCGTACCACTTGGCGCCCGCCTGCCAGGACAGCCCGGCGAAGCGGTTGCCGTTCGTGGGCGCGAACGTCTCGATCCAGGCGCCCTGCCGGCGGACCGCCTTCGCCGCCTCCTCGTACTCGTCCCAGGTCTGCGGGAGCTGGATGCTCCACCGGTCGAAGAGGTCCTTGCGCAGGAAGAATCCCATCGGGCCGGACGCCTGGGGAATGGCGTAGACGCCCTTGCCGAACACGGACTGCTGCCACTGCCAGCCCACGAACCGGTCCTTGTAGCGGGCGGCGCCGAGCGCGGACAGGTCCAGCAGGGCGCTGTCGAGCAGGAAGCCGGGGACGACGGGGAACTCGATCTGGGCGAGGTCCGGCGGGTTCCCGGCTTTGACGGCGGCGTGCATCTTGGCGTACTGGCGGCCGTCGACGGCGGACACCTTCTCCACCTCGACCTGTACGTCCGGGTGCTCGCTGTTCCACAGGTCCACCGGTTTGTCGATGCCCGGCACCCACGACCAGAACGACAGCTGGATCTTCTGGCCCTTCTTGCGTTCCTTCGGCGCCGCGCCGTCGTCCCCGTCGCCGCAGCCGGCCAGCGTGAACCCGGCAGCGGCTGCGGCGGCCCCGCCGAGGAGGGACCGGCGGCGGACCCGGCCCGGCTCCGGGCCCCGGCCCCGGTCGTGGCCCCGGTCCCGGTCGCTGTCGTACGTACCGGTGCTCATGCCAGCTCCTCCACGGGGATACGGCGGAAGGTGATCGTCGAATAGGCGCTGAAGTCGCCCGTCTCGTAGAGCAGCCCCACGGTCGCGGCGTCGATCCGTACGAGGTCGGAGTAGGCGGCCGGCAGCCCGTCGACGGTGTGCGCGGCGCACCAGGTCAGACCGCGGTCACGGCTGGCCCGTACGGTCATCAGCGCGCGGGCGTCCGGGTCGGCGGGGCCGGAGAAGAGCAGCACATCGGGCTCGCCCAGGTGCAGCACGCTGCCCTCGACGACGGGCCCGGTCAGCCCCGCCTGCGGCCGGAAGGGCCGGATCAGCCGTTCGCCGCCGGCCGCGGGTGCGGAGTGGGCGTCGGCGCGGTTGCCGGGGGCCGGGGAGTCGTTTCGGGTGTTGAAGTAGAGGGTGCCGTCGGGGAGTTCGGCGGCGGTCGTCTCGTTGGCGTTGATGTAGCCGTTGGGGTTGCTGTCCGTGTAGCCGATGCGCCAGTTCGCGCCGTCGTCGTCGCTGAGCAGGACGTGGCCGCCGTTGTAGCGGCCTTCGGTGCCGTTGTCGCCGGAGACGGTGGGGGCGATGGAGTGGTTGGCGGGGACGACCAGACGGCCGGCGTGCGGGCCGCACCGCAGGTGCAGGGCGTGGCCGGGGGTGGTGGCGTACCAGCGCCAGTTGGAGCGCTTGGCCTGCGCCGTGATCTCACGCGGCACGCTCCACGTGGCGCCGTCGTCGTCACTGTGCTGCACCCATACGCGCCGCCCGTCGGCGGCGGACACCAGGCCGCGGCGGATGCGGTCCTCGGTGGCGGTGGCGGCGTTGCGCACCTGTACGAGGACGATCCGGCCGCTGTCCAGCACGACCGGCGCCGGATTGCCCGCCGTACCGGTGCCGTTGCGGGCGACGGCCTGGAGCGGGCCCCAGGTGCGGCCGCCGTCGGTGGAGCGTTTCAGCACGATGTCGATGTCGCCGTGGTCGGCGGCGCTGTGCACCCGGCCCTCGGCGAAGGCGAGCAGGGTGCCGGTGGCGGTGGCGGTGGTGTCCCCGCCCGCGGCCGGGGGGCGGGTGGTGACCACGGCCGGGATGCGGAAGCTCGCGTAGCCCTCGGACCCGGCGCGGAACGGAAGGGAAGTCTCGTGAGCCATGGGTCCTCCCCCAACGGCCGGACGTAGGACGTCCTCTGTCAGCGTGACCATAGGGAGCCCCCAACTGGCCGTCAAGGCACGGCACACGTCTGGCGCGGCACTCCACCCGACCGCGTCACCGCGGCGCGCCGGGCACCGGAGCGCCATGCGTCCGACGCCTCGAAGCCATCCGGAATCCATCTGCCGTTGGGCGCCGATATCCGCGTGAGCGGGGCCGGTTGAGGGATGAACGGTCGCGCCACGGCGTCGGCCCCGCGGGCTGCCGGACGGAGCCGTCCGCCGCGCCGGCCGGGCCCGCATTCAATTCGGTTGCCCACCGACCGGCCCGGCCGCACGATGGTCCCTTGTGACCGAAGAAGACCACCCCCCGCCGAAACGTTCCCGCCGCGCCGCCGCCCTGCTTCCCGACCTGGCGCCCTGGCGCTCCTCCGCCGACTTCCGCCGGATGTGGTGCGCGGGCGCCGTGACCGTGTTCGGGTCGTTCCTGACGCTCGTCGCCGTACCGTTTCAGCTCAAGGAGCTGACCGGCTCGACGCTGGCGGTCGGTGCGGTGGGCGCGGTGGAGATCGTGCCGCTGATCGTCTTCGGCCTGTACGGCGGTGCGCTCGCGGACGCCATGGACCGCCGCAAGCTCATCCTGTGGACCGAGGCGGCGCTCGGGCTGCTGTCGGTGCTGCTGCTCGTCAACAGCCTGCTGCCGGACCCGCTGATCTGGCCGCTGTACGTGATCGTGGCGGCGACCAGCGCGCTCACCGGACTCCAGCGCCCGGCCCTCGACTCGATCGTGCCGCGTATCGTCCCGCACGAGCAGCTGCCCGCCGCGTCCGCGCTGAACGCCCTGCGCTGGCAGGTCGGCGCCATCGCCGGACCCGCGCTGGCCGGTGTGCTGCTCGCCTACGCGGGGCTGCGGTGGGCGTACGCGATCGACGCCGTCACGTATGCGGTATCCGTCGCGCTCGCGGTCGGGCTGGCGGCCTCCCCGGCCTCGCACGACGCCGAGAAGCCGTCGCTGCGCGGCATCTGGGAGGGCGCGCGCTACGCCTGGAACCGCAAGGAACTGCTCGGTACGTACGCCGTCGACCTGACCGCCATGCTCTTCGCCTTCCCGATGGCGATCTTCCCGTTCCTGGCGGACGATCTGGGGGCGCCGTGGGCCTTGGGCCTGATGTATGCGGCGCTGCCGGTCGGGTCCTGCCTGGTCAGCCTGACCAGCGGCTGGACCTCACGGGTGCACCGGCACGGGCGGGCGGTGCTGTACGCGGCGGCGGCCTGGGGCCTGGCCATGACGGCCGCGGGCTGGGCGTCGAACGTCTGGCTGGTCCTGCTGAGCCTGGCCGCGGCCGGGGCGTGCGACATGGTCAGCGGCATCTTCCGGTCGGCCATGTGGAACCAGACCATCCCCGACGAGCTGCGCGGCCGGCTGGCGGGCATCGAGCTGCTGTCGTACTCCGTCGGACCGCAGCTCGGCCAGGTCCGCTCGGGCGGCATGGCGGCCGTCACGTCCGTACGGACGTCGGTGTGGGCGGGCGGCGTGCTGTGTGTGGCCGGGGTGGTGGGGCTGGCCGCGGCGCTCCCGAAGCTGCTGGCGTACGACGCGCGGACCAACGAGCACGCGGTGCGGATGCGCGAGGCGCGCGGGGCGCGGGCGGAGACCACGACGGCGGCGTAGCCGGGCGGCCACGCCCGGGGAGCCGCCCCGCCCCGGCGCGCGGCGCCCACCCGTACGCGCACCCCTTCGGCCCTAGGCGGACTCCCCCGGCCCCTTCTCGCCGCTCTTCTCGTGCCACCGGGGGTCGGTCTCCCATTCGAGGTTCCGCTCGCGGGCGGTCTCCATCGCGTGGGCCGCCTCCTCGCGCGTCGCGTACGGGCCGAAGCGGTCGGCGGCGCGGCATTCGGGGCCCTCTTCGACCGTTCCGTGCTTGAGGCAGTAGTACCATTCGCCGGGTTTGCCGGCCGTCCGCCTCTTGAACAGCGCCATCACGGCCTCCTGTCTGCGACTCCTGTGCCGCCATCCTGCCCGATGGGCCACGGATACACTCGCTGGCATGTCTGGCCAGTCGCTTCTTGTCCCGGGGAAGATCTCCCCCACCCGCCCCGTCCCCGCCTCCGTCGCGCGCCCCGAGTACGTGGGCAAGTCCGCGCCCACCCCGTACACGGGTCCCGAGGTGCAGGACGCGGAAACGATCGAGCGGATGCGCATCGCGGGGCGGATCGCCGCCCAGGCGATGGAGGAGGCCGCCAAGCTGATCGCGCCGGGTGTGACCACCGACGAACTGGACCGGGTCGCCCACGAGTTCATGTGCGACCACGGCGCCTACCCCTCCACCCTCGGCTACCGCGGCTTCCCGAAGTCCCTGTGCTCCTCGGTCAACGAGGTCATCTGCCACGGCATCCCGGACTCGACCGTCCTGAAGGACGGCGACATCGTGAACCTGGACGTGACCGCCTACCTCAACGGCGTACACGGCGACAACAACGCCACGTACCTGTGCGGCGACGTGGACGAGGAGTCCAAGCTCCTGGTCGAGCGGACCCGCGAGTCGCTGAACCGGGCGATCAAGGCGGTCAAGCCGGGCCGCCAGATCAACATCATCGGCCGGGTCATCGAGTCGTACGCCAAGCGCTTCGGCTACGGGGTCGTCCGCGACTTCACCGGCCACGGGATCAACTCGTCGTTCCACTCCGGCCTGATCGTCCCGCACTACGACAGCCCGCACCACACCACCGACATCAAGCCCGGCATGACCTTCACCATCGAGCCGATGCTGACGCTGGGCACGCACGAGTACGACATGTGGGAGGACGGCTGGACGGTGGTGACGAAGGACCGCAGGCGCACCGCGCAGTTCGAGCACACCCTCGTCGTCACGGAGACCGGCGCGGAGATCCTCACGCTTCCGTAGCCGCCGTTTTCCGGGCCCCCGCGACTTCGGTGCCGCGGGGGCCTTTTCCCCGGGGTTTTTACCGACATAATGTCGGGAAGGTTGTCGACACGCTGTCGGAAACGTTACCGACACGACGTCGGGAACAGGTTGACTTAGGTAAGCCTAACCAACCACAATCTGAACCCGTACGCACCCCACCGGTCCCCGGAGGTCCGCCTTGGCCGCGCCCAGCTCGACCCCGTCCGCGCCGTCCGACGCATCCGTGCCGTTCTCCACCCTGATCCGCACCGCGTCGCACGAGCAGCACACGCAGGCCGAGAACTCGTCCTTCATGGGCGACCTGCTCGGCGGCAAACTCGGCGTCCCGGCCTACCGGCGCTACACCGAGCAGCTGTGGTTCGTCTACCGCGCGCTGGAGGACGCCTCCGAGGCACTCGCCGGGGACCCGGTCGCCGGGCCGTTCATCCGGCCGGAGCTGGCCCGTACGGCCGAGCTGGAGCGGGACCTGGCCCACCTGGGCGGCCCCTCCTGGCGTACGGGACTGGAGCCGCTGCCGGCCACCGCCGCGTACGCCGAGCGCGTCACCGAATGCGCCCGCCGGTGGCCCGCCGGATACGTCGCCCACCACTACACCCGCTACCTCGGCGACCTCTCCGGCGGCCAGATCATCCGCGGCACGGCCGAGAAGACCTGGGGCTTCGCCCGCAAGGGCGACGGCGTGCGCTTCTACGTCTTCGAGGGCATAGGCAACCCCGCCGCCTTCAAGCGCGAGTACCGGGAGCTGCTGGACGCGCTGCCGGTGGACGACCTGGAGAAGCAGCGGGTGGTCGACGAGTGCAAGCGGGCCTTCGCGCTCAACACGGCGGTGTTCCAGGAGCTGGGGGACGAGTTTCCGCTGAGCGCGTGAACGCGTGAGCGCGAGCGGCGGTCCGGTTCCTCCCGGGACCGCGGCTGCCTTCACATCCACAGCTTGTCCCAGGGCACCGGCTCCCGTCAGGCCCTCGGCGATACGGGCAGCACGCGGCCGCCCAGCGCGATCGTGCCGTCCTCGTGCGGGCGCGCCAGGATGCGGGAGCCGGTGCCCTGGCGGATGTCCAGGGCACGGCCCAGCTCGCCCGCGAGGGTGAGCGCCGCGGCGCCCGTGGCCTCGTCCTCCACGATGCCGTCGCCGCGGCGGGGGAAGAAGCGGGCGCGCACCGTGCCCGCGCTCCGGTCCTGCCACGCCCACACGTAGAGCGGGCCGTCCCCGGGCGGCGGCCCGGACAGCGCGTCCACGTCCGCAGGCGCCGCGAACTCCCGCGTACGGCGCCCGGTGGCCCACTCCGGGCGCCCCCGCACCCACACGTACTGCCCGTCGTACGCCACCGGCACCTCGCCGGCCGGCGGGCGCAGCACGGTCACCGGCTGTCCGAGGTGCCGCAGCAGCCACGCCGTACCGACCAGGGGGTGTCCGGCGAAAGGCAGCCGCACGCCGGGGGTGTAGATGTCGAGGCGTCCGGCGTCCGCGTCGTCGTCGGCGCCGGTCCCCTCCACGAACACCGTCTCGCTGTAGCCGAGTTCGGCGGCCAGGGCCTGGCGCGCGGACCGGTCCGGTACGGCGGCTCCGTTCCGTACGACGCCCAGGGGGTTGCCGCCCCTGCCGCCGGGGCCGCAGAAGACGCGTACGACGTGCAGTTCGGGGGCCGGTGGCGCTGTCATGACCGTATTCCATCGTGCCTGTGGCGGCTTCGGCCCGCCGGGGTGCGGGTGCGCGCGAGAACGCCGAAGTACCCGCCGCGCGGAGGCGTGCGCGGCGGGTACGGTCGGCCCCCTGGGTCCGGGGCGCGCCTGTGTGGGGTGTGGGGAGGCGGCCCGTGGGGTGCGGAGCCCGGGGGATGTGGGGGTCCGGGGAATTGCCGGACGGTCCGGAGGGTTACCGGGCGCCGCGGCGGATCACCGGGCGGACCGGCCGGTCATGGTCACCGGGCGGTGCGGCGGCGCACGGCGAAGGTGGCGGCGCCGCCCGCCACGATCAGGGCGCCGGCCACGCCCGCCAGCGTGCCGTTGGACGCGGAGACGCCGGTGGCCGCCAGCGATGCGCTGCCGGAGCCAGCGGTGCTGCCGCTGCTGAAGCTCGCCGTGCCACTGCCGCTCCCACTGCCGCCGGCCGAGCCGCCCGCGGCCGGGGTGCCCGAGGTGTCCGCCGCGCCGCCGTCCGGCAGCTGGGCGTTCGGGTCCACCGAGACGGCGGCCGTCACCGGGTCGAGGGCCTGGCCCGCCTGGTACATGTTCTCGAATGCCTTGGAGCCGGCGGCGGTCAGCGTCGCGGGCACGTTCTTGAGGGTGACGACGCCGTTCTTGGCGGTGAGGGCACCGGCCGGGACCTTGAGGTCGGCCACCGCCATGCCGGGGGTGTTGGTGACCTTGCCGGTGGCGCGCGACTTGGCCGACACGTCCGCGACCAGGGTGCCCTTGGTGCCGCTCGCCTTGACCTTGAGGTTGCTGAACTTCAGGTCGAGGACGCCCTCGTGGCCGGTGAAGCGCACCGAGCCGTTGAACTGCGCGGCGAGGTCGGCCTTGGCGGCGTCGTACGTGCCGTGGCCCTTGGGGAAGCGGTAGCCGGCGGCGGAGGTGACGGCACCGCCCGCGAGCTCGGCCTTGCCGTGCGCGATGGGGCCGGTGACGTAGTCGCGGAAGGACTTCTTGACGCCCCAGTCGAGAGTGCCGTCGACGATCTTGCCGGAGGCGGCGGCGGACGGCGCGGCCCCGGAGGAGTCGGGGGTGGTGGACGGCTGCTCGCCGCCGGAACCGGTGCCGGAGCCCGAGCCCGAGCCGTGGTGGGTGCCGGAACCGCCGCCGGACCTGCTGCCCGTCTGCGCTCCCGCCTTGTCCTCCTGGCCGCCCTTGTCGCCCTTTCCGTTCTCGCCGTCCTTGCCGTGCTGGTTGTCCTTGCCGTCCCCGCCCGGCGCGGGCTTTCCGGGCGTGCTCGCCGGAGTCACCGACAGCGTGGCCGGGTCCAGCTCCTGGCCCTCCTTGTACATGCCGTTGAACGCCTCGGCGCCCTTGGCGGTCAGCTTCACCGGGATCTTCGCGAAGGTCATCGCGCCGCCCGAGCCGCTGCCCGGCCGCACCGCCGACAGGTCGAGCGACGCCAGCGCCACGTCGTCCTGCGTCTTGCCCGCCGCCGTGACGTCTGCCGTGATGGCGCCCGTCCTGCCCTGGGTGGCGACCTTCAGGTCCGCCAGTTCGATGTCGAAGCCGTGGGCCTTCGAGGTGAAGCGGACACTGCCCTTGAAGGTGGTGGCGACGGCGTGGGTGCCCATGTCGTACGTGCCGGTGCCGTCCGTGAAGGTGAACGGGCCGTTGTCCGGGGCCTGGCGCGCGCCGTCGGCGGTGGTGATGTCGCCGAGCGCCATGCCCTTGACGTACTTGCGGAAGGACTCCTTGACGCCCCAGTCGAGCGTGCCGTTCTTCAGCTCCAGTTTGGGTGCTGCCGTGCCCGCCGCGGGGGCGGCAGCGGCGACGGACGGCAGGCTCAGGGCCGCGGTGGTGGCGGCGGTGGCGATGGCTGCCGCGAGGGCGAGCGGGCGGCGTATGGCGGCCATGGTCGGTGGCTCTCCTTGAGTGGGGTGGGGTGCGGTGGGGTGGGGTCAGTCCTGCGGGGGTGCCGTGGGTGTCGTACGACGACGGGCGCGCAGGACGAGGAAGGCGGCGACGGCGACGAGCAGCACGCCGGCCGCGACGAGGAGGATGACGGTGCGGGCGGAGCCGGACGAGGCGGCAGCGGCCTGCTCGGGGGCGGCCTGCTTCGCCTGCTTGCCGTCCGCGGGCGCGGCCTTGGGGTCGGAGCCGAGGTCGGGGAGGGCGGGCAGCGCGGCCTTCTTGTCGACGGCCACCGCGAGCGAGACGGGGTCCATGTCCGTGCCCGCCCGGTAGAGGCCGCCGAACGCCTCGGCGCCCTCGGCGGTGAGCTGTGCTGGTGCCTCGGTGAGCTTGATGAGGCCCTTCTCGGGTGTGAGCCGCTTCGCCTCGAAGGTGGCCAGCGGGGTGGCCCTGCCGGTCCTGCCGCCGGTCGTGACGTCGGCGGCGAGGGTGCCGCGGCCGTCCTCGACCGTGACCGAGACGGCGGTGAGGGTGAGGTCCAGGTTCTTGCCGGTGAAGCGGAGGGTTCCGGTGAAGCCGGCCTTCAGGGTGCCTGCTTCGGCGTCGTACGTACCCTTGCCGTGCGGGAAGCGGAAGAGCGCGCCGCCGTCCTGGGCGCCGTCGGACAGCTGCCACTTGCCCTGGGCGATGCTGCCCGTGACGTACTCGCGGAAGGTGCGGCGGACGCCCCAGTCGACGGCGGCCTCGGTGAAGGACCCGTGCCGGGCGTCCTTGCCCTTGTCGGTGTCGTCGCCGGACGGGGACGCCTGCGGTGCCGCCGTGCTCCGTTCCCCGTCCGCCCGTACGTCCGCCGACAGGCTCACCGGGTCGAGCTGCGTGCCTTCCGTGTAGTAGCCGGCGAAGGCCCGCGCGCCCTGCGCGGTCAGCTTCGCCGGGACGTTCGTCAGCGCGATGGGCGTGCCGCCGCCCCGGGTGTCGACGCCCCCGAGTTCCAGCGTGGCCAGCGGCACCCGTGCGGCCGTGGTGACGCGGCCGGTGCCCTTCTCCTTGCTGGTCATGTCGGCGTAGAGGGTGCCGCGGCCGTCGGCGACGGCGACCTGGGGGCGGCTGATGGTCAGGTCCATCTCGTACGAGCCGTCCGGCTTGCGGTGGCCGGTGAAGTGGACGCCGCCGGAGAAGCCGGCCGTCAGGGCGCCGCTGTCCGGGTCGTAGCTGCCGGTGGCGGAGTGGAAGCGGAACCGGCTGTCGCCGACCGTGGCGGCGCCGCCGTTCAGGGTCCAACTGCCGTGTGCGATGGGCCCGGTGACGTACGACTGGAAGGAGGATTTGATGCCCCAGTCCAGCCGTCCGCCCGCGACCGTGCGGGCCGCGGCGTGCGCGGTGGCCGCAGGCAGCGCGGGCAGCAGCGTGCCCAGCAGTGCCATCAGGAAGGCGGCGGCGAGCACGCGGGCGCGGCCGCGAATACGGCCGCGGGCCGGTCTGAACGGCAGCATCGGGAACCCCTTCAGGGCTAGCGGTTAAGGTAAGGCTAACCTAAGCTAAGCCCGCTCGAAGCGGAACCCCGGGACAGTCCCCGGACCCCTCCCACACCACCGGGCCCCGGGCAACCGGCGTACACAGAAAGGCGGGACAGTGACAGCAACCTTCCGGGAGCAGGGGAGCCGGCGCCTGTCACGACCCGTCGGGCTGCTCGCCGCCGCTCTGGCGCTCGCCCTCGCGCTCACCGGCTGCGGCGGCGGCACGGACGCCGCCGCCCCCTCGGGGAAGGCCGCCGCCCGGCCCGCCGCCGACCGCGTCGAGCCGCTGCCCGGCCCCGCGCCCCGGCCCGAACTGCCCGCCACCGTAGGGTCGGCGGGCCCCGGCCAGGACGTGACGGTCCGCAAGGCCGACCGGATCGTGCCGCTCACCGGCTCCCTCTCGGAGATCGTCTTCACCCTCGGACTCGGCGACCGGGTCGTGGCACGGGACATCACTGCCACCTTCGAGCAGGCGAAGAAGCTGCCCGTGGTGACCCGCGCGCACGACGTGTCGGCGGAGAGCGTGCTGTCGCTCAAGCCCGACGTCGTACTCGCGGAGACCACCACGGGCCCGGCGGAGGCCATCGGCCAGATCCGGGACGCCGGAGTCCCCGTCGTCACCTTCGACCCCACGACCCGGCTGGCCGACGTCGGCACCCGGATCGACGCGGTGGCGGCCGCGCTCGGCGTACGGAAGGCGGGCGACACCCTCAAGGCCCGGACCGGCGAGCGGATCGCCGCCGTACGCAAGGAGATCCCGCACGGCGGCGCGGAGGCGGCCGACCGGCCCCGGGTGGCCTTCCTCTACCTGCGCGGCTCGGCCTCCGTCTACCTCATCGGCGGCGCCGGGTCCGGCGCGGACTCGCTGATCGAGGCGGCGGGCGGCGTGGACGCGGGCAAGGAGTCCGGCCTGAAGAAGGACTTCACCCCGATCACGAGCGAGGCGCTGGCCAAGGCCGCGCCGGACGTGATCCTGGTCATGACCAAGGGCCTGGCGTCCGTCGGCGGGGTCGAGGGGCTGGTGAAGATCCCCGGCGTGGCCCAGACACCGGCCGGGATGGACCGGCGGGTGGCCTCCGTGGACGACGGCGTGCTCCTCAACTACGGGCCGCGCACGGACGCCGTCCTGCGCTCCCTGGTCCAGCAGATCCACGCCAAGGGGAAGTGAGATGACCCCACTCCCCCACACGGAGCCTGGCACGGGTACGGGCGCGGACACGGAACCGGATGCGGACGCGAGCACGCCGGAGGCCCCCGCAGCAGCCCCCGCACACCCCCACCGCCCCCGCCCCCGCGCCGCCCTGCTGACCACCGGTCTCGCCCTCGCCCTCCTCGCGGGCTGTCTGCTCTCCGCCGGTCTCGGCGCCTACCGCATCCCGCTCGGCGACGTCCTCGGCTCGCTCCTGCACCATCTGCACCTCGGCGGCGCGGAGCTGGACCGGGTCGGCGAGAGCGTGCTGTGGAACGTACGGCTGCCGCGCGTCGTCCTGGCGCTGCTCGTCGGCTCCTCGCTCGGCTGCGCGGGCGCCCTCATGCAGGGCGTGTTCGGCAATCCGCTGGCCGAACCGGGCGTCATCGGCATCTCGTCGGGCGCGGCGGTCGGCGCCGTCGGCGCCATCGCGCTCGGCCTCGGCTTCCTCGGTACGTGGACGGTGCCGGCCTGCGCGTTCGTCACCGGTCTGGTGACCGTCCTGGTCGTCTACGCGCTCTCCCGCTCCGGCGGCCGCACCGAGGTCGTCACGCTGATCCTCACCGGCATCGCGGTGAACGCCTTCGCGGGCGCGCTGATCGGCCTGTTCCTCTTCTTCGCGGACAACGCGCAGGTCTCCCAGATCACCTTCTGGCAGCTCGGTTCGCTGTCCCAGGCCGTGTGGCCCAAGGTCCTGGCCGTCCTGCCGTGCGCCGTCGCCGGGCTGGCCGTCGCGCCCTGCTACGCCCGCAGACTGGACCTCCTGGCGCTCGGCGAACGCCCCGCCCGGCACCTCGGTGTCGACGTGGAGCGGCTGCGGGTCGTCCTCATCCTGGTCGTCGCGCTGCTCACCGCGGCGGCCGTGGCGGTGGCCGGCGTCATCACCTTCGTCGGCCTGCTCGTCCCGCACCTGCTGCGGATGGCGGCCGGTCCCGGGCACCGCTTCCTGATCCCGGGCAGTGCCCTGGGCGGCGCCCTGGTGCTGGTCGTCGCCGATCTCGTCGCCCGCACGGCGGCCCAGCCGGCGGAACTGCCGCTGGGCGTCCTGACCGCCCTGTGCGGCAGCCCCTTCTTCTTCTGGCTGCTGCGCAGGACCCGTCGCAAGCAAGGGGGCTGGGCATGAGCCGCGGCCGGTTTCCGGTGCTCGGTACGTGGTTCGCGGGACGCGCCCGCGCGCTGCCCGGCCCCGTTCCCGAAGGCACCGCCTACGCGCAGGCCGGCGGCCTCGGCGTACGGGTGGGCGGCCGTACGGTCCTGGACGGCGTGGACCTGGAGGTGACGGCGGGCCGGGTACTGGCGCTCGTCGGGCCGAACGGCGCGGGCAAGTCCACGCTGCTCGCCGCGCTCGCCGCCGACCTGCCCGCCGCGACCGGCGAGGTACGGATCGACGGCCGCCCGGCCACCGCCTGGACCGCGCCCGAACTGGCGCTGCGCCGGGCCGTCCTGCCGCAGTCCGCCGACCTGTCCTTCCCCTTCACGGTGGAGGAGGTCGTACGGATGGGCCGCGCGCCCTGGGCCGGGACACCGCGCGAGGACGAGGACGAGGCCGCCGTGGCGGAGGCGATGGCGGCGACCGAGGTGACCGGCTTCGCGGAGCGGCCGTTCTCGGCGCTGTCCGGCGGCGAACGGGCCCGGGTCGCGCTCGCGCGCGTCCTGGCGCAACGGGCCCCGCTGCTGCTGCTGGACGAGCCGACCGCCGCGCTGGACCTGCGCCACCAGGAACTGGTGCTGCGACTCTGCCGGGAGCGGGCGGCGGCAGGCGCCGCGGTGGCCGTCGTCCTCCACGATCTGGGACTGGCGGCCGCCTACGCGGACCGGGCGGCCCTGCTGCACGACGGGCTCGTCGCCGTACAGGGCCCGCCCGGCGAGGTGTTCGGCGCGGAGCTGCTGAGCCGGGTCTACCGGCAGCCGGTCGAGGTGATCGGACACCCGCGCACCGGCGCCCCGCTGGTCATGCCGCTGCGCGAGGCCTGAATCGTTCTTCGGCCCCGGCGCCCGGACCGGGTATCCCTATGCCTGGCCCGTTTCGAAACGGCTCACCTTGCCGTCCTCGACGGTGAACGCCCAACGGGTCCGCATCGCGCCCCACGTGTCGTTGCTGTAGAGCGCCGTCAAGGACCGGCCGCCGTCCGCCTCGGACTCGACCTCCATGCGCCCGTTGGAGGAGAAGACCTCCCGTTCGGTCCAGTCGGCCAGGTCCCGCTCCGTGCCGTCGTCGGACATGGTCGCGCCCGGCGCGAGGGCGGCCTGGAACTCCCCTCGGTCCTGCGCGTTGAGGGCGGTGACGAAGGCACGCACCGCGGGATCGGAAAGCCGGTCGGCAGCGATGGACACGATCAAGCTCCTGAGAGTCGGAGGGGCGGGGCCGCAGGACCGTCCGAGCCCGCGGCATCCCGGCCTACCCGCCGTCACCGGCAGCACACGCTTCCGGGAACCGAAGAACCCGTTCGGACGAGGGAACGGGAACACGAGAGCGTCGCGCCTGCCCGTCCACCGGGGACGGGAACGGCGCCCCGGCCGCCCGGCAGATCACGGTGCGGACACCGGATACGGTCCCCGCGCCCGCCCGCCTCACCGCCCCCGGTAGGGTTGCGCCGAATCGTGCCACCCCGGCGGTCGCCCAGGCCGCCCCGGCCCCGGTCGCCCCGAAGGAGCCCGAGCCCCATGACACGCAGGTCGCCGTTCCGGGTGCCCGTAGCGATGACCGTCGCGAGCGCGGCGCTGCTGACACTGAGCGGGTGCATGACCGTGCACGGCGAACGGGAGATGCTGCCGACGGTGTCGAAGGCCGAGGCCACCAAGGCCCTTCAGCAGTTCACCGAGGGCTTCAACGCGTCCAACAGCAAGCTGGACCCGAAGCTGAACCCGGGCTACGAGACGGACTCACTGCTCGCCGTCGACCAGGCGCTCACCAAGGCGGCGCACACGGTCAGTCCGCAGGGCAACCCCAAGTTCCCGCCGCTGGCGCTGTCCAGCCCGCACTTCACCGTGCCCAAGCAGGCGGGCTGGCCGAAGGTGTTCCTGGCCGACGCGGTCAGCAACCGCAACAACGCGCGGTGGTTCCTGGTGTTCACCCGCGACGGCGTCGGCGCCAAGTGGAAGGCGAGCTACCTCTCCACGCTGGCCGAGAACGAGATCCCGCAGTTCAAGACGGACCGGGACGGCTACGCCGAGGTGGTGCCCGCCGACGCGAGGGACTCCGGCCTCAAGCTGGCGCCGGGCAAGCTGGGCGCGACGTTCGCGACGTATCTGAACACCGGCAAGGGCGACGTCTTCGCCCCCGGGCCGCACACCGACCGGTGGCGGGCGCTGCGGACCCAGCAGGGCCGGCAGCCGGGCGTCCGCATCCAGTACGAGGACCAGGCGTCCGGTTTCCCGCCGGTCGCGCTGCGCACCAAGGACGGCGGGGCGCTGGTCTTCTTCTCGACCTACTACCACCAGCAGAAGACCGTCGCCGAGGGCTCGCGGATCAACATCCCCGCGGAGATAAAGGGGATCATGGACGGTCCGGCGAAGGCGTCCAACCGGATGACCTTCACGACCCTGTCGGAACAGGTGGTGAAGGTCCCGGCCGAGGGCGCCGCCGGGAAGATCGCCTTCCTGCACCGGCTGGAGGCGAAGACGTCCGCCAAGTCCCTGTAGGGGCTGCGGCAGGCCCCGGCGGCGGGAGCGTGCGTCAGCGGCCGATCGGCCAGGCCGCCGCTTCGTGGTCGTGGTCGGGCTGCTGGTCCGCGTACTCCGCGCAGGCGTCGGTGAGCGTCTCCAGCAGCGACAGCGGGTCCGGCACCGGCCGCTCGGGGCCGCGCAGCCAGGACACCGCGGGCTGGTCGCCGGGCAGCCGGGAGGGCGGCAGGAGGACATAGCTGCCGCGGCAGTGCCAGCGCAGGCCCGGATGCTCGTCCATGGTCTCCGGATGGCAGTCCAGCTCGCAGGGCCACCACTCGTCCTCGTCGTCCGGGGTGCCGCGGGTGGCGGTGAAGAACAGCATCCGGCCCTGTCCGAGCGCGGCGCCGCTCAGCGCGACGGGACCGACCTCGACGCCCGCGGCCTCCAGCCGCTCCAGCGCGCTGCGGCCCGCCTCGACGGGGACGTCCAGCACGTCGTGGGCGATGCCGGTGGCGGTGATGAAATTGGCCTGCGGATAGGCGCGCGCCCAGGCGGCGACCTTCTCCCGGTCGGTGCTGGCGACGGTCTGCCAGCCGAAGGAGACGGGGTGCCGTCCGGGCGTGGGACAGCCGATGCGCTCACAGGAACAGCCGTAGCCGGAGGGGTGGGCTGCCGGGGCGAGCGGGAATCCCGCGTCGGCGACTGCCAGCAGCAGGTCCTCGCGGCCTTGTGCGGCCGCCGATCCCGTGTCCGTATCGCCGCCGTCCGAACCGCTCCTCGGCCGGCGAAGCCACTGGGAGAACCTGCTCTTGCGTTCCATCTATCCCCTCACTTCGAGCGGTGGTCTGGGATCAATGCTGCCACCATCCTCCTCTTCGGGTGACCGGAGTACGTATCCGGGGTGACCGGAGAACGGGCGAATACTGCCAATACGGCAGGTTTCCACCCCACTTCGTTCACCTTCCTTTACCTTCCGCACCCCCGGGGAACGCGCCTCACGCGGTGGTACGGGGCCGCAGACCGGCGAGCGCCGTGTCGACCAGCGTGTCCACGTACGCGTACGTCAGCTCTCCGGTCCGCATCAGCCAGCGCTGCGAGAACGGGCTGAGCACCATCTCGGCCGCCACCCGCACATCCACCTCCGGCCCGATCTCCCCCGCCTCCTGCGCCGCCCGCATCCGGTCCACGTAGACCTTGATGCCCGGCTCCAGCAGCCGCTCGACGAACCGCGCCGACAGCTCCGGGTCGTTCGCGCCAGCCACCGCGAGCGCCCGGTAGGGGGCCTGCCACTTCTGGTCGTTGAACTCGTCGGCGGTGGCCCGCAGGACGAACTTCAGGTCGGCGGCGAGGTCGCCGGTGTCGGGCATGCCCGCCTCGTACCCGTCGACGTCCTGGGTGAAGGCGTCGAGCAGGACGGCAGCCTTGGAGGACCACCAGCGGTAGATCGTCTGCTTGCCGACGCCGGCGCGGGCGGCGATGCCCTCGATCGTGAGCTTGTCGTAGCCGACCTCGCCGACGAGGGAGAGGGCCGCGTCGAAGATGGCGCGGCGCGAGCGTTCGCTGCGACGGGTGGCGTCGGGGGCTGTCTTGTTGGCCATGCCCGGAGTCTACCGACGCATGAGGCGAGACGTATCGTCTTGACAAGACGGAGCGTCTCGCACAGACTCGGTATCGAGCGAGACGCAGCGTCTCGCCAGTCGGCGGACCAAGGAGATCACCATGAGCAAGGGCAGCGCGGGCAACATGCTCGGCGTCGGCGGCACCCGCAGCAAGCTCTCCCGCGGCGCACTGCGCGGCGGCCGGGGCGGCAACGGCGTGGGGGGCGGCACGGACCCCATGGCACAGCGGCGGGCCCTGCTGCGCAGGCTCCAGGAGCAGCGCGGCGCCGGAGAAACCCGCCAGGGGTGAAAACCACCCGAACGGATCACTGCGCAACGGCTCCTCACGGTGGACGATTTGAGCGCGTACGCCACCACGTACGCCTCCCGAGTCCCGTCCACCGTGAGGAGCCCTCCTTGCGTACACCGCGGCGCAGCGCCCGCACCCGGCGCTACCTGATGTGCCCGCCGGCCCACTTCAAGGT
Organism: Streptomyces sp. NPDC059788; assembly: GCF_042732265.1. NCBI lineage: Bacteria > Bacillati > Actinomycetota > Actinomycetes > Kitasatosporales > Streptomycetaceae > Streptomyces > Streptomyces sp. NPDC059788. The sequence continues at coordinate 21,158 of NZ_JBHWHY010000030.1, read as the reverse complement.
CAGCTATTCCATCAACCCCTGGATGGACCCGGACAAACCCGTAGATCTGCCGCTGGCGCTCGCCCAGTGGGAGGTGCTGCGCGACCGCTACCGCGCGCTCGGCCACACCGTCGAGGAGCTGCGCCCCCGCCCGGACCTGCCGGACATGGTCTTCGCCGCCAACGGCGCCACCGTCGTGGACGGCCGGGTGCTCGGCGCGCGGTTCGCCTTCGAGGAGCGCCGCGGCGAGGCGGCCGTGCACGCGGCGTGGTTCCGCGACCACGGCTTCACCGAGGTCCGCGAGCCGGAGAACGTCAACGAGGCGGAGGGCGACTTCGCCGTCACCGCCTCCTGGCTGCTGGCCGGGCGCGGCTTTCGCAGCAGCCCCCTCTCGCACGCCGAGGCACAGGAGTACTTCGGCCGCCCGGTGATCGGCCTGGACCTGGTCGACCCGCGCTACTACCACCTCGACACGGCGCTGTGCGTCCTGGACGACGCGACGGACTCCGAGGTCATGTACTACCCGGGCGCCTTCTCCGCGGGCAGCCGCGCGGTGCTGGCCCGCCTCTTCCCCGACGCCCTGACCGCCTCGCGTGCGGACGCGGAGGCGTTCGGCCTGAACGCGGTCAGCGACGGCCGGCACGTGCTGCTCCCGCAGGCCGCGGTGGGGCTGTTCGAGCCGCTGCGGGAGCGCGGATACGAGCCCGTCGGCATGGATCTGACCGAGCTGCTCAAGGGCGGCGGCAGCGTCAAGTGCTGCACGCAGGAGCTACGGACGGCCTGACGCCCGGCCGGGGTGCCGGCACCGGCTCTCAGCCGGCCGGCCGCTCCCAGGCGTCGCCCCACTCGGCGTCGCGGGCGGCCTTGTAGCGCTCGCCGTGCCGTTTGGTGACGGTGTCGCGCCGCAGCCCCTCCTCCGTACAGAGGTCCAGCAGGACCTGGCCCTTGCGGAGCTGGGGCTTGCGGACGATCCGGGACGGGAGCAGCGGCAGCCCACCGGCCGCGGAGCGGTCGGCCACCTCCGGCCGCACCGCCGCCACGTAGCTGAACTTCTCGTCCTCGTACGGCAGCGAGCCGCCCTTGACCTGGCGGTGCAGCGACGAGCGGGTCACCCGGGCGGCCATGTGGCACCAGTCCTCGCCCGGCACGATCGGGCACCCCCCGTTGTGCGGGCACGGGGCGACGACGCGCAGCCCGGCGTCGGTGAGCTGCTCGCGGGCCTCGCGGATGCGCAGATAGCCCTCCGGGGTGCCGGGTTCGATCAGCACGACGGCGTCCGCGCGGGCGGCGGCGCCGACGACCGCCCGGCGGTCCTCCGGGCGCAGCTCGCCGAGCACGTACGAGACGGTGACCAGGTCCGTGCCCTCGGGGACGGTCATGCCCGCGCCGATGACCCGGCGCTGCCAGTCGGTGTCCGGCAGCACGCCGGCGGCCAGTTCGCGGCCCAGGTCCAGGGCCGGTTCGGCCCAGTCGTACACGGTCGTGCGGTGGCCGGACCAGGTGGCCGCCACGGCCCAGGTCGCGGCGCCGGTGCCGCCGCCGATGTCCACGTGGGAGGCGGGCGCCCAGTCCGGCAGCCGCGCCGCGAAGGCGTCCAGCGCGTGGCACACGGCCTCGAAGGTCGCGGGCATCCGGTAGGCGGCGTACGCGGCGACGTCCGCGCGGTCCCTGAGCACCGGGGCGTCGGTCGGGGTCCGGCCCCGGTAGTTGGCGATCAGCCGGTCGACGGCCCGCGCGGCCTGCGTGGGCGGCAGGCCGTCGAGCAGGCCGGCCAGTGCGGCGCGCAGTTCGTCGTGCATTCGGGCCATTTTACGGGGCCGGGGCGGGCGCCCGGCCCCGTCCCGCGGCCCGCCGGGGCTCCCCGGCCCGCCGCAAGGTGGTCCCGGGGCTCACGGCCCGGTCCCCGGCGGCCTGCCTGCGGCCCGTACCGCCCGCGCCAGGCGGGTCGCCGCCGCCGCCCGCGGCGCGCTGCCCGCCTCGCGCCGCCGCGGGTGGACGGTGTTGGCCAGCAGCACCAGGAACGTGTCGGTCGCGCGGTCCAGCACCAGGCTCGTCCCGGTGAACCCGGTGTGCCCGGCCGCGCCGCGCCCCGCCAGCTCACCCATGAACCACGGCTGGTCCACGCCGAATCCGAGGCCCGGCGGGTCCAGCAGCAGCCCCACGGACTCCTTGCCGAGGATGCGGGCCGGGCCGTACGCGCCGCCGCCGAGCAGTGCCCGGCACAGCACCGCCAGGTCCTGCGCCGTGGAGAAGAGGCCCGCGTGCCCGGCGACGCCGCCCAGCGCCCACGCGTTCTCGTCGTGCACCACCCCGCGCACCATGCCGCGGTCCGCCTTGGCCCACGGCCGCCGCTGGTCCTCGGTCGCGGCCACGCCCGCCGGGGCCAGCGGCCCGAACGCCGTACTGGCCATGCCCAGCGGGCCGGTGATCCCCTGCGCCACGAGGGCGTCCAGCCGCTGCCCGGTGAGCCGTTCCAGGACCAGCTGAAGGGCGATGAGGTTGAGGTCGGAGTAGCGGTACGCGCCGCCGGGCGGCCCGGCGGGCGCCGCCGCCTCCTGCCACAGCAGCTCCATCTGGGCCGCGCGCCCCCGGCGCTCGTAGAACGGCAGCTCCGGACGCAGACCGGAGGTGTGCGTAAGCAGGTGGCGGACGGTGATTCCGGCGGCGAAGCCCGGCAGCCACCGGGCCGCCGCGGCACCCAGGTCCAGCAGGCCCCGCTCCACCTGCTGCACCGCCACGATCGCGGTGCACAGTTTGGTCAGCGAGGCCAGGTCGAAGACGGTGCCGACGCGCATCGGCTCCCGGCGCTCCGGGGGCAGCTCCACCCCGCGGTCGCTCCCGGGGTCGTACCCCGCGTAGCGCAGCGCCCAGCCCGCCGCCTCCTCGGCGGCGACCACCGGGCCGCGCCCGGCGAGCACCACGGCACCCGCGCACCAGGGGGCCGGGCCCTCGGTCGCCTCCCGCACCCCGCTCAGGAGGCGCCGCATCCAGGCGGGGTCCAGCCCCGCCGCTGCGGGGGTGCCGTATCGCAGTCCCGTTGCGTTCAGAGCCTGGTCCTCTCGCCGGTCCCGGTGGCGGTCTCCTCCCTACGCTGCCACGGGCGGCACAGTCCCAGGAAGCTCAGCAGCGCCAGTACGCCACAGGAGAGCTGGACGACGGCCATCGGTACGGCGGTGTGCTCGCCCGCGATGCCGACCAGCGGCGAGGCGACGGAGCCCAGGAGGAAGGTGGAGGTGCCCAGCAGGGCCGAGGCGGAGCCCGCCGCGTGTCCGGAGCGCAGCAGCGCCTTGGTGTTCGCCGACGGCATGACCAGGCCCATCGCGGACATCAGGACGAACAGCCCGGCGGCCATCGGCCACAGTCCGACGTCGCCGAAGACGCCGCCGGCCATCAGCAGCAGCGCCGTCGCGGCGGCGGTGATCACGCTCAGGCCGATGCCCAGCACCACGTCCAGGCTGACCCGGCCGACCAGCACCTTGCCGTTGATCTGGCCGACCAGGACCAGGCCCACGGAGTTGACGCCGAACAGCAGGCTGAAGGTCTGCGGGGAGGCGCCGTAGATCTCCTGGATCACGAACGGCGAGGCGGAGATGTACGCGAACAGCGCGGCGAAGGCGAACGCGCCGACGATCAGGTAGCCGGAGAAGGCGCGGTCGGCGAGGAGGGAGCGCATGGTGTGCAGGGCCTCGGCGAGGCCGCCGGAGTGCCGGCGTTCGGGCGGCAGCGTCTCGTGCAGGCGGCGCCAGACCAGCAGGGTGAGCAGGATGCCGACCACGGTCAGCACGACGAAGACGCCGCGCCAGTCGGTGATCCGCAGGATCTGCCCGCCGATCAGCGGCGCGACGACGGGGGCGACGCCGGAGATCAGCATCAGGGTGGAGAAGAACCGCGCCATCGCCACGCCGTCGTACAGGTCGCGTACGACGGCCCGCGCGATGACGATGCCGGCCGCGCCCGCCAGGCCCTGGAGCAGGCGGAAGGCGATGAGCAGTTCGGCGTTGGTGGCCAGGGCGCACAGCGCGGTGGCCACGATGTAGATGATCATGCCGACGAGCAGCGGGCGGCGGCGCCCCCACTTGTCGCTCATCGGACCGACCACCATCTGCCCCAGGGCCATGCCCGCGAGGCAGGTGGTCAGGGTGAGCTGGACGGTGGCGGCCGGGCTGTGCAGCGCGTTGGTGACCTCCGGCAGGGCCGGGAGGTACATGTCCATGGAGAGCGGCGGCACCGCGGTCAGGCCGCCGAGGATGAGGGTGACGAGCAGGCTGGTGCGGCGGGACGCGGCGGGCGCCGCCGCCACGTCCCGCTCGGCTATCGGAACGCTGTCCTGGGTTTCCGTCGTTCCGGTACCGGGGTCCGTCATGAGTGTCTCCATGGATGATTGATGGCCTGACCATGGTGTCATGCACGGAACGGCCCCCGGCGCGCTTTCGGCCAGACCTTCGGACGGGGCTCTGCGACCTTGGAACCGGGTCGCAGGGCCTAGGACCAGCGGGCGGGCCCGCCGCGGGCCCGCACGGCCGGCCCCCGTCGTACGGGCCTCAGGCCGGTTTGAGCCCCGGGTCGCCCGCCTCGGACACGAACGACCCGGCCGTGATCACCGGCGCCCCCGGCTTCGTGACCGCCGACACCGTGCGGAAGTCGGCGCGCGCCTTCTCCCGGTCCAGCGTGACCCGCAGGTAGCCGCGGCGGCCGTTGTAGAACTTCATGTGCGGGTTGGCCGCCATGTACGTGCCCCAGTTGGCGGGCTTGTCCGCGCCGTCCTCGCCGCTGGCGATCGAGGTGGTCACGAACTCCACGCCCGCCGTGCGCGACTTCTCGTCCCGGAAGTCCCGCTTGACGTCGAACGCGTAGTGCACGTGCACGTCACCGGTCAGCACGACGAGGTTGTCCACGCCCGCCGCCTCCACCCCCTTCAGCACCCGCTCGCGGGAGGCCGGGTAGCCGTCCCAGGAGTCCATGCTGAGCTTGTAGCCGGGCCCGGTGGCGTTGCGCCGCTCGGAGAAGGTGACCTGCTGCGGCAGCACGTTCCACAGCGCCGTGGAGGACCGCCAGCCGTCGATGAGCCAGCGCTCCTGCTCCTTGCCGGTCAGCGTGCGGGCCGGGTTGGTGGACTCGGGGCCCGGGGCGTGCCAGCCGTCGCCGTACGCCTGGTCGGAGCGGTACTGGCGGGTGTCCATGACGTCGAACTGGGCGAGCTGCCCGTAGTGCACGCGGCGGTAGAGCCTGGCGTCCGGGCCGTACGGGCGCTGCGGGCGGCGCAGCGGCTGGTTCTCCCAGTACGCGCGGTAGGCGGCGGCCCGGCGCAGCAGGAACTCACCCTTGGGGGCGTTGTTCTCGCTGATGTCGTCGGCGTAGTTGTTCTCCACCTCGTGGTCGTCCCAGGTGACGATGAACGGGTGCGCGGCGTGCGCGGCCTGGAGGTCGGGGTCGGACTTGTAGAGCGCGTACCGCAGCCGGTAGTCCTCCAGCGTCACCGTCTCGCGGTTGAAGCGGGCGGGCAGCTTGCGGTCGGTGTACCTGCGGGCGCCGCCGACGGCGTCCACCGGGTACTCGTACAGGTAGTCGCCCAGATGGAAGACGACGTCGAGGTCCTCGGCGGCGAGGTGGCGGTGGGCGGTGTAGTAGCCGTCGTGGTACGCCTGGCAGGAGACGACGCCCAGCCGCAGTTCGTTGTTCTTCGCGCCGCGCGCGGGGGCGGTGCGGGTGCGGCCGACCGGGCTGATCCAGTTCCCGGCGCGGAAGCGGTAGTAGTAGACGCGGTCCGGCGCGAGGCCGGTGGCCTCTATGTGCACCGCGTGGTTGAACTCCGGGTGCGCCTCGGCCCGTCCGCGCCCCGCCAGGCGCCGGAACTTCTCGTCGTACGCGACCTCCCAGCGCACCGTGACGCGCGCCTGGGGCATACCGCTGCCCGGCTCGTACGGCTTCGGGGCCAGCCGGGTCCAGAGCACGACGGAGCCGGGCAGCGGGTCGCCGGAGGCCACGCCGAGGGTGAAGGGATTCTCGGTGATCTTGCGGGCATCGGCCTCGGCGGCGGCGTACGCGACGCCGGTGCCCGGCAGGTTGGCCGCGAAGGCCAGCGCCGCGGCGGCCCCGGTGCCGGTGAGGAAGCGGCGCCGGGCGAGCTGTGCGGCGGCGGCCCGCATCTCCTGCGTGTGCGGTGCGCCCTGGGGCCCCTGCTCGGGCCGCGCGTCCTGCTCGTACTGACCTTGACGGGCCATCTGCCCCTCCCTGGACTGGTGTTGTCACCAGCGATTGGAGGGGCGGAGTACGGCGCTCCGCTGTCGCACGCTCGACGCACGCATGACAACCGGGTGATGTCTGCGCCCGTATCGGACGCCACAGGACAATCACGGCGGGCCCGGCGGCCCCGGTGACGGCGGATCGCACCCTCCGCCACCGGGGCGGCGTTTCCGTAGGATTCGGGCATGGCTGAACTGATGGCGCGCGACGGCACCTGGTCCTTCGACGGCGACCGGGTGTGGATCGTGCCGGGGCGGGACCGGGGCGTGCACCGGCTGCGGCAGGACCTGGGCGAGACCTCCGTGCCCCTGGAGGCGCTGGCGGGCATCGCCTACGAACCGGCCCGCAAGGGCGGGCGGTTGCGCCTGCGGCTGCGGGACGGCGCGGACCCGCTGCTGTACGTCACCGGCGGCGGCCTGCCGGACGACGCGAACCCGTACCAGGTGGCCGTGGACCCGGACCGGACCGGCGTCGCCGAGTACTTCGCCGACGAGGTGCGCCAGGCCATGCTCCTCGACCAGGTGGCGACCGGGCCCACCGACCGCTACCTGCTGCCGGGGCCCGCCGTACCGCTGTCCGCCGCGGGCGTGGACGGTGTGGCGACCTTCGACGGGGAGCATGTGCACATCGACTGGCGCTGGACCACCAGCGAGAGCAAGAAGCACGCGGGCGCCCGGGACTTCGCCCTCGCGGACCTGGCCGGGGTGGACTGGCGCCCCGCCTCCGGCCTGGAATCCGGCTATCTGCGCTTCCGGCCGAAGGGCGTCACGGCGAAGCTCAAGCCGGAGCACGACCCGAACGCCATCGAGCTGTGGGGCTTCAAGAAGGAGAGCGGCCGCACCGCCCTGCTCGCGGCGGCGGTCGCGGCGCGGCTGCCGCACCCGTCGGGCGGGGCCGCGCCGGGAGCGGTGGCCGGGCCGGAGGCGGGGGCGGTCGCCGGGCCACCGGCCGCACCGGCCCTGGAGAAGGCGGCGGACGCGGGCGGCACGGGCGCCGGCAGCGGCGGGGACGGCGCCGACGTACTGCTGCGCCGCCTGCGGGAGCTCGGCGAACTCCACCGCGACGGCATCCTGACCGCCGAGGAGTTCTCCGCCGCCAAGGCCGCGGTACTCAAGGACTTCCACGGCACCGGCTGAGCGGAGAGCCGACTCCCCGGGCGCCCGCCCCGCGCCCTACCCTGCCGCCATGACGACACCCGACACCACGCGCGCACCCGCACCGGCCGCACCGACCGCCCTGATCACCGGTGCCGGGTCCGGCATCGGCCGCGCCGTCGCCCTGGCCCTCGCCGGGGCCGGCTGGTCGCTGGCGCTCGCCGGACGGCGCCCGGAGGCCCTGGAGGAGACCGCCCGCCGGGCGGCGCAGGCCACACACGGCCCCGGAGGCCCCGGCACCCTGTGCGTGCCGTCCGACGTGTCCCGCCCCGACCAGGTGGACGCCCTCTTCGCCGCCGTACGCGACCGCTTCGGCCGGCTGGACCTGCTCTTCAACAACGCCGGTACGTTCGGGCCGCCGGTACCGCTGGACGAACTGTCGTACGACGACTGGCGCACGGTCGTCGACGTCAACCTCACCGGCGCCTTCCTCTGCGCCCAGGCCGCCTTCCGCACGATGAAGGAGCAGGACCCGCGCGGCGGCCGCATCATCAACAACGGCTCCGTCTCCGCGCACACGCCGCGCCCGCACTCGATCGCGTACACCGCCACCAAGCACGCGGTGACCGGCCTGACCAAGTCGCTCTCCCTGGACGGCCGCCCGTACGACATCGCCTGCGGGCAGATCGACATCGGCAACGCGGCGACCGAGATGACCGGACGGATGCGGACCGGCATCCCGCAGGCCAACGGCACCACGGCGGTCGAACCGGTGATGGACGCGGCGGACGTGGCCCGTACGGTCCTGCACATGGCGGGGCTGCCGCTCGGGGCGAACGTCCAGTTCGCCACGGTGATGGCGACGGCGATGCCGTACATCGGCCGCGGCTGACACGCCCGCCGGCCACCGACCGGCTTCCGGACTTCCCCGCGACGCGCTCCTGACAGACGGCGCGTCCGGTGGGACTCTTCCTGACGCACGTCCATCCGCACCGCTCATCTGCCGGGCCGCGGGACCCGCGGCCACGTAGTCGACGGCCGCGCGGTTCGCCACCACGCGGCCCCGCAGAAGGAGTCACGCGTGAGACGAATCGTCAGCACATTCCCCGGCACCCGCGGTCGCGGTGTGTCCCGTGCGGTCGCCGGTGCCCTGACCGCCGTCGGCGCCCTGCTCGTCTCGGCTCTCCAGGCGGGCCCGGCCGGCGCGGCCGGTACGGCGGGCACGGCCGGCGCCGCGGGCACCGCGGCCACGGGTGCGTCCTCCTCCGCGGCCGGCTTCTGGACGGCGCAGCGGATGCGCGAGGCGACCCCGCTCGACCTGCGCACGGCCGGCCCCGAAGCGTCGGCGAAACCTTCCGGCAAGGCGGCGGACACGGCCTCCCCGTCCGTACGGCGCGGCGCCGAACGCACCGTACGCCCCAGCCTCCCCCGCACCACCGCGCCCGCCCCCGCGCTCAGGTCCTTCCCGCAGGCGGGCGGCCCGTGGACCGGCGGCGGCGCCGTGACGCACACCGCCGGCCGGGTGTTCTTCACCTATCAGGGCCGCACCGCCTCCTGTTCGGGCAACGCCGTCACCAGCGCGAACAAGAGCACGGTGATCACCGCGGGGCACTGCGTGAAGCTGAACGGCGCCTGGCACACCAACTGGGTCTTCGTGCCCGGCTACCACGACGGCCAGGACCCGTACGGCAAGTGGTCCGCCGCCAAGACCCTCGCGACACCGCAGTGGACGGCGAGCGAGGACATCAACTACGACGTGGGCGCCGCGGTCGTCACCCCGGTCGGCGGTCAGCAGCTGACCGACGTCGTCGGCGGCCAGGGCCTCGCCTTCAACACCGGCTACAACAAGCCGATGTACGCCTTCGGCTACCCCGCCGCCTCGCCGTACGACGGCAGCAAACTCATCTACTGCAGCGGCAACACCATCAAGGACCCGCTGTTCTCCACGGACCACGGCCTGTCCTGCAACATGACGGGCGGCTCCAGCGGCGGCCCCTGGTTCACCGGTTTCGACGAGGCCACCGGCACCGGCCTGCAGTCCTCGGTGAACAGCTTCGGCTACACCTTCCTGCCGAACACGATGTTCGGGCCGTACTTCGGTGACGACGCCGAGAACCTCTACGACGAGGCGCAGTCGAGCTGACCCCACCCGCACGAGCCGTTCGGAGGAGGGCCCGCGGGCCCTCCTCCGGACGGCAGCACCGCACACGGGGTTCCCCGGAGCTCTCGTTTCCGGGGCGGCACGTCAATTCACGCACGGATTATGCAGGGCGCGGTATGCCCGGAGCCCAATTCTCACGCTTTTCATGTCCTTCTCATGGAAAACTCATCGACGCCGCCCAGCCGATCACAATTACTCCGGCACGCCATCGGTTCATGGATCTTGAATTACTTGTCCGATTCCGGTCCTTGTGGAATGTAAGCCCCCCACCCGGCCCTTTCCGGTGCTAGCGTCCATTGAGCGGAAGTACAGCACTCCAGGCTCACCCATTCCTTGCCCGACCACCCGTCGCCGAGGGGACTTTCATGACGCTGACTGACAACGGTACGAGCGACGGCACCGGCGGGAGCGGCGGTCCGGCGCCGGCTCCCGAAGAGGTCGGCGCGATGTACGACCGGTTCGGCGACCTGCTCGCCATGGTGCTCGGCAGCAGCGCCCTGCACGTCGGCATGTACGTCCCGCACGGCGAACGCACCCCGGTCACCTCCCTCCTCGACCTCTGCGACCTCGCCCAGGACCGGCAGACCGAATACCTCGCGGACATCCTGTCCGCCGGGCTCCCGCCGGACGCCCGCCTGCTCGACATCGGCTGCGGCACCGGCGGCCCGGCGATCCGGCTGGCGCAGCGCACCGGCGGCCGGGTCACCGGCATCACCGTCAGCGGGAGCCAGCTCGCCCGCTGCGAGGAGCGGCTGAGCACCGCCGGGCTGGCCGGCCGCGTCGACTTCGCGTACGGCAACGCGATGCGCCTGGACCACGCGGACGACTCCTTCGACGCCGCCTGGTCCATCGACTGCTTCCCCCACCTGTCCGACCGGCCCGCCGGACTGCGCGAGGCCCGGCGCGTGCTGCGCCCCGGCGGCCACCTGCTGATGACGGAGTTCACCCGGCGCGGCACCGCCGACCGGACGGAGGTGGACGCTTTCACCCGGCTGTGGACATCCCCGCCGCCCACCTCCTTCGCGAAACTCTCCGACGAGATCGAGGAAGCCGGTTTCCGCGTCGCCCGGGTGCAGAACATGACATCGAACGTCGCACTGTGCGGCGAGCTGATGTACGCCCTTTACAACGAGCGGCGCGACGAGATCGAGCAGCGTTTCGGAAAAGAGGCGGTCGCCCACACCGACCCGCTGATGAAACCGTTCCGTACGTTCTGCCAGCACCATGTGGACTATTACCTGCTGCTGCTCAGCAAGCCGGAGAGCTGACCCGGGGCCGGCCGCCCCGCCCGCACCGACCCGAGAGCTGAATTTCCCCCATGTTCGCCAAACCTCCCTTCGGCCTGCCCGTTTCCCCGGCGGCACCGAATTCCGCCGCCTCCCCCGCCCCGGCCGACGCCTCCACCTCACCCGCCGCCGCTGCCCCGTCCGCCGCCCCCACCGGGTCCGCGCCGCTTCCGTCTCCCGCCCGGCGCACTCCCGCGCCCGGGCCCCCGCGCACCGCGCCGGGCCGACGGCCGCGCCGCCGCCTCGAATTCTGGCGCTCCCCAGGGGACCAGCCCCGCTGGGCACGCCCCGCCCTGCTCGGCGTCGCCGCTCTCGCCGGGCTCCTCTACGCGTGGAACATCACCACCAGCGGCCTGGCCCCCTACTACTCCGTCGCCGCCCGCAGCATGACCGAGAGCTGGAAGGCGTTCCTCTTCACCGCCTACGACCCCTCGGCCACCATCACGCTCGACAAGATCGGCGGCTTCCTGTGGCCGCAGGCCCTCTCCGCCCGCCTCTTCGGCTTCCACGACTGGGCGCTCACCCTGCCGCAGTGCGTCGAGGGCGTCGTCTGCGTCCTCGTCCTGTACCGCGTCGTACGGCGCTGGCAGGGTCCCGCCACCGGCCTGCTGGCCGCCGCGCTCCTCACCCTCACCCCCGTCACCGCCTCCATGTTCGGCCACGCGATCCCCGACGCGGCCCTGATCATGTGCCTGCTGCTGGCCGTCGACCGCTACCAGCTCGCCGTACGCGGCGCCCGCCTGCGCTCGCTGGTGTGGGCCGGTGTCTGGGTGGGGCTGGCCTTCCAGGCCAAGATGATGCAGGCGTGGCTCATCGTCCCCGCCCTCGCCGTCGGCTACCTCGTCACCGCCCCGGTCACCCTGCGCGCCCGGATCGGCCACGTACTGACCTCGGGCGTGGTGCTGCTCGCGGTGTCGTTCTCGTGGGTGCTGATGATGACGTTCACCCCGAAGGACGTACGCCCGTACGCGGACGGCTCGACGAACAACAGCGCGCTGTCGATGGTCTTCGAGTACAACGGCTTCAGCCGCCCGGCCGACAGCGGGCCAGGGGGCCCCGGCCCGCGCACGGGGCCCGACGGGCCCGGCCGCCCTGGCGCGGCGGCCCCGCCCACCGCCGAGGGCGGCCGGTCCGGCGGCACCCCGCGCACCGGCCCCGGCAGCTCTCCCGGCGTCCGCAAGACGGTCAGCCTCGGCAGCGAGAAGAACACCTGGTACAAGCTGCTCACCTCCCGCTTCACCACGCAGATCGGCTGGCTCTACCCGCTCGCCCTGATCGGCCTCGTCCACGGCCTGGTCCTGCGCGGCCGGCGCCCCCGTACGGACCGGCTGCGCGGCGGATATCTGGTGTGGGGCGGCTGGCTGCTGACCACGGCCGCCGTACTGAGCCTGATCGACATCCCGCACACGGCGTACGTGGCCGGCCTGGCCCCCGCGCTGGCCGCGCTGGCCGCCGCCGGAGCCGTCACCCTGTGGCGCGTCCACCGCGCCGCCGCGAGCGGCCCGGCGCGCTGCCTGTTCCCCCTGGCCCTCGCCGTACAGACGGCCTGGGCGTCCTCCCTCGCCGCCGCGCACACGGACTTCGCACCCTGGCTCGTCCCCGTGGTCATCACGGCGGCCCTCACCGGCGTCCTGAGCCTGCTGTCCTACGGCCGCGCCACCGGCCGCCGCGTACGCCGCCTCGCCCTGGCCTCCCTGACCGCCGCCTGCGTCGCCCTGTTCGCCGCTCCGGCGGCCTGGTCGCTGTCCGTACTGGACCAGCGGTACGCGGGCTCGTCGTTCGAGGCGCACGCCGGTCCGGGCGGCCAGAACGCCACGGCCGGGGCGCCGGGCGGCGCGGTCTACGGAGGCGCGGGCGGCGCTTCGTACGACATGTCGCAGGCCCCGCTGACCGCCGCCCAGAAGCGCCTGCTGGACTACGTGCGGCGGCACGACGGCGACGCCAGGTACACCCTCTCCGCCGACGGCGGCTGGGCCCGGTCCCGGGCCATCACCCACACCGGCCTGCCCATCCTGCCGCTGGGCGGCTTCGCCGGGATGGCCACCTCGGTCACCCTCGACGGGTACCGGCACCTGGTCGCGTCCGGGCAGCTGCGGTTCGCCCTGCTCAACCCCACCCGGGCGGCGGGCGGCGGCCGCTCGGAGACCGCGAAGATCAACGCCTGGGTCCGCTCGGCCTGCGCCGAGGTCGACCCGAAGGCGTACGCGGCTGCCGGCGACCCCTCCCTCCCCGAACCCCTCTACGACTGCTCCTCCGCCTCCTGACCGCGCGTTTCCCGCTCCGCTCCCCCGTGCCCTGCCGCCCCTCGCCTCGTTCACCGTGAGGTGTCTCACGAGGTGTATGGCGATCCGTGAGGCGGGTATCCGGCCCCGGGACCCCGAGGCAGGGCACCGGTATGAAATGGTAGAAATACGGAGCAATGCCCCTGCGGAGAGGAGACGCCATGTCGTCGAAGCGACGCCGTAAGAAGAAGGCACGTCGTAAGAACGGCGCCAATCACGGCAGCCGTCCCCAGTCCTGAGCGGCCACGCCCGCCGGACGACGCGAAGACCCCCGGGACCAGGTCCCGGGGGTCTTCGCTGTCTGGGGCGCGGCGGACCCGTTACGCGGCGTCCACGACGCCCGAGGACGCCACCTCGATCTTCGCGGAGGTGGCGCCGGAGCGGGAGCCGAGCCCCTCGATCTTCTTCACCAGGTCCGAGCCCTCGACGACCTCGCCGAAGACCACGTGCGCGCCGTCCAGCCACGGCGTGGCCACCGTGGTGACGAAGAACTGCGAGCCGTTGGTGTTCTTGCCGGCGTTCGCCATGGACAGCAGGAACGGGCGGTCGTGCTTCAGCTTGAAGTTCTCGTCCGCGAAACGGTCGCCGTAGATGCTCTTGCCGCCGGTGCCGTTACGGCGGGTGAAGTCGCCGCCCTGGAGCATGAACTCCGGGATGACCCGGTGGAACGGCGAACCCGCGTAACCGAAGCCGTGCTCGCCGGTGGCCAGCTCACGGAAGTTGCGCGCGGTCTTGGGCACGACGTCGTCGTACAGCTTGAAGGTGATGCGGCCTGCGGGGACGTCGTCGATGGTGATGTCGAAGAATACGTTTGAACTCATAGAACCCATCCTTCCACTTCCCCTGCCCCCGCAGCGCCGCAGGTCGGCGTAGCCGCAAGGCCCCGGTCAGCGGAGGGCGGCCACGGCCCTGACGACCTTCCCTATCTGCTCGGGGCCGGTGACGACGGTGGGGCCGAAGCGCAGGTGCGGCTCGGCGTAGGGGGTCTCGGTGGCGATGACGCGATGGGCGGCGCGCAGTTCGTGTTCCGCGCGGGCGGCGGTCCAGCCCTCGACCGTGCAACAGACGACGCCGGCCGACATCGACGGGTCGTCGGGCGTCAGCACGCGCACGCCGGGGAGCTCGCGCAGGCCGTCCTTGAGGAGGGCCGCCTGGGACTTGATGCGGGCGGTGACCCGGGCCCGGCCGATCATCTCGTGGAAGCGGACGGCCTCGGGGACGGCCCAGCGGTGTTCGAAGGAGTGGTAGCCGCCGGGCGTGCCGAGGATCGCGGGGGCCGCCACCGGGTCCCGGCCGCCGACCCAGCCCTCGTAGCCCTCCCGGCTGAAGTTGGGGATGACCGGCCGCACGAGGGGCCAGTGCTCGGGCTTGCCCCACAGCAGGCCCGTGCCGCGCGGCCCGTGCAGCCACTTGTGGGTGCTGGTGGCGAAGAAGTCGCAGCCCAGGTCCGCCATGGTGACGTTCTCGGCGGCGAAGCCGTGCACCCCGTCCAGGCAGAGCAGGACATGGTCGGCGCGGGCCCGCCGCGCGTTGACGTCCCGCAGCGCGTCGGCCACCGCCCGCGCCGGCAGCTTGACGCCGTTGTCGGAGTTGACCCAGGTCAGGGCCAGCACGCGGGTGCGCGGGGTGAGGGCGCGGACGATACGGGAGACGATCTCGTCGGTGGTGGCGCGCGCCGGATCGCCGTACAGCCGGATCTTGCGGACGGGCGTGCCGTCCCGCTGGCTGCGCAGCCGGAGCGCCTGGTGCGTGGCGTAGAAGTCGTGTTCGCTGGTGAGGATCTCCTGGCCGGGCCGCAGCTTCAGGCCGCCGTAGAGGAGGGCGAGGCCCATGGTGGTGCTGTCGGTCAGCGCCACGTGGTCCGGGTGGCCGCCGAGGTAGCCGGCCAGGGAGGTGCGGACCTCCAGGCTGCGGTCCTCGTCGACGAAGCCGGCGCCGACGGCTATCGGGTCCGCGTCCAGCTGGTCGCGGGTGCGGTCGATGGCGTCGCGTACCTGCCGGGGGTGTGAGGCGAGGACGTACGCGGAGAACTGGAGGTAGTCGCGCGACAGGGCGAACTGGTCGCGTACGGAGGCCCAGTCCTGCGGGTCGAAGGCACGGGGGGCGGCGGGCGCGGCGGAGCCGGCCCGGACGGGGGCCGCCTGGGCCGTGGCCGCCGGTAATCCGGCGACCGCGGTGGCGCCGATGACGGCCGTGGCGAAGCCGCGGCGGCTCAGGGCGCTCCGGCCGGCGCCGGGCTCCGTGGTGGGCGAGGGTCTGTGCGAGGGGCTGAGCGAGGCGTTCAAGGCGGTTCCCCGTTCGTGGTCAGAGTGGCAGTGAGGTGCTGTCCGCGCTCGTGGGCGTAGCCGCGGAGGTCGAGGGGGTGTCCTGCTGGTGCCGCTTGGCGCGGACCGCGATGGCGACCGCGGCGGCGACGGCGAGGATCTCCAGGCCGGCGGCGGTCCAGCCGATGGCGAAGGGACCGGAGTGGTCGAGGGCGACGGAGCCGAGGAACCCGCCGAGGGAGATTCCGGCGTAGATGGCGCTGGCGTTCAGCGACAGGACGACGCCCGCCGACTGCGGTGCCAGTTCCACGAGGCGGTGCTGCTGGAGCGGGGCGAAGGACCAGCCGAAGACGCCCCAGACCACCAGGGCCACGGCCGACAGGGCGGCGCCGAGCGAGCCGTGCACCCCCAGCGAGCCGAGCGCGCCGAAGGAGGCCAGGGCGACGGTCAGGCCACAGGTGCTGATCACCATGAGCCGGGTGGTGGGCAGCCGGTCGGCGGCCCGGCCGCCCAGCGCGTTGCCCGCCACCGCCGCGACACCGAAGATCATCAGCCAGATGCTGAGCATGCCGCCGTGGATGCCGGCGATCGCGTCCAGGACCGGGCTCATGTAGGTCAGGACGGCGAACGCGCCGGAGATCCACAGCACGGTCAGGCCGAGCGCGGTCGGGATGCCGCGGACCCGGGCCACGGACAGCCGGGTCGCGATGCCGGCCGCGGGCTCGGGCGGCATCGTCGGGAGCTTCCACATCAGGCCGGCCGTGGCCAGCACGCTCAGCCCGGCCACGACCACGAACGTGGTGCGCCAGCCGAACGCCCCGCCGATGAAGGTGCCCAGCGGCACGCCGACGGCGGTGGCCACGGCGATGCCGGCCCCCACGGTGCCCAGCGCCCGGCCGCGCTCCTCGGCGGGCACCAGCGGCGGCACGGCGGCGGCCGCGGCCGGGGTGAACACGGCGGCGGTGAGCGCCGCGAGGACCCGCACGGCGAGCATCGTCCCGTACGAGTCGACGAGCGCGGCGGCGAGGTTGGACACGGCGAACAGGGCGAGGCTGCCGATGAGGAGCGGGCGGCGCGGCAGGCTGCCGATCGCGACGCCCAGCAGCGGGGCGCCGATCGCGTAGGCCAGGGCGAAGACGGTCACGAACTGGCCGGCCTGGCTGTCGGTGACGCCGAGGTCGCGGCCCATCTCGGGCAGCAGACCGGCGATGACGTAACCGTCGGTGCCGATGGCGAACGTGCCGACCGCGAGCATCAGCAGCCATACACGGCGGAACATGGGAGAGCACCTCCAAGGACGGACCGGGCCCCGAGGTGACGCGCGGGCCGGGTGGGAGCGGTCGGCCGGCGGCCCCTGGAAAGGGGCTGCCGGGAACCGGGGGGCCTCAGCTGCGCGGCGTGTGTCGGTGACCCGGTCGAGGGTGACGTTGCCGGTGTGGTCAGGTGGTCTGCAGGAAGAGCTGGAGGAGTGCCAGCAGCGTCTCGGGGGCGTCCTCGGAGGGGAAGTGCCCGGCGTCCGGCAGTTCGATCACCGGGGCGTCGGGGAAGGCGAGCTGGAAGGCGGGGATGACGTGGCGGGGCAGCAGCGCGGTGTCGCGCATCCCCTCCACGAGCATGGCGGGCTTGGCGCGTACGGCGGCGACGGCGGCCGGGTCCGGCTCCGGCGCGGGGGCCGCCTCCGGGTCGGGGGCCACCAGCTGCTGCGGGAAGCGGAGCACACCCTCGCAGGCGGCCCGGTCGGTGAAGTGCGCGGCGTAGGCCCGTACCCAGGTGGGTGTGACGATCTGCGGGCGGGCGATGGTCTGCAACGAGAGCATCAGGTGCGTGACGCTGTCCCCCGCGCCGCCCAGCGCCCGCTCCAGCGTGCCGTTCGCGTGGGCGGCGCCCGCCCAGCGGAACCAGTGGCTGTCGGCCATGTTCTCGGCCATCAGCTTGTCGTAACCGGGCAGGCCGAGCGGGAGCACGGTGTTGGTGGCGAAGATCCGGGCGACGCGGTCGGGGTGCCGCAGCATGAACCCGGTGCCGATGGGGCCGCCCCAGTCGTGCAGGACCAGGGTGATGTCGTGCAGGTCGAGGACGTCGACGAGCAGCGTCTCCAGATTGTCCACGTGCTCGGCGGCGAGGTAGGTGCGGTCCGCGGGGGTGTCGCTCTTGCCGAACCCCATGTGGTCGGGGACGACGACCCGCCGTTCACGGGCGAGCGGGCCGATCAGGTGGCGCCAGAGGTAACCCCAGGTCGGTTCGCCGTGCAGGAACACGACGGGGCCGCCGCTCCCGGCTCCCTCGGCTCTCTCGGCTCCCTCGTCCACGTAGTGCTGCCGGAATCCCGCTGCGTCGGTGAAATGCGGCCGGTAGGGCCACGTGCCGTCGAAGGTCTCTGCGGCTGGGATCATCCTGCTCTTTCCTCACTCACGTACGCATGGGGCCATGGCCGGTTTCCGCCTTCGCGGTCGACCCGCCGGCCGCGGTGTCCGGCATCCCGACGCACCGCTGTTCAAGGATTCCGGAGGCGCCCGCCGGGCGGCAATCAGCAGAAGCGTCAGTGGGCACAGAATTCCTGCCATATACAGCCGGTATCGGGGGCCGCTTCATACCGGCCGGGCCCGCCCGCCGGGCTCCCGGGAAAAACCGGCGGGCCATTCTCGCCATTCGGCCGGAATGGAGTGCTCCAAGTGGCCGGATTCGTACGCGGCAGGTGTCACCATTCCGCCGCCCGGGTGAATCGGAGGTAGCAGTAGTCGTCCAGGATCTTCGCGAGGGAGCGGCCCGGTCCGCCCAGCTCGACCGCCACCGCCTGCTCGTCGAGCCCCGTCCCGGCGAGGAGCTGCCGCGCCCAGGACCGCCCGAGACGCTGGTGGGCCGCGAAGGCGGCGGCGTCCCGGGCGCCGTGCAGGCGGCGGGCGATGGCCTCGTCCCACGGCATGACGGCCCGCGGGCACAGCCGGTACAGCAGCTTGGAGGCGGCCGTCGGCCCCAGCGGACGGGGCCGTTCCGGAGCCCCCACGGGCACCGCCGACAGATCTTCGAAGCTCCCCGCCACGGCGTCGACCTGCGGGTCGGTCAGCTCCGCGAGGAAACCGCCGACGGGCAGAGCTGCGGCCCACCGGCTCCACCAGTCCCGCACGCCGACCTCGAACAGGTCGATCTCGCCCGGCCGGGGATACCTCAGCCGGCAGCCCCAGGAATTCAGCCAGCGCAGCAGTTCCCGGCGATGGCCGTGCAGCGCCGGATCGAGGACCGCCCCGTCCCCGTCCGCGGCCGCGGCGGACGCCCCGCCGGTGAACGCGGCGACGGCGGCGCGCAGGGTCTCCAGATCCGGCGCCGCGTCGTCCCGCGCACCGGGCGTCCGCGCCCCCGCGCCGGACAGCAGTTCGTTTCCCATCACATGACCTCCGTGGCCTCGACGACGTCCGGTGTGGCGGGCCGGGCCGCGGAGGGCCCGTCCGTGGGGGCGGCCGGCGGGCCGTCCCGGGGCGCCCGCCGCCGGCGCCACCCCACGTACAGCAGGGCCGCCGCGGAGACGGCCAGCGGCCAGAGCAGATAGCCGCCCGACATCGCCAGCAGGACCAGCACGGCGGCCAGCGCCGCGAAGGACGCCGCGCGCCCCTTGCTGCGGCGCGGCAGCAACCGGATCGCGGCGGCGACCCCGACCGCGTACACCGCGACGAAGGAGCCGGTGGTCAGCAGCACCAGCGGGCGGGTGCCCGTGTGGGTGAGGACCGTCGCGAACAGGGCCGCGAAGCCCAGTACGGAGACCACGCACAGGCTGCGGCGCGGCACCTCGCCGACCACGCTGCCGCGGGCCAGCCACGCCGGCAGCGCACCGTCCCGGCCCAGGGCGGCGCCGAGCTTGGCCGCGCCCGCGTAGTAGGCGTTCATCGCGCCGAGGGTGAGCAGCAGGGCGGCCCCGGCGGCGAGCAGGCGGGCCTGGCCTCCCAGGCCGCGCGCCATCAGTTCGCCCAGCGGCGCTTCGGTGTCCGCCGCGCCCGGTCCCAGTACGGCGATGACGGCGAAGGCGACCGACACGTACAGCACGCCGACGATCACGACGGCCAGGCCCGCGGCCAGCGGTACGGTACGGGCCGGCCGGCGGAACTCCGCCGCCAGATGCGTGATCGCCTCCCATCCCGCGAAGCTCCACACCAGCAGCGCCGCCGCCGGGCCGATCGCCGACCAGCCGTGCGGAGCGAACGGCTGGAAGTTCGCCGCCCGCGCGTGCGGCAGGGACAGCGCCAGCGCCAGCAGCAACAGCACCACCAGCAGACCCACGAAGGCCAGCTGGAAGCGTCCGGCCATCTTCACACCGGCGGCGTTGGACACGGTGACCGCCGCCATGAGGCCGACGGCCGTGGCGACGGTGGTGGCCGTGGAACCACCCAGGGCTTCGGAGACGTACGCGCCCCCGAAGAGGGCCGCCGCGCTCGAACCGGTGGGCACCGCCAGGTAGAAGCACCAGCCCACGACGGCCGCCAACCGGTCGCCGAACGCCAGCCGCGCGTACGTCGACACGCCTCCCGAGTCGGGGAACCGGGCGCCGAGCGCCGCGAAGGAGGCCGCCAGCGGCGCGGAGACCACCACCATGGCGATCCAGGCCAGCAGCGAGGCGGGGCCCGCGGCCTCGGCGGCGAGCGCGGGCAGGGCGATCACCCCGGTGCCCAGCACGGCGCCGACGTACAGGGCGGTGCCCTGTACCGCCGTGAGCCGGCCCTCCTGGGCAGCTCCCTTGATCAACGTCTCCGTCACGTCGGTAGCTTGACGTGAACAAGCCCTCCGGAACACCTGCAGAACTGCCGACGTGCGCTAAGTTCCTGCCATGCCCCGTCATGTCGTGGCGATCGCGGTCACCGATGCGACGCCGACCTTCGAACTGGCCGTCCCCTGCGAGGTCTTCGGTATCGACCGCAGCGACATCGCCGATCCCTGGTACGAACTACGGCTGTGCGCGGCGGAGCCGGCGCCGCTGCGGACCCCGGCCGGCCTGCGGATCGAGGCGCCCTATGACATGGACGACCTGCTGGAGGCGGACACCGTCATCGTGGCGGCCTGTGCCCGCCCCGTCCAGCTCGATCCGCCCGCGTCCCTGATCGCCGCCGTGCGCAAGGCCCACGAGCTGGGGCGCCGGATCGTTTCCCTGTGCACCGGCGCGTACGTGCTCGCGCACGCCGGTCTGCTGACCGGCCGTCCGGCCACCACCCACTGGATGAACGCGGCGGATTTTGGCCAGCGATTTTCGGACGTGGATTTCTCGCCTTCGGTGCTCTACACCGAGAGCGACAACGTCTTCACCTCGGCCGGCAGCGGTGCCGCCATCGACCTGTGCCTGCACCTCGTACGCCAGGACCACGGTTCGGCGGTCGCCACGGAGATCGCCCGGCGGATGGTCGTGCCGCCGCACCGCGAAGGCGTGCAGGTGCAGTACACGAAGCCGCCCGTGCGCCCGCGCGAGGGCGACGAGCTCAATCCGGTCCTGCAGTGGGCCCGCGACCACCTGCACGAGCCGCTGACCGTGCCGCAGCTGGCCCGGGTGGCGAACCTCGGCGAGCGGACCTTCGCGCGGCGCTTTCGTGAGGCGGTGGGCACCACACCCCTCCAGTGGCTGCTCCAGCAGCGGGTGCGGCTGGCGCAGGAACTGCTGGAGACCACGGACGAACCGGTGGACAGCGTCGCCCGGCACAGCGGCTTCGGCACCGCGACGAACCTGCGCTACCACTTCGGCCGGGTCACCAGCGTCTCCCCGCAGACCTACCGGCACGTCTTCCGGCACCGCGCCGCCACCCAGCGGCAGCTGCGCAGCGCCGCGTCCTGAGGCCCGGCCGCCAGGTCACGCGGTGCGCGGCCCGCTCCGGAGC
>NZ_JBHWHY010000029.1:0-139651 GCF_042732265.1 Streptomyces sp. NPDC059788 | reverse complement strand
CCACTGGACCGCGGGCTTCGTCGTCCGGTCGGTGTGTCTTCGTCCTCGCGCCG
The DNA here is from genome assembly GCF_042732265.1 of Streptomyces sp. NPDC059788. NCBI lineage: Bacteria > Bacillati > Actinomycetota > Actinomycetes > Kitasatosporales > Streptomycetaceae > Streptomyces > Streptomyces sp. NPDC059788. Next base: position 139,598 of record NZ_JBHWHY010000029.1, on the reverse strand, counting down.
GGGACGTCCGGCGTTCCCGGCGGCGTACGGCGGGGCACTCGCCCGGCGCCGCGGACGGCTGTCGGCGCCGGGCGCGGGACGGGGTCAGTCCGCCGCCGCGACCCGTTCTTCCTCGGCCTCCGCCGGGCCGGCCGGTGCGCCGGCCCCGCCGTCCTCCGCGGCCTGTCCCGTCGGCGGTACGTGCCGCAGCAGGGCCGCCACCAGGACGGCCACGATCAGGAGAACACCGGCGCACACGGCGGCCACGGTGTTCAGTCCGCTGACGAAGGCCGCGCGCGCGGCCGCCGCCGTCTCCGCCCCGAGCCCGCCGGCGAGCCGTTCGGCCGCCGACAGGGCGGCCGTCAGGGTGTCGCGGGCGGCAGCCGCGACGTCCTCCGGAAGCCCGCGGGGCAGCTTGTCGGCGACCGCGCCGCGGTAGACCGCGATGGAGAGGGTACCGAGGGCCGCGATGCCGAAGGCGAAACCGAACTGGCCGCTCGTCTCGTTGATGGCCGCGGCCGATCCGGCCTTCTCCGGCGGCGCGGACCCGATGACCAGGCCGGCGCCGAGCGTGACCATCGGTCCGGCGCCGAGGAAGACCAGGGCGAAGCCGAGGATCAGCACCCAAGGATCGTCGTTCGCGTTCATGAAGGCCATCACGAGCAGGCCGGACACCGAGATCAGCAGGCCGCCGCCAATGACGTAGGCCGGCCGGATCCGCCGTGCCACCAGGGGGGACACGCCGAAGCTGATGGTGTTGGTGAGCACCGCGGGGAGCATCCACAGACCGGCCTGGAGCGGGGTGAGGCCGTGCGCGAGTTCCAGGTCCTGGGTGACGAAGAGCATGATGACGCCCGTCAGCATCGTGCCGAAGAGCATTCCGCCGAGCGCCGTACTGAAGGAGCGGTTCGCGAACAGCCGCAGGTCGAGGAGCGGATGGGTGAGCCGACGCTGCCGGCGTACGAAGAAGACGGCGACGACGAGCCCGAAGACGACGGCCGCGACCGGCCACGGCTTCCAGCCGTTGTTGGAGATCTCCTTCAGCCCGTAGATGACGGGAATGATGGCGGCCAGCGACTCGGCGACGCTCAGCGGGTCGAGACGTCCGGCGTCCGGGTTGCGGTACTCCGGCAGCAGGATCGGCCCGAGGACGAGCAGCAGCACCATCGCGGGCACGCCGAGCAGGAACACGGACCCCCACCAGAAGCTGTCCAGCATCGCGCCGCCGACGATCGGCCCGATGATGGCGCCCCCGGAGAAGCACATCATCCAGATGCCGATGGCCGTGCCGCGCTGCTTGGCGTCGGTGAACATCGTGCTGATCAACGACAGCGTCGACGGCGCCAGGGTCGCGCCGGCGATGCCGAGCAGCGCGCGGGCCGCGATCAGCATCGCCGGATTGACGGAGTACGCGGACACCAAGGAGGCCACGGTGAAGGCGGTGGCTCCGATGAGCAGCAGTTTCCGCCGCCCGATCCGGTCACCCAGCGTGCCCATGGTGATCAGGAACCCGGCGAGCATGAACCCGTAGATGTCCGTGATCCACAGCTGCTCGACGCCGTCGGCGTGCAGGGCGGTGCTGAGCTTCGGCAGCGCGAGGAGCATGACGAATACGTCGAGGGACACCAACAGGGTCGGCAGGGCCAGGACGGCAAGCCCGATCCATTCCTTGCGGCCCGCCTTCACGGGGGGCCCTCCGGCCGTGCTTTCCATTGCAGTTCCTTCCCGGTTGCGGCTGACGGGGGGCGCTGTGCGCTGCGCCCTTCGGAACTGGGTCGGAACCGTCCGCCCGGTTTCGACGTCCCGGCCCCGGGATGTGCCGGAGGACCCGCGCCCCTTCCTCAGTAGGTCACGACCGCCCGGAACCGGACGCTCCCCTTCTCCACCCGGTCGACGGCCTCGTTGATCCGCTCGGCCGGGAACGTCTCGACGACCGGCGCCACCTTCCCCGCGGCGGCGAGCCCGAGCGCCTCCGCGAGCAGGTGCGGCCCGTCGTGGCTCGCCCCGATCACCCGCTGCCGTCGGGCCCACAGGGGGACGTCGGGCCCGATCGTGAAGGAGCCGACGGGGTCGATCGTGGCGAGTACGAGCCGCCCGTCCACCCGCAGCCCCCGCAGCGCCTCCGAGGCGGCCCGGTACGAGGTGCCGGTGACCAGCACGACGTCCGCCCCGCCGAGGTCGCGCAGCGCGCTGCCGTCGCCGACGACGTGGTCGGCGCCCAGCCGGCGTGCCACATCGTGCTTGTCCGGGGAACGGGTGACCGCCACCGTCTCGAAACCGCCGGCCCGGGAGAACTGGAGGGCCAGATGCCCCAGGCCGCCGATCCCCAGGACCGCGAGACGCTCCGAGGGGGCCGGGGCCGCGGCGGCCAGGGCGCTCCACGCCGTGTACCCGGCGCACAGCATCGGGGCCGCTCGTACGTCGTCGACACCGTCCGGGATCAGCACCGTGCCCGCGGCGTCCGCCACCACGTACTCCGCGTGTCCGCCCGGTGCGGTCATACCGGTCAGGGCGGGCCGCTCGCAGGCCATGCCGGCGCGGCCGGAGAGCGGCACGCCCCGCCGGCAGGACGCGCACCGGCCGCAGGTGCCCTGGATCCAGGTCACGCCCACGCGGTCCCCGGGTCGTCTGCTGCCGGCTCCCGGTCCTGTCTCGACGACCTCGCCCACCGCCTCGTGGCCGATGACGGCCGGGCTCACCGCCGGGAAGTCGAAGACGCCCCGCGACAGCCAGACGTCGTTGTGGCAGAGCCCGCAGGCGCGCACCCTGACCAGGACCTGGCCCGGACCGGGCCGGGGGATCGGGACCTCGTCCAGTTCCCACGGGGCACCCGGATACGGGATGACCGCCGCTTTCATGGTCGCCTTCGTTCCGGTCGCCGCGCTCACCGGGACGCCGCCGGTGCGGGGGTGGCCGACAGCCGGACCGGGAGGCGCAGGACGCCGTTCATGATGAAGGTGACCTGCGGTTCGATCTCCTCGGGGGCGACGGCCGGCGTGAGGTCCGGGAAACGTTCGAACAGCGCCGACAGGGCGATGCGCGCCTCCATCCGGGCCAGGGGCATCCCGATGCAGCGGTGGATGCCGTGACCGAAGGAGAGATGGGTCCTCTCCTCGCGGGTGACGTCGAAGTCGTCGGCCGACGCGCCGTGGAGGGCCCGGTCGCGCCCCACCGCCGCGAAGTTGACGAGGACGGGGTCGCCCCGGGCGATGGTGACCCCGCCCAGTTCGATGTCCTCGGTGGCGAACCTGAACGGCAGATGGGCGACCGGCGCCTCGGCCCGCAGGGTCTCCTCGATCACGTCATCCCAGGTCACACGCCCCTGCCGGACGAGGCGCAGCTGCTCGCGGTCGGTGAGCAGCGCGCGCACCGCGTTCGCGATCAGGTTCATCACCGGCTCCGTCCCGGTGGCCAGCAGCAGGTGCAGCGTGCCGACCAGTTCGGAGTCGCTGAGCCGGGCCGCGTCGTCGCGCGCCGCGATCAGGTCGCTCGTCAGGTCGTCGCCGGGCGCGCACCGTTTCGATTCGACGAACTCCTGCATCTCCCGGTGCCACTGTTCGACGTTGGCCGCCGCGTCCGCCGCGTCCACCGTGGTGTCGACGTTCACCTCGCCGCCGCGGAGCAGGCGGGCCCGGTCGCCGGGGGCGACGCCGAACAGGTCACAGATGACGCGGGCCGGCAGGGGGTGGGCGAAGCGCTCCTTGAGGTCGATCACCTCGCCGGGGGCGGCGGCCAGCTCGTCCAGGAGCTCGGCCGTGGCCGTCTCGATGCCGGCGCGCATGGCTTCGACGCGCCGCGGGGTGAAGGCTTTGACGATCAGCTTGCGTAGGCGGTGGTGGTCGTCGCCGTGCGCGGTCGTCAGGTTGTCCATGAGGACCCACCCGATGAGGGGGAAGTCCGCCGCGACCTCGCCCTCGGCGAGCGGCGGCCAGTGCTTGCGGGGGTCCTTGGAGAAGCGGGGGTCGGCGAGGACGCGGCGGGCCTCCTCGTAGCCGGCCACCGACCAGGCGGCGAGGCGTCCTGGGAGTTCGATGCGGGTCACGGGTCCGCGCGCGCGGATCCGGGCGGCCTCGGCGTGGATGTCCCGACCGCTGCGGTCGATCACCACGGGGGCGCGGTCTTCCATGGGTGCCTCCTGACGGCGTGGGTGGGCGGACCGCTGGCGGCCGCGGTCAGATGTAGAGGGTGTTGGGGTTCAGGCCGGCCAGGATGCGTCCGTACAGTTCCAGGTTCGTGTTCGGGTGGATGATCGCGTGGCGGCTCATCGTCCGCATGTCACGCTCGATCCGCTGGATGGGGACGTCCGTGTAGACGGACGAGCCGCCGCTCGCCGAGCTGAGGACGTCGACCGCCTCCTGCGAACGCCGGCACACCGCGCCGAGGTCGAGGCGTACCCGCGCGCGCTCCTCCAGCGTCCATGCCTCGCCCGCCGCCGCCTTGGAGTCGAGCAGATCGGCGGCACGGAACGCGTGGAACGCGGCCTCGTCGGTCCGCAGGGCCGCCTCGGCGAGTTGCAGATGCGTCAGCGGTGCCTCGCGCTGGTTCTCGTAGTCCGTGTAGCTGATCTTCCGCCCGGGCAGCCGCTCCATGAAGACCTCCCGCGCGGCCTTCGCCATGCCGAGGGCCGGGGCGCCCACCGTCGCGCACGCGGTGGGCATGAACGGCGCACGCCACAAGGGGCGGTCGGAGTTTCGCTCCGAAGCGTGCCGGCCGGCGAGCACGGGGCCCATGTGCAGTACCCGGGCGTCCGGGACGAAGACGTCCTCGGCCACGGTGGAGACGCTCCCCGACCCGCGCAGCCCGCTGGTGTGCCAGTCGTCGACGACGGTGAGGTCGGCGAGCGGAACCGCCACCATGACCGGCTGCGGCTGCCGGTCCCCGTCGAACAGCACCGCCGCGCAGGTGTTCCACGCGCTGTGCCCGGCGCCGCTGTTGAACGCCCACCGGCCGTTGAGTACGACGCCGCCCTCCGCCGGGACGGCCTGCACGGTGGGGCTCAGAATTCCGCTGACCCGGACGTCCGGGTCGGCGAAGATCTCGTCCTGCACCTCGTCCGGGAACAGGCCGGCCATCCAGGTGCTGATGGCATAGACCGCCGTGGTCCAGGCAACGGAGGCGTCCCCGCGGGCGAGTTCGGAGAGCACCTCGACCATCGTCCGCATGTCCGACTCGAAACCGCCGTACCGACGCGGTACACGCATACGCAGCAGACCGGATTCGCGCAGGGCGCCCAGCACGTCGTCGTGCATCCTGCGGTTCTCCTCCATCCACACCGCATGGCTCCGTAGCCGCGGGACCAGCTCCGTCGCGCGATTCACGAGTTCCGCACCGGAGGGGACAGCAGTGAGAGTCATCGGACACTCCAAGGAAATAGTCGCGTCGATCGGGACAAGCCGCGGCCCGTCACCACGGTGTCCTCAGCCGTCGACAACAGTGCTGTCGCCGTCTCGCAAAAGCATCTCCGGAATTGCGGCACCCGGCCGGTGTCCTGGGGTGGCCGGGGCGCAATTCGGGAGATGCCCCGGCACTTCGGCCCGTGCGAGTCTTCCGTTCGTCGAATTACCGGGGAAAGGAAGAGAAAATGGCCACCGAAACCACGGAACAGACCATGGAGCAGGCCCTCGCGGTACCCGGGCGCATCGTCGCCGCATGGCGGGAGAACGACGGCGAGGCGTTTGCGGACGTGTTCGCCGAGGACGCCACCCTCGTCCTCCCCGGAACGTTCCTGGCAGGCCGCCGGGCCATCCGCTCGTTCATGACCGAGGCGTTCGCCGGCCCCTTCAAGGGCACCCGGGTGACCGGCGATCCGGTCGACGTGCGGGCGCTGGGCGCCGATGTCGCCGTACTGACGACCCGGGGCGGCGTCATCCCGCCCGGCGCCACCGGGCTGCCGGCGGAGAACGCCATCCACGCCACCTGGGTCCTGGTGCGGAGCGCCGGTGACTGGCTCATCGCCGCGTACCAGAACACTCCGGCCGTCACCGCACGGTCCTGACCCGGCCGGCGGAGGGTGCCCAAGTGACGGAGCAACGTACCGGTACGCGTGCCGTCGTACTCGGCGCGAGCATGGCGGGCCTGCTGGCGGCGCGGGTCCTCACCGAGCGGTTCGGCGAGGTCGTGGTCGTGGACCGGGACACGGTCCTCGGGGTGGACGGCCCCCGCCGGGGCGTGCCCCACGGACGCCACGCGCACGGGCTGGTCGCCCGCGGCCAGCAGGTACTTGAGGAGCTGTTCCCCGGACTCACCGCGGAGCTGCGCGCCGCCGGCGCCGAGCCGGGGGACTTCAACGGTGACATCCGCTGGTACTTCAACGGCCGGCGGCTGCGGCCCGGCCGGTCCGGACTCGTCTCGGTGCCGGCCACCCGTCCCGTCCTGGAGTCGCATGTGCGCGGCCGGGTGCAGGCGCTGCCCAACGTGCTCTTCCGCGAGCACACCGACATCGTCGGGCTGTCGGTCTCCCCGGACCGGCGCCGCGTCCTCGGCGCCCGGGTCCAGTCCCGCGGCCGCACCGCGCCCGAGGAGATCGACGCCGACCTGGTGGTCGACACCACGGGACGGGGTTCACGGACGCCCGCGTGGCTCGGCGAACTGGGCTACCGGCGGCCCGACGAGGACCGCGTGAAGATCGACCTGGCGTACACGACGGCCCACTTCAAGCTGCGCGGCGACCCGCTGGGGCCCGATGCCGCGATCATCCCGGTCGCCACCCCGGCCCATCCGCGCGGTGCGCTGCTCTACCGTGTGCCGGGGCGGGCGGACTGCGTCGAACTGTCGCTCACCGGCGTACTCGGTGATCATCCGCCGACCGATCCCGACGGTTTCCTGCGGTACGCGGCGACCCTCCCGGTTCCGGACATCCACCGCGCGGTGCGGGACGCCGAACCGCTCGACGAGCCGGTGATGTTCCGGTTCCCGATGAGCGTCCGCCGCCGTTACGAGCGGCTGCCGCGTTTCCCGGAGCGGTTCCTGGTCATGGGCGACGCCGTGTGCAGCTTCAACCCGGTCTACGGGCAGGGCATGAGCGTCGCCGCCCAAGAGGCTCTGGTGCTGCGCCGCCACATCGCGGCGGGCTCCGTTCCCGACGCCCGGGCGTACTTCCGGGACCTCGCGCGCGCCGTGGACGGGCCCTGGGAATTCTCGGCGGGCGCGGACCTCGGTTACGCGGGCGTCGAGGGCCGCCGGACGGCGAAGGTCAGGTTCGCCAACGCCTATGTCGCGCGGCTCCAGGACGCCGCCGCCCACGACGCGGTGCTGGCCAACTCCTTCATGCGCGTCGCGGGGCTGGTGGACGCGCCGGCCACCCTCATGAGTCCGCCCCGGGCGCTTCGCGTGCTGCGCCACAGCCTGCGCCGCGGGCAGCGGCCGGACTCCGGTTCCCGGCACGCGGCCGCGGCGGGCCCGGCGGCCGCCGGTGCCACCCCCGACACTCCCGAATCGTGACGACCACCGGAACCGGAAAGGCTTTCGCATGCGCCCCTTCCGTATCGCCGTGCCACAGGCCGACATCGACGACCTCCACCGGCGGCTCGACGCGACCCGGTGGCCCGACGAGGTGCCGGGCACCGGCTGGCACCGCGGAGTGCCGCTCTCCTACCTGCGCGAACTGGCCCGGTACTGGCGGACCGGCTTCGACTGGCGCGCCGCCGAGGCGCGCCTGAACCGGTATCCGCAGTACCTGACGGGAATCGACGGCGCCACCGTCCACTTCCTGCACGTCCGCTCCCCGGAACCGGATGCCCTGCCCCTGATCGTCACGCACGGCTGGCCCGGCTCGGTCGCCGAGTTCCTGCGGGTGACCGGTCCCCTCACCGATCCCCGACGCCACGGCGGGCGCCCGGAGGACGCCTTCCACCTCGTCATCCCCTCGCTCCCGGGCTACGGCTTCTCGGGGCGGATACGCACGACGGGGTGGGACGTGCGCCGGGTGGCGAAGGCGTGGGCGGAACTCATGGAGCGCCTCGGATACCCGCGGTACGTGGCGCAGGGCGGCGACTGGGGGATGCCCGTCTCACTGGAGCTCGGGCTGGCCGCCCCGGAGCGGGTCGCCGGGGTGCACGTCAACATGTTCGCGGCGTTCCCCCCGGCCGACGCCTGCCTCGACGACCTGGACGCCCGCGACCGCTCGCGACTGGAATTCGCCGCGCACTTCGAACAGGACGGGGCCGGCTGGCGCAAGATCCAGTCGACGCGTCCGCAGACCCTGGCCTACGCGCTGACGGACTCGCCGGCCGGACAGCTCGCGTGGATCACGGAGAAGTTCAGGGAGTGGTCGGCCGCGAAGGACTTCCCCGAGGAGGCGATCGACCGCGACACCCTGCTGACCAACGTCTCCATCTACTGGTTCACCGCCACCGCGGGGTCCAGCGCCCAGCTGTACTACGAGTCGAACCGGCTCGACGCGGACTTCCTGCGGACCTGGGGCGGGCCGTGGCCGCTGTCCGCGCCCGTGGGGGTGGCGATGTTCCCGCAGGACGCGGTCCGGCCGGTACGGCGCTTCGCCGAGGCGGCCCTGCCGACGCTGACGCACTGGACGGAGTACGAACGGGGAGGTCACTTCGCGGCACTCGAACAGCCCGAGTCCCTGGTTTCCGACGTACGCGCCTTCGCCCGCACGCTTCGCTGACCGGCCCCCGCACTCCCGGCCGGTCCTCCCCCCGGCCGGGTCTCCCTCCTCACGGGCCGAACCCGAAGACCGCCCCGCAACCGCTGGTTGCGGGGCCGCTTTCGCGTTCTTCCAGCTGTTTCCGGGTCATTTCACGTAAGGACGGTTCGGCGGCTTCGGCCGCTTCGGGCTGATGAGAGCGTCACACCACTCCGCCGGCAGGGCCCGGGGCTTCCGGCTCCGGTGGCCCGTCGCCGGCGATGGCGGCGTCCCGCGGCCGCTTCTCGCGCTTCGCGCCGTGCACCAGGTCGCGCCCCGCACGCCCCAGTTCGTCGAAGGAGTCGAGGTCCGGGACCGTCCAGCCGTCCAGGCCGTACTCGTCCAGACATGTGTCGACGAGCCCCTTGAATTCGTCGAGCCGTCCGTCCGCCGCGTGCTTGAGGAGTACTTCGATCCGTACGTTCTCGTGGTTGCCCGCGTAGTTGCGCTCGTAGAGTTCATGGCGCCCGCCGAACTCGGTTCCGACGGCGTCCCACAACAGCTTCATCAGTTTGACCCGCTCGACGGCGTCCACCCCGTCCGATCCCCGGATGAACCGGTCCAGGTAAGGGCGGATCTCCGGGTTGGCGAAATCGTGGGCGGACGAGTTGAGGTAGATGAGGCCGCTGGCGACGTCCTGCAGCGCGATCTCCCGGATTCGGGGATAGCCGATCTGCATGAACCACCGGTAGGCCATCCCGTACCGCGGGTTCGGCAGCAGCGCCCCGTTCTTCCACGGCACCGGATTGCGCGCCGCCGCGTCGGAGAGCCCCCAGAACAGGTCGCGCCAGGCCAGGACCTCGCCCAGCCGGCTCTGCACACCGCGGAAATCACTGCTGCCCGTGGTGTCCAGGGCCTTGGCCAGCAGCCCCGCCATGAAATCGAGTTTGACCGCCAGCCGGGTGCAGCCGTGAAAGGTGAACCGCTCGATGAACCCGGATTCCCCGGAGAACCGCCTGATCTTCTCCGCTTCCCCGTAGACGAACACGTTCTCCCAGGGGATGAGCACCTTGTCCAGGACCAGGATCGCGTCATTCTCGTCCAGCCGGGACGACAGCGGATAGTCGAACGGGCTGCCCGCGAGCGCGGCGGTGGAGCCGTACGAGGGCCGGCAGATGAGTTTCACCCCGGACGCGCTCATGGGCACCGTCGCCACCAGGGCGAAGTTCCTCTTCTTGATCGGCAGGCCGTAATGGGCGATGAAGTTGTAGTGCGCCAGCGCGGACCCCGTCGCGACCGCTTTGGCGCCACTGACGACGAGGCCCGCTTCGGTTTCCCGCTCGGCGTGGATGAACACGTCCTCGACCTGGTCCGGGGGCAGGCTCCGGTCCACCGGCGGATGAACGATCGCGTGATTCCAGTACAGCACCCGTTCCTGCGACTCGGCGTACCAGCGCCGGGCGTTGTCGGCGAACGGCCCGTAATAGTCGGCGTTGGCTCCCAACGTCCCCAGGAAGGACGCCTTGTAGTCGGGGCTGCGGCCCATCCACCCGTATCCCATACGCGCCCACGCCGCGATCGCCCGCTGGTCCCGCACAAGGTCGTCGACGCTGCGGGACACGGTGAAGAATTTGTGCGTGTATCCGTCGCTGCCGGTGTCGGTCCGCGTGACGAGTTCGTCGCGACGTTCCGGATCGTGCAACGCGTCGTACAGCCGGGCGGTCATCCGGGCCGGATTGCGGAAGGCCGGATGCGCCGTCACATCGTCGACGCGGTCGCCGTAGATATAGATCTCGCGAGGGTCGTCCCGCAGGCTGTCCAGATACTCCTCACCGGTCATCGGGCGCGTGCTGCGGCGTTCCGCCATGCGGCACTCTCCTCACTTCCGTGCGTCGCGGGTTCGAACGCCCAGAATCCCACCGGCGCCCCGCCGGTTACTTCTTCGAGAATGCGCTGATCCGGTCCGAAGGAAATGGGCAAGGACGAAGATGCCGCCGGGCTGCCGGGCGGCCGACGATGGCCGCCGGGCAGCGGAGAACACAGGAAGGCTCTTTCATGACGTCCGAGCGGATCATTACGGTATGGGTGCCCCACTACCCGGTCATACCCGACCATGCCCAGGAAATACAGGAGAAGGGAAACAGGTTTCGCGCCGCCCACCCCGGTTACCGGGTCGAGGTGCGTTCGGTCGACTGGCTCTCCTTTCCCGGTGAGGTGCACCGCGCCGCGCTGCGCGGCGATCCGCCCGTACTGGCGCAGTTCTTCTACACCTCGGCCCAGGAGGCACTGGACACACGGACGGCGTCCGGCGAGCCGCTGTTCACCCCGGTCGGTCCGGCGATCGGCGGCCGCGACGAGATACTCGGCGAGAAGGTCGTCCTCGACGACCTCGCGCCGGCGGCCGTCCGCTACTACACACGGGGCGGTGCGCTCCTCGCGATGCCGTCGCTGGTCTCGACGACGCTCATGTACGCCAACACCACCCTGCTGGCCGCCGCCGGCGTCAGCGAGGTGCCGCGGACCTGGGCGGAACTCCGGGCGGCGTGCCAGGCGGTCGCGTCGCACGGCGGTCCGGCGATCTCCTGGCCGAATCACGGCTGGATGTTCCAGCAGGCCCTCGCGCAGCAGGGCGGCCTGCTGGCCAACCACGACAACGGGCGTTCCGCCCGCGCCGACGCCGTCGATCTCGTCTCGGACGAGCTGATGGCGTACGTGGACTGGTGGAAGGCGCTGCACCGCGACGGGCACTACCTGTATCTGCACCACGGCCGGGCCGTCGACTGGGACGCCAACTTCCGGGCGTTCGCCGAGCAGCGCGTGGCGTTCACCATGACGACCTCCGTGGAGGCGGAGCGCATGGTCCAGGCCGGCCGCGAGGGGGGCTTCTCGGTACGCGCGTGCCGGCTCCCCCACAACGGCGGGACCGGGTACGCGGGCAACGTGATCGGCGGTGACGCCCTGTGGCTGGCCGGCGGGCTCGACGACGCCACGCGCGACGGCGCGCTCGCCTTCCTGCAGTACCTCCACCGTCCGGGGGCGGCGGCGGAGCGGCACCGGCGGACCCGCTTCATCCCCGTCACCGGCGCTTCCCACCGGCTGCTCGACGCCGACGGGTGGTTCGACCGCAACCCGCATCTGCGGGTCGCGGTGGACCAGTTGGCGGCCTCGGGCGACTCGCCGGCGGCGCGGGGGGCGCTGCTCGGGGAGTTCGCCGGAATCCAGGAGTGCATGACCGACGCGATGCACGAGGTGCTCGTGGACGATGCCGCGCCCACCACGGCCTTCCGGGCGGCGACCGCCCGCGCGCAGCGGGCCCTCGACCACTACACCGCCTACTGCGAGGGGCGCACCGGCCGCGGTCCGGTCTCCGTCGGATGACACGGCGAAAGGGGGCCGCCGGCTTCGGCCGACGGCCCCCTCGACGCCTCTTCACGGGTCGTCAGGCGGCCACCCGGCCGGGGGCGGACTTCGTGGCCGCGAACAGTTCGGGGGCCACGTCCTCGGCCATGGCCGTCGCCGACTGCCAGGCGATGTCGTGTGCCGTGCCGACGCCGCCGCAGAGCAGCAGGAACCGGGTCAGACCGGCGGACAGCAGCGCGTCCAGCTTTTCCCGCACCGTGTCGGCCGATCCGACGAGCGCGAACGGATTCTTGACGAAGAAGTCGACCGGCGCCTCGCGCACCGCGGTGATGCCCATGCGTTCCCGTGCCTCGGGCGAGTCCAGCGGGCTTTCGCCGGGCGCGGCGCCGGCCATCCGGGCGAGGTGGCCCGCCGCCGTCTCGACGTGGGAGAGGAAGCCGCTGCGCACGATTTCGGCGGCTTCCCGGTCGGTGTCCGCGACGACGGTGAAACAGCTCGCCATGACATTGGCCATCGACAGATCGTGCCCGTTTTCCCGGCCGATCTCGATGTACCGCCGCAGGCGCGGGACCATCTCCTCCACACCGACCGTGGTCAGCCCGCCGGCGGACGGGTTGATGTTCAGCCCGGTGAAGGTCCCCAGGCCGCGGCGTGCCGCGGTGGCGAACGACTCGTCCGAGCCCGCCGCGGCCCACAGCGGCACCCGCTTCTGCACCGGACGGGGCCACACCGTGACCTTGGCGACCGGCACGTCCGGCAGGAAGGTCGCCGACGACGTCGTCAGGTCGGCCCGCTCCACCGGGTGGTCGACCGTGTTGAGGCAGCCGTCGACGAGGCCGACCGCGCGGGCCTGCGCGGTGCGGTCGCCGATGCGGCCGAGACCGACCTCCAGCCGTCCGCCGGAGAGCACGTCGACCATGGCGAGCTGCTCGGCGAGTTCCATCGGGTGGTGCAGGAGGGGGAGGTTCGCGCCCGAGACGATACGAGCCGTGGTCGTCCGCGCGGCGAGCGCGGCGAGGATGATGGCCGGGTGCGGGCAGGGCGACGAAGGGCCGAAGTGTTCCGGCATGCTGACGCCGGCGTAACCGAGCCGCTCCGCCTCGGCACAGTGGCCGAGATAGCTCTCGTAGAGCCGGGCCCCGAGCGCGGGGTCCCATTCCTCCGGTATGCGCGAGCCCGGTGGCGCATATGTGAGGTTGTCCCAATAGACGAACTTGACGATTTCCGGGTCGTCGCCAATCGCACTCATGCGGCTGTTACTCCTCAATTCGCGGGAACAGTTCTCGCCGTATTCACGGGTAAGGTACGCGCGCGGAAACCGCTGGCTCATCTTCCGAATTGCCCGGACCGGGCCGCGGAACATCTCGACGCCGTACTGCCCGGCGTCCCTCACCTCGGCCGGACCTGCGGGGCGTCCGGATTCCGGACCACCTCCCGCAGGACCCGTGTGTAGTCCCGGGCCGCGTCGGCGATGGTGCTCTCGTCGAAGAGGTTGCTGTTGTACTGGACGGCCGCGACCACGTCTCCGGCCGGATCGAGGTTCAGCGTCCACAGCGCCCCGTTGGGCACGTCGGACCCGAGGGACTGCGACCGCAGCCGCCGGCGCACCTCGGAGAATTCGACGTCGCCCACCTTCTCGCCGTCCAGCAGGTGCGGGAACGGGAAGACCTGGAACACCCACGCCGCGCGCCCGTCCTCCAGCGTCCGGTCCATGAGGCCGTCGGCCACCCCGGCCACCCGCGTGAACGGGGTGTCGTGCGCGTACGCCGACAGGCAGGTCCGCCGGACCCGCTCCACGACGGCCCGGAAGCTGTCGCAGCCGCTCAGATCGGTGCGCACCGGGAGGTAGTTGAAGAACAGGCCGACCGTGCCGAGGAAGTCCTCGTCCGCACGTCCGGGCGAGAACGTCGGGACGACGAGGTCGGTGCGGCCCTCCCGCCGGTGAAGAAACACCGTGAAGGCCGCCATGAGCACCATGAACGGGGTGCAGCGGTGGGCTCTCGCCAGGTCGAGCGCCGGTGCCACCACGTCGGCGGCGATGGCGAACCGGTGGATCGCGGTGGACTCCGGCAGTCCGGCGGACTTGAGGTGGTCGACGGGGACCGAGAGGGCCGACGCGCCGCGCAGGTTCTCGCGCCAGAACTCCAGTGCGCGCCGCGCGTCCGGCCCCGTCGCGTCCGCGCGTTGCCGGGCGGCGAACTCGCGGTACTGGCGCACCGGTCGCGGGAGCGTGCCGAGTCCCCGGCGCGCCGCGTAGCACGCGGCGAGGTCCCGTACGACGATGCGCACCGACCAGCCGTCCGCCGCCGTGTGGTGGACGGCCAGCACGAGCAGGGCGTCCTCGTCGTCGAACCGGGCCAGGACCGCCCGCAGCAGCGGTGTCCGCCGGGCGCTGACCGCGCCGGACTCCGCCTCGATCAGCAGGTCCTCCACGGCCCGCGCGCGCTCGGCCGCCCCGAGTCCGGGCAGGTGCCGTTCCTCCAGTGCGGGTGGCGACGGAGCGAGTACCCGCTGGCCCGGCGGGTCTTCGTCGCGGGCGATGACGGTGCGCAGGGCCTCGTGGCGCGTGACGACGTCCAGCAGAGCCGTCCGGAGCGCCTCCCCGTCCAGCGCCCCCCGCAGTCGCCAGCCGTGGACGATGTGGAACCGCGGGCCGAACGGTCCCTCCTGGTCCCCGCGGTCGAAACCGCAGAGGAATTCCTGATTGAAGGAGAGCGGGACATTCACGAGCGTCCTCTCCGGGACCGTCCGCGGTCCCCGTTCCTGGAAAACTCAGCCGCCGGGTGACGTTAGCGAGGTGACCGACCGGCCGTTACTTCCACCGTGCCGGCTTTCCGGGCGGCCACCGCAAGGTGCGAGATGCCCGTGTGCGCGGGCCCTCGGGAGGCTGGTTCCGTCCGTTCGCCACGAGCCCGAAGGAGCCGCCCATGGACACGGAATCAGCCGTCGGCACCGCCCCGTCACCGCCGGAACCGGATGTCGGCCCGGACGCGTTCGTCGCCCGGGCCAGGGCTCTCGCACCGAAGCTGGTCGAACGGCAGGCGGACACCGAGCGGCGCACGTTCTACGCGCCGGACATCCACGAGGAATTCCGCCGCGCCGGGTTCTACCGCATTCTGGTTCCGCGCAGGTTCGGCGGCCATCAGTCGGGCGTCGAGACATTTCTCCGCGTCACGATGGAACTGGCCCGCGCCTGCCCGTCCACCGGGTGGATGTACTGTCTCGGGGCGACCCACGCGCTGCCCGCCGCCTCCCTGTTCGACGCCGCGGCACAGGCCGAGATATTCGCCGGCGGCGATTTCATCTGCCCGGCCACCATCACGCCCGGTGGCTCGGCGGAGCGCCTCGGCGACGGCCACTGGAGGATCAGCGGAACGTGGCGGTACTGCTCCGGTTCGCCGTACGCCACCCACTTCATGGCCCATGTCATGGTGCCGGACGGGGACGGTGGCCAGGCCCCGATGCTGTTCATCGCCCCGCGTGACCGGTGGCGCAGGCTCGACGACTGGGGGCGGCAACTCGGCCTGAGAGGCAGCGGATCGCACGGCATCACCCTGCGCGGCGCCCGTATACCGGACCGTTTCACCCTGCCCGGCACCCACCTGAGCGAGGCGGACGCGTCCTCGGCACCCGGCCGGTACCTGCACGGCGATCCCCAGTACGGGGGCGCGCAGTTCGGTTTCATGCTGCTCGAAGTCGCCGCGCTGGCCGTGGGCATGGCCCGCGGGGCCCTTGACGCCTACGCGGATCTGATGCGGACGCGCCCGGTCGTGCTGACGCCCTCGGTGCGCCGCGCCGACGATCCGGACCACCAGCTCTGGTACGGCGAGGCGGCGGGGATGGTCACGACCGCCGAGGCGGCGGTGCTGAACGCCGTTCAGCAGTGGAGCGGGCTGTGCGCCCGGCCGCCCGCCGACTTCACCCGGGCCCGGGACCTGGCCATCGCGGCGATCTGCCGGGAGGCCATCCGGCTGTGCTGGAGCGCGGTCGAAGGCCGGCTGTTCCCGACGGCCGGGTCCAGCGCGGTCCGGCACGGGGAGCGTATCGAACGGGTCTGGCGCGACCTGTCCACCCTTCACAGTCACGCGGGGGTCGGCGTCCTCCTGGCGGCCGTGACCCCCAGGGAACTGGCGCGGGCCCTCGTCAACGGGCCCGCGGAGGGACCGTCATGAGCGGCGGAACGGGTGGTGCCGCTCCCCCGCTCCCCCGCCCGGGGAGCGACGCGTACGCGGCGGCGGTCCGGGCCTTCAACCTGGCCGCACCGCTCCGCCCGGACGCGGCGGTCGTCGTACGGTCGGTGGACGACATCCGGCTCGCTCTGGGCCGCGCCGAGGCCGAGGGGCTGCGCCCGCGTGTCCACACCACGGGGCACGCGGCAGGGTCGGCCGGCTCCATGGCGGGCGCGCTCCTCCTCCGGGTGGCCCCCCTCGGCCGCGTCGAGGTCGATCCCCTCCGGCGTACCGCCCGCATCCCCGCAGGCACCCCGTGGTCGGCAGTCGTGGCGGCGGCGGCCGCCCACCAACTCGCGGTCGCGCACGGCTCGTCACCGACCGTGGGCGCGGTGGGCTACCTGCTGCGCGGCGGGGTGAGCTTCTACGGGCGGTCCACCGGCCTCGCCTCCAACCGGGTCAGCGCCATCGAACTGGTCACCGCGGACGGGCGGCTCCGGCACACCGGCCCGGACTCCGATCCGGAGCTGCTCCGGGCGCTACGCGGGGGTGGCGGCGGCTTCGGGGTCGTGACGTCCGTGGAGATCGAGCTGCTGCCGGTCCGCCGCCTCGTCGCCGGGACGGCGTTCTGGCCCGCCGAGTGCGCCGGGCAGCTCCTCGACACCTGGCTGCGCTGGTGCCGGACCGCCCCGCCGGAGGCGACGACCTCGCTGCGCGTCATGAACCTGCCGCCCGTACCGGGCATTCCCCCGTCGCTCACCGAAGGGCCCGTACTCGGGGTGGACGGGGTGGTCATCGCGCCGGACGACGACCTCGGCCGCGCCCACCGCGTCGCCGCCGGTCTGCTCGGTCCGCTGCGCGCCGTCGCGGACCCGCTCCTGGACACCTGGTCGGACAGCACACCGGAGGCGGTGCCCGCCGTGCACATGGATCCGGTCGATCCCGTGCCGGTGCACGGGGACCACATGCTGCTGGCCGATCCGGGGCCCGCCGGGGCCGAGGCGTTCCTGCGCGTGGCGGGAGCGGGCTCCGGGTCACCCCTGGTCAGCGCCGAACTCCGGCAGCTGGGCGCCGCCTTGGGGCGGCCGGACGCGCATGGCGGCGTCCTCGATCACCTGGACGCGTCGTTCGCCTACATCGGCGCGGGCATCGCGGACAGCCCCGCGGCGCGGGACTCCGTCGCCGCGCACCACCGCCGTGTCCGCACCGCACTCCGCCCCTGGGACACCGGGCGCACGGCGCCCACCTTCGTCGAGACCGCGGAACAGCCGCAGCGCCACCTGGAGCCGGCGCAGGTCCACGAGATGGACCGCGTCCGGGCACGCGTCGACCCGGACGGCGTGTTCCGGCGCGATGTCATGCGCGGGACATCGGCACGCTGACGGCTGCGGATCGTTTCCGGCGGGTACGGACCGGGCCCGCCGGGCCTCCGCGCGGGCCGGCGGGCCGAGACGCGGGCCCGGCGGGCCGAGACGCGGGCCCGGCGGGCCGAGGCGCGTGCCGGGCGGCCGGAGGCCGGTGCGTCCCCGGCAGTCGGGGAACGGCCCGCACCGGAAGGGGCGGGCGCGGCGCCCCTCACCGGACCGCTGCCGCACAAGACCGCGGGGGTGCCCGCGAAGTCCCGCCCGTCGGACGGCTCCCTTCGTGGGCACCCCCTGAGAACGCCGGCCCCGCTCAGTCGCGTGCGCGCCGCGCGAACTGGCCGGGCTCGCGGCCCGGTCCCGCCGACCCGCGGTACGCCTGAGCGACGTCCAGCCACTGGTCCGCCGCCGGGCCCGACGCGCTGAGCGTGAGGTCGTCGCGGTGGCGGCGGCGCGTGGCCAGCAGACAGAGGTCGACCGCGGGCCCCGAGACGCACGCGTCCGCCTCCGGCTCCCCGAACACCCACTCGGCTCCGGACGGCCCGGTCACCTCGAAGCGCAGGCCCCGCCCCGGCACCGGCAGATCCCGCGACCGGTATCCGAAGTCCCAGGTCAGTGCCACGAAACCGGCGACGTGCCGGATCCGGTCCGTCCGTTCAGGGGCCGTACCGCGGGCGTCGGCGATGTCCTGGCCGTGGGCGAACAGCTCCATCATCCCGGCCGCGGCGAGGACGCCGACCGGTATCGGCCGTACCAGCCAGGGGACGATCTGCCGGGGCGGCAAGGCGGACAGCGCCCGTTCCGTCGCCGCGCGCTGCGCGCGCCACTGGTCGAGCAGCTTCGCGTTGCCGTTGCCCAGGTACGGCAGCAGGCCCGCTTGGACGGCGTCGTCGAAGGAGCCCTTCAGGCCGCCGATGACGGCCTCGAACGCCCGCGGTGCCGCCGCGGCCTTCTCCGCCAGCGAGAAGACCATCGTCAGGTGCGCGATCTGGTGCGCGACGGTCCATCCGGGAGCCGGGGTCCCGGCCTCCCACTGGGAGTCGTCCAGCCCGTCGACCAGATCGTCGACGCACGCCCCCTCCAGGACCAGGTCGTCGAACACGTCACGTTGCGGCTCCATGGCGTTTCCTTCCGGTCGGATGCGCTTCCTCCCGTCAGTCTGCTGGCCCGCCCCGCCCGCCACTTCTCCCGCCATGCTGTCCTCCGGCGCACCGGCCGCCGCTGCGCAACCGGGGAGAAGCGGACCCCGACGCGCAGCCGCACGATGAACCAGCCACCGACACACAGGGGAGGACACATGGCGAGGGCCCTGCGATCGCTGCGCCGGACGCTGTTCGCGCCGCCGCTCGACGAGGTCTCCTTCGCTCGGCGCGGCTTCCCGCCGCTGCCCGCGAACAGTCCCGCCGACGCCCTGCAGGCCGTACCCCGCGCCGTCGTCTGCGGTTTCGAGTGGGCCATGGAAGCCGGCGGCCTGCCGGAGCTGACCCACCGTCTGGAGCTGGTCGACGCCGAGCAGCGTGGCTTCGCCTACGAGG
This sequence comes from Streptomyces sp. NPDC059788, assembly GCF_042732265.1. Taxonomy (NCBI): domain Bacteria; kingdom Bacillati; phylum Actinomycetota; class Actinomycetes; order Kitasatosporales; family Streptomycetaceae; genus Streptomyces; species Streptomyces sp. NPDC059788. Next base: position 120,613 of record NZ_JBHWHY010000029.1, on the reverse strand, counting down.
GAGCCACCATGGCGTGCACGGTGCTGGACACGGCCCGGCCGGGCCACGGCAGCCGCACCCACGAGCTGCTCCAGGGCCCCGGCCGGCCCCACGTGCTGCTCGCCTACATCGGCATGGGTTTCGCCATGGCCAGGCTGCCGAGAGTGCTGTGGAGGAAGGTGCTCCCCGACCTGCCCGGTCAGCCCTGGCACCCCGTCATGAGCTGGCTAGCGGTGGACGGTTACGGATTCGACCTGGCCTACTTCCACACCCGGCGCTGGGTCGACGAGCAGCGCGTCCCGCCCACGTACCCGTGGCTGGGCGCGCCCGGCTACTTCCCGCGCGCCGTCGACCAGGGCATCGGCCGCGCCCTCTGGTTCATCCACGGCGCCCGCCCCGAACAGGTCGGCACCGCCGTCCGCGCCTTCGCCGCGCGGCGGCGGCCGGACCTGTGGAGCGGGGTCGGACTCGCCGCGGCCTTCGCGGGCGGCTGCGGTGCCGACACCTTCGAGACGCTGCTGCGGGTCGCCGGGGAGCACCGGGCGGAGTTGGGCCAGGGGGCGGTCTTCGCCGTCCGCGCCCGTGACCTGGCCGGCTTCGTGCCGCCGCACACCACCGTCGCGGCCCGGGTCCTGACGGGGCTCTCGGTGGCGGGCGCGGTCGGCCTCGCCGACTCGTGCGCGGTACGGGGTCCCGTCGCCGGGCCGGTCCCCGCCTACGAGCACTGGCGGCGCGCGATCCGCGCCCGCCTCACGCCGGGCGCTCCCGGCCCGGCGGACCGGCGGGCCGAGGGCCCGTGAGCCCGCACCGACGACCGATGGTCCCCGGGGCAGGCCCGGGGACGGCCCACGAAGATTGGGGACGCACATGCCGAGCGCACTGGGCCGACTGCGACGCAGGCTGCTGACGCCGAGCGTCTCTCAGACCCTGCTGGAGACCCGCGGCTTCCACCGCAAGTCGCCCGACGCCCAGCGGCTGCTGGAGACCGTCGGGGCGCGCTTCCTGGAAGGCTACGGGCACGCCGTCGCCGCGAGCACCGCCGACGAGGCCGAACGCGGTCTGGAGGCGGTCCCCGAGCGGTTCCGCGGCTTCGCCTACGAGGGCGCGGGCATGGGCGCGGCGATGCGCGACGCCCTGCCCGGCCTGGGCCGCGGCCACGTGGACCGGCTGCTCGCCGGGCGGGGCGCCGACCACCAGTACATGATCTACGTCGGTATCGGCTGGTCCATGGGCCGGCTGCCGCGCCGCCGGTGGGCCGACGTGGATGCCCTGGACCCGCTGCTGCGCTGGCTGGTGCTGGACGGATACGGCTTCCACCAGGCGTACTTCCGCACCGAACGCTACGTGCGCCGGCAGTACCGCGACCCCCGCATCCCCTGGCCCGCGCACGACCACCCGGACTACACCGGGAACGCCATCGACCAGGGCATCGGCCGTGCGCTGTGGTTCGTCTGCGGGACCGACCCCGACCTGGTCGCCATCACCATCGAGAAGTTCCCCGCGTCCCGCCACGCCGACCTCTACGGCGGCGTGGGGCTCGCCGCGACCTACGCGGGCGGGTGCGACGGCACCGAGCTGGCGGTTCTGCGGGACCGGGCCGGTGAGCACCGCGGCGCCCTCGCCCAGGGCAGCGCCTTCGCCGCGGAGGCCCGGCTGCGGGCCGGCCTGGACGTGCCGCACACCGCGCCGGCCACCCGGGTGTTCTGCGGAAGGGAACCCGAAGAGGCCGCCGCCGTGACGCGGGAGGTCCGCCCGGAGGGAGCGGCGACCGGGCCGCTGCCGGCGTACGAGGAGTGGCGTGGCGCCGTCGCCGAACGGATCACCGGCAGCGGGACGGGGCCCCGGTGACCGGGACGCCGCGTACGGCGCGGCGCGGCTACGCCTCCCCGCCGCTGCGCGCCCTGCCCTCCCTGCTGCGGCAGCTGGCCGGCGACCGGCTCGCGATGATGCGCGCCGCCGCCGGATACGGCGACGCGGTGCGCATCCCGCTCGGCCCGAAGACGATGTACGTCTTCAACCACCCCGACCACGCCAAGCACGTACTCACCGACAACGCCGCCAACTACCGCAAGGGCATCGGTCTGGCCCAGGCCAGACGCGCCCTCGGCGACGGCCTGCTCACCAGTGAGGGCGTGCGGTGGTGGCGCCAGCGCAAGGTGGTGCAGCCCGCGTTCCACCACGGCCGGATCGCCCGGCAGGCTCCCGTGGTGGCCGAGGAGGCGGCCGGGCTGGTCGCCCGGCTGCGTGCGCGCGCGGGCCGCGGCCCGGTGAACCTGACGCGGGAGCTGACCGGCCTGACGCTCGGCGTACTCGGCCGCTCCCTGCTCGACAGCGACCTCGGGGCGTTCTCGGACCTCGGCCACGCCTTCGAAGTGGTGCAGGACCAGGCCATGTTCGAGATGGTCACGATGGGTGCGGTGCCGATGTGGTTCCCGCTCCCCGGGCAGCTCCGGTTCCGGCGGGCCCGGGCCCGCCTGCAGCAGGTCGCCGCGCAACTGGCGCGGGACCGCACCGCGCGCGGCGGGATCGCGGAGGGCGACGACGCGCTGTCCCGGCTGGTCGCGTCGGTGCGCGAGGAGGTCCACCCGCCGGCCGGGGAGCGGCGGCTGCGGGACGAGTTGACCACCCTGCTGCTGGCCGGGCACGAAACCACCGCCTCGACGCTGGGCTGGACCTGCTACCTGATCGACCGGCACCCGGAGGTACGGGAGCGGCTGCGCGGCGAGGCGCTGGACGTGCTCGGTGAGCACCGGCTGCCGGAGTACGGGGACCTCGTGCGGCTGCGGTTCACGGCGCTGGCCGTCGAGGAGGCGATGCGGCTGTACCCGCCGGTGTGGATCCTGCCGAGGCAGGCTCTGGCGGACGACGAGGTCTGCGGTCACCGGGTACCGGCCGGGGCCGACGTGCTGATCTGTCCGTACACCCTGCACCGTCATCCGGGGTTCTGGGAGGCACCGGAGCAGTTCCTGCCGGAGCGGTTCGAGCCCGAGCACCGGACCGGTCGCCCGCGCTACGCCCACCTTCCTTTCGGCGCCGGGCCCCGCGTGTGCGTGGGCAGCAGTCTCGGCATGATGGAGGCGGTGTTCACCGTGGCGCTGCTCTGCCGTGAACTGCGCCTGGAGAAGCTGCCGGGCTACCAGGTGCGGCCGGAGCCCAAGCTCTCGCTCGGCATCCGTGGCGGGCTGCCGGTGACGGTGCACCGCGTGCGGTGACCCGGTAGCGACCGGTGTGGCGTACCGCCCTGTTCACCGGCGCGCAACCGGAGTTCCCGGATCACGTCGCCCGGAGCGCCGCAGACGCACGTCCTGAAGACGTACGCCCACCCTTGTGCCGACGGCAGCAACACCGGAGATGCCCGGCTCCGTCCGGGAGCCGGATGATTTACCCGATTTCCAGCTCTTTCCTGACCGTGCGGCCGACGCAGGTGACGGCAGGCGGGCTTGCCGGTGCCGCGCGACCGCGGGACGGCCACGCCCTGGCAGCCTCCCGGGCCGCGGACCACCGATGAACACGAATGACCAGTCCAGTCCTCGATGTGAAAGGCAGGACAGCCATGAGAGCCCCCCGGCCGGACAGCACCGCGCACCGGTCTCTCACCCTCGAAGCGTTCGCCGACACCATCGTCCCGGGCGAGCGACGTTCTCCCGACGACCGCGCCGTCGCCGGTGCCGCGCCCGGGCCCGGCGCCGTCGCGGCCGGCGCCCTCGCGCTCCTCGAAACTCCCGCCACCGGGATCGCCGACTCCCTCGACGAGTACGCCCGCCTCCTCGACGAGCACGCCGAGGCCCATGCCGCCCGGCACGCCCTGCCCCCCGACCCCACCGTGCCCCCGTTCGTCGCCCTCCCGTTCAGCGACCGCACCGCACTCGTCACCGCGCTCGTCGCCCCCGGCCACCCGGAGCGCGAACTGTGGGTGCTGCTGGCCCTGTTCAGCAACATGGCCTTCGACACCGGGGCCCACCTGCACACCACCGACGCGCTCGAAGCCGGGCACCCGGGGCTCAAGGCCATGGGCTTCGCCGACCCGGACAGCGACGGCCTGTGGAGGTTCCCCGCCTTCTCCTACGGCCGCCCCCTGGCCCGCGTCCACCCCGACACCGCACCCTCCGGGAGCCCGGCATGAGCACCTCGACCAGCGAGCGCACCGACGTCCTCGTCGTGGGCAGCGGATTCGGCGGCGCGATCGCCGCCTACCACCTCGCCGCGGGCGGGGCGAAGGTGACGATCCTGGAGCGCGGTCCCTGGCTGGAGTCGCAGGACTTTGAGCACGACTTCCTCCTCGGCTCCTCCTACACCCGGATATTCGACTTCGTCGTCGGCGACGGCATGAGCCTGCTCGGCGGCAACTGCGTCGGCGGCGGCAGCGTGGTCTACTTCGCCGCCATGCCCCGCGCCCCACGGTTCGTCTTCCGGCGCACCGGCTCGATCGGCCGCCGCATGTGGCCCGCCGCCATCGACCGGGACTCCCTGGACCCGTGGTACGACGTGGTCAGCGACGCCCTGCCCGTCACCACCCAGGACTGGGGCGACGTCAGCTACGCCGGCGGCCTGTTCGCCGCGGCCTGCGACCGCGCCGGCCGTACCGCCAACCCCGTCCCCACCGCCGTCGACAACACCAAGTGCACCAACTGCAACTGGATGATGGCCGGCTGCCGATTCGACGCCAAGCGCTCCCTGCTCCTGAACTACCTGCCGGCCGCCCGTGCGTACGGCGCCGAGATCCGCCCGCTGCACGAGGTGCAGAAGCTCACCCGTACCGACGACGGCGGCTACCGCGTCCACTACTCCACCATCGACGACACCGACTACCGCGTGCACACCGGCAGCGGCACCATGGACGCCAAGATCGTGGTCATGGCCGCGGGCGCCGGGGCGACACCGGTGATCCTGCAGCGCTCCGCGGCCGGTCTCGGCACCCTGCCGCACGCCGTCGGCCGTTACTTCTCCGGCAACGGCGAACGCCTCAACACCGCGGTCGTCGACGAGGACAAGGCCCGTGAGCTGCTCGGCCTGGACCGCGGGGACGGCACCGCCTACCTCGCCAACCAGATCGGCAAAGGCCCCGTCGTCGCCAGTTGGGACAACCTCGACGCGAGCCTTCCGGAGCACTCGCGCTTCTCGCTGGAACAGCTGTACTTCCCACCCGGTTTCGGCACCATCCTCGCCCAGGTTCCCGGCGTGTCGCGCCCCACCTGGTTCGGCGCCGAGAAGAAGGACCTCATCAGCCGGTGGCGCTCCTGGCTGACGGTCTTCACCATGGTCGAGGACGACAACGAGGGCGTCTTCGGGCCGCCACCGCCCACCGGCAACGCCACCCGCATCTCCCAGCAGATGCTCGGCCGCGGCCCCATTCAGTACCGGCCCAGCGCCAACACCCTGCGGGGCTGGACGGAGTCGGACGCGGCGGTCAAGGACATCCTGGAGCGCGACGGCCTCTCCCGCGTGCTGCCGTGGACCAACGACGTCGTCGGTGCCTACACCGTCCACCCCCTCGCCTCCTGCCGCATCGGTGACGATCCGCACACCTCGGCGCTGGACGACCGCCATGAACTCCGCGGCCACCCGGGGATTTTCGTCACCGACGGATCGGCCGTCCCCGGCGCGCTCACCGTGAACCCCGCGCTCACCATCTCCGCCCTCGCCGAGCGCGCCGTCCCCGGCATCGTCGAGGCGGCCCGGGAGCGCGGCGTGGCCGTCACCTACGGCGCGCCGACACCGGACGGTGACGGCTCGGCACACCGCGGCACCCGCCGCCAGCTCCCCTACCTGACGCGTGGTTGAGAACGTCCCGCCTCTCGCAAGGAGACCGACCGATGACGAACGTGCTCGTGCGCCGAGCCCTGCGCGGAGCCCTGTCCCGGGTACGTCATGTGTCCCCCGTTCCGCCCGCGTCCGCGGACGGGCCGGTGGCCGCGGTGTACGACGCGACGGAGCGCGACTTCGGGCTCCTCGCGCCCCCCGTCGCCCTCCACTCGCCCGACCCCCGCCTGTTGGCCGCCGCCTGGCTGATGCTCCGTGAGACGCTGGTCGCCACCGGACGCATGGCGCGCGCGGACAAGGAGGCCGTCGCCACGGCTGTCTCGGAGGCCAACCGCTGCCCGTACTGCGCCGAGGTGCACGGCGCGACGCTCCACGGACTGCTGGCCGGCGGCACCGAAGGCGCCGGAACCGGCCGATCGCACACCGGGCCGGGCGGATCTCCCGGCCGGCCAGGCGACCCGGCCCCGCCCTGGCCCGCCCCGGTCCCTTCCGTCCAAGTGCCGGAAGCCGTCGGCGTGGCGGTCACCTTCCACTACCTCAACCGCGTCGTCAACGTCTTCCTCGGGGAGCCACCGGTACCGTCCTCGGCACCGGAACCGGCCCGGCGGGCGAGCCGCCTGGTACTGGGCCGCATCCTGCGCGCGCGGGCCGGCGGCCACCACGAACCCGGGCGCTCCCTGGACCTGCTGCCCGCGGCCCGGCTCCCCGACGACCTCGCCTGGGCGGCCCCGGCCCCCACCGTGGCCGGAGCGCTCGCCCGCGCCGCCGCCGCGATCGAGGACGCGGCCGACGGCGCCGTCCCGGAGCCGGTCCGCGGCCTGGTCCGCGACCGCATCGGCAGCTGGGACGGCTCGCCCACGGACCTCGGCCTCACCTGGCTCGACGAGGCCCTGGCCCACCTGTCCCCGGAGGACCGGCCCCCCGGCCGCCTCGCCCTCCTCACGGCCCTCGCCTCGTACCGGGTGGACGAGCGTACGGTGGCCCCGCTGCGCCGGGCCGGGTACGGGGACCGTGAGCTCGTCGCCCTGGTCGCCTGGGCCGCGTTCACCGCCGCACGCCGGGCCGGCGCCCGGCTCGCACCGCCCGCGGGCCGCACCACGCCCCCCGCCCCCACGCCGTGACGGCGGCACCCGGCCGCGTCCCCGCTCCACCACGCCCGGCCCACGCGCTCCCCCGTACCCGGTCGTTGTCGTGACCGCTCCGACTCCCCTCGGTTCCTCCCCAGGCCCGCGAGACGGAAGGCTGCCATGCCCCCTCGTTCCTCCACCGCCACTCGCGCGCAAGCGCCCCGCGGATTCCAGCGCCCGGTCGCCTTCTGGCTCGGCACGGCGATCTGCACTGCGGGCGTCGTCCTCCACCTCCCGATGTACTTCGGCGCCCGGCACATGCACTACCACCTCGCGGGGATGCGTCCCGACCCCGCGATGATCTTCGGGATGGCGCTGATCGGCGTCGGCCTGGTCGTGACGCTCTACGGGCTGCTCCCGAAGCGCAGCCGGCAGATCCGGGAGGCCGCCGTCGGCATCCGCGTCCGGGCCCTGGACGACGCGCCGATCCGCGCCCCCCACGTCCTGCTGCTGATCGTCATGGCCGTCGCGGTGACCATCGACGTCATGAAGCCCACCTCGCTGGCGTTCGTCGCCTCCGGCGCGGCAGAAGAGTACGGGCTCCGCTCCCCCACGCATCCCGACGGGAGCATCAGCGTCGCCTGGCTGCCCCTCTCCGGAATCACCGGAACGGTACTGGGGTCGTGGATGTGGGGCTGGCTCGGCGACCGCATCGGGCGGCGGGCATCGATCCTGTTCGCCGGAATGCTGTTCGTGACGACCTCGATCTGCGGCACCATGCCGAGCTTCACCTGGAACATCATCATGTGCCTGGTGATGGGCATGGGAGCCGGCGGAATGCTGCCACTCACCTTCACCCTGCTGGCGGAGACCATCCCGGCCCGCCATCGCGGCTGGCTGATGGTACTGGTCGGGGGCGACATCGCCGGGGCGTACGTCATCACCAGCTGGCTCGCCGCGGAACTCACACCGACGTTCAGCTGGCGGATTCTCTGGCTGATCGGCCTTCCCACCGGGCTGGTGTTCCTCGCGCTGAACCGCTGGATACCGGAGTCGCCGCGGTATCTCCTGGCGCGGGGCCGGCAGGCGGAGGCAGAGGCGGTGATGACCCGTTACGGAGCCGCGGTCGTCCACGAGAGGAACGCCCGGCCCACCGCGTCCGCGGCGGACGCCCCGCGCGGTTTCCGCACCCTGCTGCGCCGTGGTCTGGCCGGGCCCACGCTGGCCATCACCCTGCTCGGCATCGGGGTCGGCCTGACCACCTACGGGTTCCAGCAATGGGTGCCCACCAATCTGGAGCGGATGGGCCTGTCGGGCGTCAACTCGGCGTACGTGGTGCGCAACGCGGCGCTCCTCGGCCTGCCCCTCACCGTCCTGACCGCCTGGATGTACCAGACGCTCGGCAGCCGCCGGACCCTCGTCACGCTCAGTGGCCTCACGGGTGTGACCCTGTTCGGGTTCGTGCTGGCCGGTGACGCGCTGGCCCACCGTGAGCTGCTGCTGTCCCTGCTGCTGGTCGTCCCGCTGTCCGGAATCAGCTCGGTCGCCGCCGCCGTCATGGGGTACGCGGCGGAGGTCTACCCGACGCTGGTGCGCTCGCGCGGCGCGGGCCTGGCGGCCGGGATGACGAAGGTGGGAGGCGTACTGATCCTCGCGCTCACGGTCGCCGCCGCGACCGTGCCCTCCATCGCCTCGACGGCCCTGATCGGAGCGGTGCCCCTGCTCGCCGCGGCACTCGCCCTCGTCCGCCTCGCTCCCGAGACGAAGAACCGCGATCTGGAGGAGATCAGCGACACGCTCCTGGCCGACGGCACCAACCCCCCGGCCGCCCCACGCTGACCGGCCCGCGATCCCGCGATCCCACGCCGCACCCTGCTCCCCCAGGAAAGGACACGCTGATGCTCCTGCTAGACCTCACCGTCCTGCTCTCCGGCATCCTGATCGGCACCGTGGCGCACCTCTCCGTCCCCGTCGCGATCGCGGCCGGAGCGGCCGTCAGCGCGGTCCTGCTCGCCTTCGCCGTCAGGGAACACCCGGCGAAGCGGTCCCGGCGATGACCGAGCCGCGGGGCGACGACGAGGCCGCCGCCTCCTTCATCCTGGGCATGACCGGCCTCTTGGTGTTCAACATCCTGCTGGGCCCCTTCGCCATCGCACTGGCCGCCCTGTCACTGACCCGCCGCACCCATCGCCCGCTCCTGGCCTCCCTGGGCCTCGCCCTCGGCCTCACCGACCTCCTCGTCCTGGCAGTCATCGGCTCCGTGGACCACACCTTGAGCTGGCACATGGTTTCCTGACCTGCCGTCAGGAGGGATGGCCCCTGATTCAACCGGTGTCGACCGGCACCCCGGTACCCGGCCACCCCAGTACCCGGCCTCCTGGGACCGCGGCTTCTGCGCGGCTCGCTCAGTCACTCCGGGTGCGGTCCTGGCCGCGATAGGCCTGCTGTGGATGGCGTCGCCGATGAGGGTGATGTTGCTGGAGGGAGACCTCTGCACTCCGGAGCCGATGGGCAGGCACAGCCTCACGCCCCGCCCCCGGGCGCAAGGACAGAAAGGACAGGAGAGGGCAGGACAAGGGCACGGCCGCGATCAGGCCCGGCCGCCCCCTACTGCCCCGCGCCCTCGAAGCCGTAAGGCCGGCGCGGCCCGATCCGATGGTCGAGCGCGGCGCCGACATCGGGGCAGCTCTTCCGGATGACGTCGAGGAAGGCGCTCAGCACCGGGGACTGCTCCCGGGCGGCGAAGGACAGGACCAGGTCCGGCAGGGGCGTACGCGGGGTCACCCCGCAGAACCACGTCCCCGGGCGCGGCGCCGACAGCATCCGGGACGGCCCCAGGCCGACGCCGATCCCGGAGGCGGCGAGGCCGATGATCGTATGGATGTCCCTGGCGACGGTCGCGCCGCCGAGAGCCGTGGAGTCCTTGCCCAGCAGGGCGCGCAGCCCGGCGATGGTGGTGGGCTCGTCCGCGCCGGACGCCACGATCAGTGGCTGCTGCCGCAGTTGGTCCACGCTCACCGACGGTCGGCCCGCGTACGGGTGCGCGGTGCTCACGACGGCGGTCAGGTGATCGTGTCCGATCGTGACGGACACGAGGTTTTCGACTCCGGCGCCTCGCGGGTGGCCGAGGGTGACCGCCACGTCCAGTTCACCGGCGACGAGTGCGGCGGTGCTGCGGCTGGTCGCCATTTCGTGCAGTTCCAGCCGTACGTCGGGGCGTTCGCGGCCGAACCGGCTCAGCACCGCCGGCAGGGGTTCGAGCAGGGCCGAGGCGATGAAGCCGAGGCGCAGGCGGCCCGTCTCGCCGCGGGCGGCCCGGCCCGCGTCGACCGTGGCCGCCATGATCTCGTCGAGTGCCCGACGCGCTCTGGCGAGGAACGCCTCGCCTGCCGCCGTCGGGAACACGCCCTGCCGCGTACGGTCGAACAGCCGCGCCCCGACCTCGCGTTCCAGGTCGGCGATCTGTTTGGACAGCGGGGGCTGCGCGATCCCGAGGGCGGCGGCCGCCCGGCCGAAGTGCGCGTGCTCGGCGAGAGCGAGCGCGTATCGCAGATGCCGCGCTTCCATGGTCGGCCTCCGGTGATATCTCAGAAGTATGGCCGACCAGCTTGTCAGATCTACGGGTGGATGGCGCCGCGGCCGTCGTCTGGGATGGAGGCATGGCGACTGACCCCACAGACCTGGACCCTTCCCTGACCGGCACCGTTTTCGTGTTCGTGCACGGCGCCTGGCACAGCTCCGCGCAATGGGCGCCGACTCAGCGCGCCCTCGCCGCGCTCGGTGCCGCGAGCGTGGCCGTCGACCTTCCCGGACACGGGACCGGCGCGCCGCTGCCCACCGGCTACCTCCTGCCCGGCCAGCCCGGCCTGCTGACGGAGAAGTCCCCACTCGCCGGCCTGACGACGGACGACTGCGCCGGGGCCGTGCTGGACACGCTGCGCCGGGTCCGCCACTACCGCAGTGTCGTGCTGGTCGCGCACAGCGCGGGCGGTGGCCCGGCGTCGCTGGCCGCTGAACGGGCGCCCGAACTCGTCGACAGGATCGTCTACCTGAGCGCGTTCGTCCCCGGCGGGCGGCCGCGATTCTCCGACTATATTGCCTCCCCCGAGAACGCCACCGCCTGGGGCCGGGACCTCCCCGTCGCCGATCCGGACGCGCTGGGCGCCATCCGGATCAACCCGCTCTCGCCCGACCCGGCCTACGTGGAGCGCCTGCGGCAGACCCACTACACCGACACGCCCCGGGACCGCTTCGACCGCTGGCGCTCCCTCCTGACCACCGACCTGCCTCTCACGCTCACGACGGGCCCGGTCACCGTGACCGCGGCACGGTGGGGACGGATTCCGCGTACCTTCCTGCGCTGCGCGGACGACCGGGCGCTGACGCCGGCCGTCCAGGACCTGATGATCACCGAGGCCGACCGGGCCGCGCCCGCCCACCCGTTCACCGTACGTACCCTCCCGGGCAGCCACAGCCCGTTCGCCGCCCGCCCCCACGAGCTCGCCGCGGCGCTCGTCCTGTGACCTTGCAGTGCGCGTGACCTCGGCATTCCGGGCGTTGTCAGACCCCGGCCCTACGATCCGATCGTGAACCTCGAACCGCGCTGCCCCACCGACGTCGCGCTCCCGCCCGGCCGGGGCTCGCCGCCGCCGGAGGTGACGGTGGCACAGAAGCCCTGTGGCCGGGCGACGGCGCCGTCCCGGCCGAGCCGCGGGCGCGCCTTCACCAGAGCGCGCCTCGGGGGGGCCGGCTCCGCCTCATTCCCCTTCGGCGGCCGCCGGGAACGTGGCGTCGATGGCATCGCGGACGACGCGGTAGCAGCTGCAGGCGTTCGCTTCGAGACGGGCGCGGTCCAAAATGGTGATGGTGCCGCGGCTGTAGCTGATGCAGCCGTCCTCGGCCAGGGCGCCCGCGACCTCGCTGACCGAGGATCTGCGGACCGTGAGCATCTGGGCGAGGAACTTCTGCGTCAGGACGAACTGGTCGCTGTGCATCCGGTCGGCGGTCATGAGCAGCCAGCGGGCGCACCGCTGCCGTGTGCGGTGGCTGCGGTTGCAGCCCGCGTTGCGTGCCAACTGGGTGAACATGGACTGGGTGAACCGTTGCAGCGTCTGCTGCAGCCGCCCGTCCAGTACGGCGATCTCGTGGCGGAACCGGTCGGCGTCCATCCGCAGTCCGTGTCCGGCGACCTGGCACACGGCCAGCTCGGTCGGGCTGCCGACGCCCAGGAACACCGGAAGTCCGACCATGCCCTCGTCGCCGACGGTGGCGACCTCGACGGCGGGTCCGTCCAGTTCGGCGAGGATCGAGCACACGCCCCGTACGGGGAACCACACCGCGTCGATCCGCTCCCCCGGCCGGTACAGCACGTCCCCGGTGCTCATCTCGACCGGCTCCAGATGCGGCCGCAGCCGCTGCCGTTCGGCTTCCGGCAGGGCGGCGAGGATGCGGTTGCCTTTGATGTCGTATGGACCGGATGTGCCGCTTTTCATGGGCCTGCCCGCCTTTCGTCCCGTGGTCAGGTGGTGACCGCCGGAGGGATCACCGCCGCCCAGGACGGCAGCGACACCCGCATCAGGCCTGCGGCACCCGGCACCATCACCAGGCTGACCAGCGCGTGAGCCAGCACCGGCAGGGGCAGCACGAAGTCTATGCAGCCGGTGGCCATCGCGGCGCTCGGCATACCGAAGGCTTCCGCGGTGGTGATGTCCTGGGCGAGCACCCGGCCTCCCGCGCCGCGGATGTGGCGTACGCCCAGGGACCCGTCCTCCAGGCGTCCGGTCAGTACGGCCGCCAGTACCCGGGGGCCGAAGGCGGCCGCCGCGGAAGCGAACATCGGATCCGCCGAACGGTGGCCGTCCGTGACGTTCAGCGAGACCTTGCCCTCGGGTGTGAAGGCGGCCCAGCGGCCCGCCGGCACGACGTGGACCACGCCCGCTGCCAGCCGGTCCCCGTCCTCCAGCAGCCGCACCGGCAGCGAGGAGCGGTACTGCAGGACTCCCACCAGCCCGTCCTGCTCGCGGACCGGCCGGTGCTGCACCAGGACCACCGCGGCGGGGAAGGTATCGGGCAGCGCCGCGAGGATCTCGCGGTACGCGCTCACACCGCCGAGCGACGCGGTCATGCAGACCACGTCGAAGGCGGCGGAGGAATTCTGAACGGTACCGAACACAGCTCCAGCCTAATGCCCGGGAGCGTACACAGTGGCCGTCCCGGCTTGTGATCTGTGGTCCGGTCGCCGTCCGCGGTGTGTCATCGGCCTCGGCGAGGGGCCTCGGGCGGCGTGGATGGTGCCGGGTTACTCCGCGCAAGTGGCATCCATGGGCCCCGCATACGCCCGGGATCGAGGGTGGTTGCCGGAAGGATTCACGGCCGGTGCGAGGAGGGTCTCGGTATGCGGAGCGACAGCGGGAAGGTCGGGGTCTGGCTGGTCGGGGGGCGAGGGTCGGTGGCTACGACGGTGGTCGCGGGTGCCGCTGCGGTCGGAGGCGGGCTGGCGCCTGCCACGGGGTGCGTCACCGAACTGCCGGAGTTCCGGGGGCTGCCGTTGCCTGCGTACGGAGACCTGGTCTTCGGGGGGCATGACGTGGTGGAGACGCCGTTGCGCAAGCGCGCGGAGGCGTTGGCCGGGGCGGGGGTGTTGCCTCAGGGGCTGGTGGAACACGTCGGTGGGGAGCTGGCGGCGGCCGAGGCGGAGATGCGGCCGGGGGCCGGAGCCGGGGGCACGGTGGTCCAGGGCCAGGTCGCGCGAGGTCTCGCGGCCGATCTGGAGGCGTTCAGGGAGCGGCACTCGCTGGATACGGTGGTCGTGGTGAACGTGGCTTCCACGGAAGCGGCCGCACCGGACGCCCCGGAGTTCGCCACACCCGAGGCGTTGCGCCGGGCCATGGAGGAGCGGCCCGATGTGGTGCCGCCCAGTTCCCTGTACGCGTACGCGGCGTTCGGCGCGGGGTGCCCGTTCGTCGATTTCACGCCGTCCACGGGGGCACGGCTGCCGGCGCTCGCGGCGTTGGCCCGCGCGCGGCGGGTGCCGTACGCGGGCCGGGACGGGAAGACGGGCGAGACGCTGGTGAAGAGTGCGCTGGCGCCGATGTTCGCGCGGCGGGCGCTGCGGGTGCGGAGCTGGTCGGGTACGAACCTGCTGGGCGGGGGCGACGGCGCCGCGCTGGAGCGCCCGGAGGCGGCGCTGAGCAAGGCCGGCAGCAAGCAGCGGGTGATCGCGGACGTGCTCGGGCCTTCGGTCGAGGGGGCCGTGCACATCGACAACGTACCGGCGCTGGGCGAGTGGAAGACCGCGTGGGACCACATCGGCTTCGAGGGCTTTCTCGGTACGGCGATGACGCTGCAGTTCACCTGGCAGGGGTGCGACTCGGCGCTGGCCGCGCCGCTCGTACTGGACCTGGTGCGGTTGGTTTCCGTGGCGCACCGGGCCGGGCTGGCCGGGCCGCTGCCCGCGCTGGGCTTCTTCTTCAAGGACCCGGACGGGGACGGCAGCCAGGCCCTCGACGAGCAGTACCGTGCGCTGCTCGGCTGGGTGGAGGGCCTGGAACCGACGTTCCGATAGTGGCGGGCCCGGAGCCGTTGTTCCGACCGGGCCGGGACGGGTTGCGCCGGGGTCAGGTGGTGGGCTGCGCTGTGGCGGCCCGGCGGGTGAAGAGCCATATGCCTTCCAGGAGCAGGCCGGCTGCCACGGCCACGCCCACCGCCGCCCAGGGCGCGGTCGTACCGACGAGCTGGAGCTGGAAGAACTTCTGCAGGAAGGGTATGACGAGCACTCCGGCGAAGGACACCGCCATGGCCAGTACCAGCAGGATGCGCCACCAGGTGTAGGGGCGGGCGATGATGGCCAGGGCCCACAGGCCGACGAGGAACAGGGTGAGGGTGGCGGCCGAGGTCTCGGCGGCCAGATTGCCGTCGTAGACGGAGCGGGCGATGGTGTACGAGGTCATGGTGGCCGCGGCGGCTATGGCGCCGCAGGGGACGGCGAACCTGAGGACGCGGCGTACGAAGTGGGGCTTGGCGCGCTCGGCGTTGGGGGCCAGGGCCAGGAAGAAGGCCGGGATGCCGATGGTGAGCGAGCCGATGAGGGTCAGGTGGCGGGGCAGGAAGGGATAGGGGACGTTGGCCAGGACGACGACGATGGCCAGGAGCACCGAGTAGACGGTCTTGGTGAGGAAGAGGTTGGCGACGCGTTCGATGTTGCCGATGACGCGTCGGCCTTCGGCCACCACGGACGGCAGCGAAGAGAAGTTGTTGTTCAGCAGGACGATCTGGGCGACGGAGCGGGCGGCGGGGCTGCCCGTGCCCATCGATACCGCGACGTCGGCGTCCTTGAGCGCGAGGACGTCGTTGACGCCGTCGCCGGTCATGGCGACCGTGTGGCCGCGGGACTTGAGGGCGGCGACCATGTCGCGCTTCTGCTGGGGTCCGACACGGCCGAAGATCGCGTTGCCCTCGACGGCGTCGGCGAGTTGGTCGGGGCGCTCCGGCAGGTACCGGGCGTCGACGTGGCGTTCGCTGCCGGGCAGGCCGAGTCCCCTGGCGACGGCGCTGACCGACAGGGCGTTGTCGCCCGATATGACCTTGGCCTCCACGCCCTGGCCGGCGAAGTAGCGCAGCGTCGCGGGGGCTTCGGCGCGGGTGCGCTGCTTGACGACCACCAGGGCGACGGGGGTCACCGTGTCGGTGTCCAGGGCCGGATTGCCGAGGGCCTCGGTGAGCGGGACGGAGCAGCGGGCGAGCAGCAGGACGCGCAGGCCACGGGACCCGTAGGCGTCGACGGCGACCAGGACGGCGTGGCCGGGCGGGAGCAGGACGTCGGCGGCGCCGATCAGCCACGTGGACGTACGGCCGGCCGGGTCGGAGAGGGTGGCTCCGCTCCACCGGCGAGCGGCCGAGAAGGGAACGCTGTTCTGCTCGGCCCAGCCCTCCGGCGCGGGGTGGGCGTCGATGATCGCCTGCATGCTGGCGTTGGGCCGGGCGTCGGCGGCGCCGAGCGCGCCCAGTACCTCCCCGACGGGGACACCCGGTTCGATCTGGTGGACCTCGTCGACGTCCATGGAGGTCTCGGTGAGCGTGCCGGTCTTGTCCAGGCACACGGTGTCCACCCGCGCCAGTCCCTCGATGGCGGGGAGCTCCTGGACCAGGCACTTCTTCTTGCCTAGCCGGATCACGCCGACCGCGAAGGCGACCGAGGTGAGCAGCACCAGCCCCTCGGGGACCATGGGCACCAGGCCGGCGACCATGCGCCGTACGGCCTCGGGGATGTCGCCGCTGCCGACGGCCAGCTGGCTGATGATCAGGGCGATGCCGGCCGGGATGATGGCGTAGGTGACGAA
Organism: Streptomyces sp. NPDC059788; assembly: GCF_042732265.1. NCBI lineage: Bacteria > Bacillati > Actinomycetota > Actinomycetes > Kitasatosporales > Streptomycetaceae > Streptomyces > Streptomyces sp. NPDC059788. The sequence goes on along the minus strand of NZ_JBHWHY010000029.1, from coordinate 104,469 downwards.
CTTCAGGATGGTGTTGATGCCGTTGCGCAGTTCGGAGTTGACCAGGGTGAACCGGCGGGCCTCCTCGGCGAGCTGGGCCGCGTAGGCGTCGCGGCCGACGCGGGTGGCGGTGAAGGCGCCGGTGCCCGCCACCACGAAGCTGCCGGACATCACCTTGTCGCCGGGGCGTTTGAAGACCGGGTCGGCCTCGCCGGTGAGCAGGGACTCGTCGACCTCCAGGTTGTCCGACTCCTGGACCACACCGTCCACGGCGACCTTGTCCCCGGGGCCCAGTTCGATGACGTCGTCCAGGACGAGCTGGGCCGGGGCGAGCTCGACGGTGGCGCCGTCGCGGCGGACCGTGTTGCGCGCCTCGCCGACGATGGCGAGCTGGTCGAGGGTGCGCTTGGCCCGCACCTCCTGGATCACGCCGATGAGCGTGTTGGCGAGGATGACGCCGCCGAACAGGCCGTCCTGGATCGGCCCGACGATCAGGATGATGACGAAGAGGACGCCGATGACGGCGTTGATGCGCGTGCAGACGTTGGCCCGGACGATGTCGCGGATGCTGCGGCTGGAGCGGGCGGGTACGTCGTTGACCTTGCCTTCCGCGACCCTGCTCGCCACTTCGGCGGAGGTCAGGCCGACGGCCGGGGCCCGTGGCGCCTCCCGTTCGTCGACCGCTTCGCCGCCGCCGGGCCTGCCCGGCGCGCGTGACGTCCCCAGTCGCTCGTCCATGCCTGTTCTTCCTCCATGCCGGTCCGGGACGGTGAAATTGGACATGCCGCGTGGCGGTATGCCTTTCGGACTTCTTGACCGTAGGAGGCGGGAGGGGTGTTCCACTACGCACGAACGATGTCGGTGACCCCTGACTTTGGTGGGTGCTGCCCGGTCCGACCGGCCAGGTCCGGAGGGCCGGTGCGTTCCGCCGGAGCCGCCAGGCCACCGCGGCCGCCGGGGCCGCCGGGGCCGACCGGCACCTTGGCCGCTGCCCGCCCGGCCGGTCAGCCAGGAGCCATGGCGGCGTCGGCCGCGCGCAGCGCGCCGAGGGCACGGCGGGCCACGTCAGGGGCCGCGTGGCTGTGCCGGGGAAGTTCGACCGCCGCCACGCCCGTGTACCCGGTCGCGCGGAGCGCCGCCAGGGTGCCGGGCAGGTCGAGTTCGCCCTCGCCGAACTCCAGGTGTTCGTGCACCCCGGGCCGCATGTCGTCCAGTTGGACGTTCACCAGAAGGCCGGCGGATCTGCGTACGCACTCGGCGGCGTCGACGGGCTCGACGGCGACGCAGTGGCCGACGTCCAGGGTGATGCCCAGGAGCGGGTGTGCGTCCAGTTCGGCGCGGAAGGCCAGGGCGTCTTCGAGGTGCTGTACGAACATGCCGGGCTCCGGTTCCAGGCCGAGGGGCACGCCGTACCGTTCCGCCTCCCCCAGTACGTGTGCCACTCCGGCCCGCATCCGCTCCCTGGCCACCTCCGGCGCGGTGCCGGTGGGCCGGATGCCCGACCAGAACGAGACGCAGTCGGCCTCCAGGCCGGCGGCGATGCGCACCGCGCGGCACAGGAAGTCCAGCCGCGGCGCCGGGTCGTCGCTGACGAGGGTGGGGTGGTGCTTGCGCGCCGGGTCGAGCAGGTAGCGCGCGCCGGTCTCCACCACGCAGCGCAGGCCGAGCGCGGACAGGGTGCGCCCGACCCGGCGGATCTGAGCGGGCAGGTCCGCCGCGAAGGGGTCGAGGTGGGCGTGGTCGAGGGTGAGAGCGACCGCGGTGTATCCCAGGTCTGCGAGGTGGCGCAGCGCGTCGTCCAGGCGGTGGTTGGCGAATCCGTTCGTGCCGTACCCGAAGTGGAAGCCTTCGCGTTCCCCCGTCATCCGTCCTCCTCCAAGGTGTCGGGAGGGAGAAGGCTGCCACCTCGGGCGGGGCCGCGCCTGTTGTTCGCGCGGTCGGCGGTGGTCTTTCAGCGTGGGCGAAAAGACGCCGGGGCGGTACGGCCGTCCGCCTTGGCCGTACCGCCGTACCGCCGTGGCCGTACGGGCGTGCCGTGGCCCGCTACTTGATGCCGGCGTCGCGGACGAGCAGGGCCATCTGGACCCGGTTGGACAGCCCCAGTTTGGCCAGGGCGCGGCTGACGTGGGCCTTGACCGTGCCCTCGCTCATGGCCAGGGCGCGCCCGATCTCGGCGTTCGACAGGCCGCGGGCCACGGCCCGCACCACGTCGTCCTCGCGTTCGGTCAGCACCGTCAGGCGCTGCCGTGCCTCGGCGGCGCCTTCGGATTCCAGGCCGGCGAAGGTGTCGAGCAGGCGGGCGGTGACCTTCGGCGTGAGCATGGCGCTGCCCTCGGCGATGGTGCGGACGGCGTTGGCGAGGTCGCGCGGGGAGGTGTCCTTCAGGAGGAAGCCGGAGGCTCCGTTGCGCAGGGCGGAGTGCACGTAGTCGTCGAGGTCGAAGGTGGTCAGCATGATCACCCTCGGGCCGTCGGGCGAGCGGCGCAGCTCGCGCAGGGCGGTCAGGCCGTCCATGCCCGGCATCCGTACGTCCATCAGGACGACGTCGGGACGGTGTTTGGCGGCCGCGGTGATCGCTTCGCTGCCGTCGCTCGCCTCGGCGACCACCTCGATGTCCTCGGTCGGCTCCAGGATCATGCGCAGGCCGGCCCTGACCAGCGCTTCGTCGTCTACTACCAGGACGCGGATCACGCGTGGTCCTCCAGAGCGGGTGCGGAGACGGGAAAGCGGGCGGAGACGGTGAACCCGCCGTCGTGGCGGGGCTCGGCGACGAAGACGCCGTCGAGCAGTTCGACCCGCTCGCGCAGTCCGACGAGTCCCATGCCGCTGCCCGGCAGGGCCTCGACGGGGCCGGCCGGGGCCGTATTGCTCACGGTGATCTCCAGGTCCGCGTCGCGGTAGTACACGGCGACATCGGTGTGGGCCGTGCCGGCGTGCTTGTGGACATTGGTGAGGGCTTCCTGCACGACGCGGTACGCGGCGTGTTCCAGCAGGGTGGGAAGCTGTATCGGAGTGCCCTCGTCGTATCGCCGTACGGTGATGCCCGCGGCCCGCGACTGGTCGAGCAGCCGGTCGAGGTCGACCAGCGTCGGCTGCGGCCCGAGGGTGGGCTCGTCGCCGTCGCCGTCGCTCTTGAGGACCCCGATGACGTCCCTGAGCTGGCCGAGCGCCTCCCTGCCGGTGGTGCGGATCAGTTCCGCCGCGGCGGCCGTGCCGTCGTCCTTCGCGTTGACCTCCAACGCGCCCGCGTGCAGCACCATGAGGGACACCCGGTGGGCGACGACATCGTGCATGTCGCGGGCGATGCGGGCCCGCTCCTGGATGCGGGCCTGTTCGGCGCGCGCGGCCTGTTCCCGCTCCAGTTGCGCGGCGCGCTCCTGGAGGCCCTCGATCACATCGCGGCGGGCCCTGCTCCACAGGCCCAGCACCGCGGGCAGCCAGACGAACAGGACGACGCTGCCGAGCGAGGAGAGCAGGTCTTCCCGGGCCATACCGGGCACTCCGATGGCGGCGCCGGTGGTCATCGGCAGGATCACGACCGTACTCGCACCGACGACGTACCAGGCGAGGTGCAGTTGACGCCGGGCGTTGCGGGCGACGACGTACGAGCCGACGCCCAGAGTCATCCAGACCGACAGCAGGATCCAGCCCGCCAGGCCGATGGCGATCACCGGCCAGCGCCGGCGCGGCAGCAGGAGGACGGCGGCGGAGGACACCACGGCGGCGACCGCCGACAGGGCCAGCGATTCCTGTGGTGAGATCCCCAACTTCTCCTGCATGAACGTGATCGGGCGGCCGTCGATGGGTATGAACGCGCCCACGGCGACGACGACCGCCAGTACTTTCAGTCCCCACCGGTCCACTGCGTCGCGCAGGCGCTGACGGAGCGCTGTCTCCATGCGTTGAGCCACGCCCCGAGCCTAGTTCTTCGTGACGAGGGCGACTTCTGCCGTCCGTCTGCGCGCGGCCCCACGAAGGTTCAGCGCGGCCTCAACTTAAGTCATGGATGTTCGTGGTCTTTTTGGCGACGTGCCGGCCGGTGCCGCGCCTGCACGATTTCTGCCATGACACAGACAACAGCAGCCGTCCGGGCCGTCGGGCTGGCCAAGCGATACGGAACGGCTGATTCCCAGGTGGTCGCGCTCGCCGGCGTCGATGTGGAGTTCCGCCGGGGGGAGTTCACCGCGATCATGGGGCCGTCCGGCTCCGGCAAGTCGACGCTGATGCACTGCGTCGCGGGCCTCGACCAGGCCGACGAGGGCACGGTGTGGATCGGGGACACCGAGGTGACCGGGCTGCGCGACGACGCCCTGACCAGTCTTCGCCGTGACCGGGTCGGGTTCGTCTTCCAGGCGTTCAACCTGCTCCCCACGCTGACCGCCCTGGAGAACATCACGCTGCCCTTCGACCTCGCCGGCCGCAAGCCCGACCGCGAGACGATGGACAAGGTCATCGCGGCCCTGAATCTGCAGAACCGCCTCGACCACCGCCCCAGCCAGCTCTCCGGCGGCCAGCAGCAGCGGGTGGCCTGCGCCCGCGCGCTGGTCACCCGGCCCGAGGTGGTGTTCGCCGACGAGCCGACCGGAGCGCTGGACTCCGCCGCCTCCGCCGAGCTGCTCGGCTTCCTGCGCCGCAGTGTCGACGACCTCGGCCAGACGGTGGCGATGGTGACCCACGAGCCGAGCGCCGCCGCCTTCGCGGACCGGGTGCTGTTCCTCAAGGACGGCCACATCGTCGACGAGATCTACGCACCGACCGCGGACAGTGTGCTGGAGCGCATGAAGTCCTTCGAGAAGGCTGCCGCCTGATGTTCAAGACCATGCTGCGCGACCTGCTCGGCCACAAGGGCCGCGTGGTGATGACGCTCATCGCCATCGCGCTCGGTGTGACCGCGACGGTCGGAAGCTGGGTGGTGAGCGACTCGATCGCCACCACCCTCGCGGGCCGGGAGACCCGCAAGGATGTCGGGGTCTCGGTGCAGAGCCCCGGCAAGGACCCGGTGCTGACGACCGCGGACCGCGACCGGCTGGCCACGACACCCGGCGTCGCGCGCGCCGAAGGCGTGATCGTCGGGCGGGCCGGACTGGTCGGCCGCGACGACAAGTTCGTCAAGACGACCACCGTCCTGGACCGGGCGGGCACGAACTGGAGCAACGACAAACGCTTCACGGTGGAGTCGGGCAAGCCCCCGGCCGGTCCGGGGCAGGTCGCGCTCAACAAGTCCGACGCCGACAAGGCCGGCATCAAGGTGGGCGACACCACCCGCGTCCTGCTGGCCGGCGGGCGTACGGACAGCGCCAAGGTGACCGCGCTGTACGAGTACAACCGGCTCGGCCCGGAGACCACCCAGGACTCCAACGAGGCGTCCGACGCGGTGCCGGTGGTCGCCTACGACACGAAGACCGCCGAGCAGCTGCTCGGCAAGCGCTTCCACCGCATCGAGCTGACCGCGGCGGCCGGCGCGGGCGCCGGCGCCGTCAAGGAGGCCGTGCGCAAGGCCGTCCCCACCGACTACCACGTCGAGACGGGCAGTGCCCTGGCGGAGGCCGCGGTGCGGCAGTCGGACGACGAGGCGCAGGAACTGCGCATGACGATGCTGCCGTTCGCGGCGGTCGCGCTGCTGGTCGGCGGGTTCGTCATCGCCAACACCTTCACCATGCTCGTCAGTCAGCGCACCCGGCAGTTCGCGCTGCTCAGGGCCGTCGGCGCGCGCAAGCGTCAGGTGCGGTCCGGGATCATCGTCGAGGCCGTCGCACTGGGCCTGGCGGGCGGCACCATCGGCACGCTGGCCGGTGTGGCGCTGGGCCCGTCGATGATCTCGGTGATGCGGCCCGGAGGTGACGTCGACTTCACCGTCAGCCCGGTGGCCGTCCTGCTCGGGTACGGGGTCGCCCTGCTGGTGACCGTACTGGCCGCGTACAGCTCCGCGCGGCGTGCCGCGGCCGTACCGCCGGTCGCCGCGCTGCGCACCGACGCGATCGTGCCGCGGGAGACCAAGCGGCTGCGGGTCCTGCTGGGCCTCGGCTTCGTGGCCGTCGGCGCGGTCATGGTCGTCGCCACCGCGGACCCGAGCTCGTCCAACGCGGCGCGCATCATCGGCCTGGTGGGAGCGGTCCTCGGCGTGGCCGGCATGATCATGCTGGCGCCGTTCTTCGCCGAGGTCGTCCTCAAGCCGGTGGCCCGGCTGCTCGGCGTGCGCTCCCGGCCCGCGGTCCGGCTCGGGCTGCGCAACGCGGCGGGCGACCCGCGCCGCACCGCCGGCACGGCGACCGCCATCACCGTCGGGCTGGCCCTGGTCTGCTCGTTCGCCACCCTCAGCGCCTCGTTCTCCGCGCTGATCGCCTCGACGACGCGGGCCAACGTGCCCACGACGACCACGGTGCTGCAGTCCGCCGCCGGCGGCCAGTCCTCGCTCACCCCCGCCGAGGCCACCCGGGTCGGCACGCTGCCGGGCGTCTCCCAGGTGGCGGGCAGCCGGGACGTGCTGGTCGGGCTGACGTACAAGGGCGGCAAGACCGAGCGGCGGATCTCCGCGATCGAGCCGGCCGGCCTCAAGGGCGTGCTGACACCGAACATCACCGCGGGCAGTGCCGACCTGACGCGGGGCGTGGTCATCTCGCAGAACCAGGCCGACATGATGGACCTGGGCATGAACGACCGGATCACCCTGCACCTGGACGCCAGGACCTCGGTCACCCAGACCGTGGTGGGCATCTACGACGCGACGGAGCTGCAGGCCAGCATCTTCCTGGACGTCGCCAAGGCGCCCGAGGCGCTGCGCAAGCAGATCACCACGCTGTACGCCTCCGGGCCCGACCCGGAGAAGGCGCGGGCCAGCATCAAGTCGGCCTTCCGGGAGCGCCCGGACGTGCTCATAGGCAACCGTGAGACGCTCGTCGAGCAGGGCGTCGAGCAGCAGTCGCTGGCCTTCACGCTGATGTACGCGATGTTCGGCGTCGCCATCCTGATCGCCGTGTTCGGTGTCGTGAACACGCTGGTGCTCTCGGTCATGGAGCGCACCCGGGAGATCGGGGTGATCCGGGCGGTGGGCGCCTCGCGGCTGCTGGTCCGCCGGACGATCCGGGTGGAGAGCATCGTGATCTCGCTCTTCGGGGCGCTGCTCGGAGTCGTGGTGGGGGTGCCTGCCGGGGCCGTCATGCAGCACGCCATGTTCGGGCAGCGGCTGTGGGACTTCTCGGTGCCCGCCGGGATCATCGCGCTGGCGCTGGCCGGTATCGCCGTCGCGGCCGTCCTGGCCGCGATGTGGCCGGCCCGCCGGGCGGCTCGTACGAACATGCTGGCGGCGATCGCCAGCGAGTGACCGTGCCGGGCGGCGGCCCGGTACGGCGGCCGGTTCGGTGGTCGATGACCATCGGACCGGCCGGTCTCGTTGTTCCGTGGGGGGCCGTCGGCCGACGGCGGGGGCACCGGGTAGGCGGCGCGGGAAGCAGGGTGTCGTGCCGGCAGCAGAGGCAACGCCCGCGGGCTCCTGCCGGGGGCGGCGGTGTCAGGAACCGCCGCCCCAGACACGGCCGTTGCCGATGGGCGGGACTTCACCCACCTCGCAGGCCGGGTCGGTGCCGCGCGGCAGAACCGTCACGCTCTCCCCCGCGGACAGGCGGAGCGACAGCAGCCCGGGTTCGGGAGTCCGTGCCCGCGCGGTGCGCCGTTCCTCGCCCGGGGCGCCGATGAGAACGTCCACGTCACCGGTGATGCCGTGACGCAGCCGCAGGAGGCGGTCCGATGTGCTGTGTACGCGCGCCCATCGCGTACGGCCATCACGGCGCGCGGCGTCCACGGCGAAGGCGCCCGACACGCGCAGGCCCGCCACACAGGCGTCGGGCCCGAGTGCGGACGCAGCGGGGAACACCTCGACCACGCCTGCGTCTTCTCGGACGAGGAGGTCGACCAGCGTTCGGCCCGCGGCGAACGGTGCTGCTTCCCGCAGGGAAGCGGCGTGCGCGTAGAGGGTGTTGGGCAGCAGCGCCGCCCCCTGGGCCGCGGTGTCGTCCTGTGGCCCGCCGCCGGTGAGGTGACGCAGGTGGGCCACCGCCCGGCGCGGGTCGTGAAGAGCCGAGGCCAGGGCGGCGGCCAGCGCGTACGAGCCCGCGTGCCACGCTTCGCGCATCCCCGCCCAGTGGTCGAAGCTGCGCCGCATGACCTCGCGGTCCGCGGGCCTCGACCAGGACATCTCCCCGAGGGGCCACAGCCACAGCAGGTGCGCGGCTTCCGGGTCGGAGCGGGTGAGGGCGCGGCCCTGTCCGAGCATGACGCCGTGCGCGTCGCGGTGGTAGGGCGCGAGGCGGGCGGCGATCTCCCGCCACCTGCCCAGCCGTTCGTCGTCGGCGCCCAGTTCCCGGGTTGTGCGTACGAGGGTCTTCGCGGCCCAGCGCAGCAGGGCGAGGTCGTATGTGCAGTCGACGACGTCCGCCTGCCCTGGTGAGTGCGTCAGGGGGAGGTGGAGCCGGCCGTCGGCGCCCTCGACGAGGAAACCGGCGCAGAAGTCGACGGCGCGGCGCAGGGCGGGGTGGAGCAGGTCCCGGAGGATGCGCAGGTCGCCGGTGTGCCGGTGGACGTCCCACAGGAGGGGCGCGCCGGCGGCCAGCACCGGGTGGGGGGCGCGGCCCGCCTTCGAGCCGACGCCGGGCAGGGCGGTGACCAGATGGTCCTGGGCGGGCGAGGCCCCGTCGGCGGGTGGTGGTTCGAAGGCCGGGCCGAGGCCCAGGTGGTGGGCGGGATGCAGGAGCGCGGGGGCGTGCGTCAGACCGCGTACGGCGGGGTCGGTGAGCGATGCGGCCGAGTACATCTGTATCCAGTGGAACCGCTGCAACGTCCGGTCGGGGAGGGAGACGAAGCTGCGCCGGTAGAAGGCATGCCACCACCTGCGGTGCGCGGTGACCACCTCGTCCGGGCCGGAGGCCAGAGCGCGGCGCACAGTGGTGTCGCCGGCAGCTGATGCCTCTCCGAGAGAGAGCGCGGCAGTCGTTGAACGTCCGGCTGATCGACGCCGATCCCAGGAGAGACTTTCTGGCGTCGAGTTGCTGCTGTCCGCACTGAATTCAGGGCCGCGCTCGCCGCCTTGTGCGGACGTGCGGATGTACAGCGGTCCCTTGTCGGCGGCGACGAGGGCGGTGAAGGCGATGCTGCCGCGGGTGGTGGTGAGCGTCCCGGTCAGTTCGGCGTTCCACAGGTCGAGGGTGCAGCGCAGGCCGGTGAGCTGACCGTCCGGTATGAGGTCGAGGTGGGCCGTTTGCCGCGTACGGGATGCGCCCTGGCCCGAGAGGGTGAAGCGCAGTGCACGGCCGCCGTCGGCGGAATGGACGGAGACGGCGAGCCGGCCGTTTCCGAGGAACGGCGCGGCGCGCGGGAGTTCCGGCGTCGTCGTCCATTCCATTTGGGCGTCGCGTACCGCGTTTTCGTACGGGTCCGCGGCAGCCGCCGGTACCACCGCGTCGGGTTCGCCGGGTGGCCGGGCGGCCAGGGTGCTGCTGGAGGCGACCGCGACGCCCGCCGAGGTCCGCAGGAATGAGCGTCTGCCGAATCCGGCGTTCACGGTTCGCGGCCTCCCGGGTTCAGACGGCGTACGGACACCCGGGGCGGGCGAAAGCGGGGCCGGGCCGTGTTCCGCCCGGCCCCGCACGGTGCGGGCCGTCCGCGACCGCGCCGTGTCCGCGCACCGTTTCCGGTGCCGGAAGAAGAAGCCGAGAAGGGGCATCGGTTCTTCTCGGCCGCACGAACGTAACAGCGGCGCCCCGAGCCGTCACCGCCCTTAAGTTCCGGCCGAAAAACGCTTCGCCCACGCCCGTCCGGCACACGCCCACCCGGCACACACTCGTCCGGCACACGCCCGAAAGCCCTTCGGCGTGCGAACGGCCGGTGGCACGCAACGAAAGTGGTAGGCGATCGAATCCGTTCGTCGGATGTGGCAGGCCTGGCTCTTTTTCTACTGTCGTAGACGTCAACACACCGACAGGGAGACCCCATGATTACCCTCAGCGGGCTGACCAAGCGTTACGGAGGCGTCACCGCGGTCGAGGATCTGCAGCTGGAGATCAAGCCCGGGCAGGTCACCGGATTCCTCGGGCCCAACGGCGCCGGCAAGTCCACGACGATGCGGATGATCCTCGGCCTGGACCGCCCGACCGCGGGGAAGGCCCTGGTCAACGGCAAGCCCTACGAAGAGCTTCGGTATCCGACGCGGGAGGTCGGCGCGCTCCTGGAGGCCAAGGCGCTGCACCCCGGGCGCAGTGCGCGCAAGCACCTGCTGGCGATGGCGCGCAGCAACGGCATACCGGGCCGTCGGGTCGGCGAGGTGCTGGAGGCAGTCGGCCTGTCCTCCGTCGCCGAGCGCAAGGTCGGGTTGTTCTCCCTCGGCATGGGGCAGCGCCTCGGGATCGCCGGCGCGCTGCTGGGCGACCCCGGTGTGCTGATCTTCGACGAGCCGGTGAACGGACTCGACCCCGACGGGGTGCGCTGGGTCCGCCAGATCGCCCGCTCGCTCGCCGAGGAGGGCCGGACGGTGTTCATCTCCAGCCATCTGATGAGCGAGATGCAGCAGACGGCCGATCAGCTCGTCATCATCGGCAAGGGCAAGCTCATCGCGGACGAGCCGATGGAGCAGCTCATCCGGCGCAGCTCGCTCGGCACGGTCCGGGTGCGGATACCGGAGCGGCACAGCCTGGAGGAGCTGGAGCGGAGGATAGCCGCCGCCGGTTTCAGCGCGGAGCGGCTGGACGGCGACGGGCTCTCGGTGCGCGGAGCGACCGCCGAGCGGATCGGCGACCTCGCCCACGAGGCCGGCGCGCGGCTGCACGAACTCCGCGTCCAGGCGCCCTCGCTGGAGGAGGCGTACATGGAACTGACCGCATCGAGCGTCGAGTACGGCACACACCAGCACACTCAGCAGACGGGGCAGGGCGACTCATGAGCAACAAGACCGTTGATTCCTCGACCGATCCGACGGCCGGGCCCGCCGCCCGGCCATCCTCCGGGGCGCCCATACCCTCCCGGTCGGGCGCCACCGGCGGCGGCCGGGGCGGACTGGTGGGTGCCGTGGCCGCGGAGTGGACCAAGCTCTGGACGGTGCGTTCCACGTGGGTGGCGCTCGCCTCGACGGCGGCGTTGATCATCGCGTACACGGTCATCGCGGGCGGCGCCGCCCGGTCCGCACCCGCCGACGGGTCCGCGGGCGGGCTGCCGACCGCGCCGCTGGACAACCTCGGCACGGGCGTCGCCTTCATGGGCCAGTTCGGCATTCTGGCGCTGGCCACGATGGTGATAGCGACCGAGTACTCGACCGGCAGCATCCGCTCCACGCTGCTGTGGATACCGGTCCGTTGGCGGATGCTGCTGGCGAAGTGCCTGGTGCTCTTCCCGGTGCTCTTCGTCACGGGCGTGGTGCTCACTCCGGTGGGGCTCGGGACCGCCGTGGCCGCGCTCGGTGACGCGGCGCAGCCGGTGGCCGTCGAGGACGCCGTGGGCCAGGCGTTCGCGGTCGGGGGCTATCTCGGGGCGCTCGGGGTCATCGTCGTCGGTATCGGCGCGGCCGTGCGCAGTGTGGCCGGCACCCTCACCGTGGGCTTCCTGCTGATGCTGGTGCTTCCGATGACGATGCAGTCCACGTCCGTGGAATTCCTCTCCAAGGCCGCCGACTACCTTCCCGGACCGGCCGGGATGAACCTGATGGGGGTCGCCGAGAACGACGCGTACGGGACCGCGACCGCGGTCGGACTGCTGGCGCTGTGGGCCGTGGTCGCCAACATGGCCGGGTACTTCGTCCTCCGTTCGCGGGACGCCTGAGCAGCCGCGAAGCAGCGGCCGGATGCGTCGGGAAGCAGTCGGGAAGCGGCGGCGGGATATCCGCTCATTCAGCGGTGGCGAAAAGATACTGGCAATCTGGCTCGCGGCGCGGCCGGGGCCGCCGTACGGGGGATCGGGGCAGGTGAACCGGCACTGACAGGCAACAGGGGCTGCGCTAGCCTCTGTTGCCCGTGAGCCGTCCCCTGCCTTTAGTGGAGATGCCATGCTGCCATCTGGGCCCGGAACTTCCGAAAAAGCGGCCCGCCTTCCGGACAAGGAAGTGGCGGAACTGTATGCGTGGCTGAACGATATGCGCCAAAAGAATCCCGCCGGTTACGACGAATCCATCCGGGCCTGGCAGATATTCGGTTACGACGAGGCGCAGCGGGTGCTCTCGGACCCGTCCTTTTCCGCGGACATGCATGCGGCGCGGCAGGCTGCCGGGGTGGAGACGACAATCCCCCCGGTCATCGAGCGGCTCACGCGGGCGAGCTTCTTCACCATGGATCCGCCGACGCACAAGAAGTACCGGGGTCTGGTCAGCCAGGCGTTCTCCCGGCGTCTGGTGAACCGGCTGGAGCCGCGGGTCGAGGAGATCGCCGGGGGCATCCTGGACGAGTTGCGGGGGCGGGAGAGCTTCGACCTGCTCGACCGGTTCGCCTATCCGCTGCCGATGATCGTGCTGTGCGAGCTGCTCGGGATACCGCACGACGACCGCCGCGCCTTCCAGAGCTGGGCGGGCGTGCTCACCAGTCCCGAGCAGGTGGTGGCCGGTCCGGGCGGGGCCGAGCAGCTCGGCCCCCCACTGGAGGAACTGGAGGCCTACCTGGGCGAGTTGGTGCGCAGACGCCGGGCCGAACCGGCGGCGGACCTGCTCAGCAGACTGGTCACCGTGGAGGTCGACGGGGACCGGCTGACGGACGAGGACGTGGTCAGCCTCGCCGCGGTGATGCTGCTGGCCGGGCACAACACGACGACCATGCTGCTCGCCAACCTGGTCGTCTGCCTGGACGAGCACCCGGAGGCGGCCGCCGAGCTGCGCGCCGACCGGACGCTGATCCCGTCGGCCCTGGAGGAGGTCTTCCGCTATCGGGGGCCGCTGCCCCGGGCGCTGCGGCTGACCACGGTCGAGTCGCGGATCGGCGAGCACACGGTGCCGGCCGGGCAGCCGGTCGCGGTGTGGACGGCGTCGGCCAACTGGGACGAGCGGCACTTCCCGCACCCGGAGCGCTTCGACATCCGCCGCTCCCCCAACCGGCACCTCGGCTTCGGCCACGGTATGCACTTCTGCCTCGGCGCGCCGCTGGCGCGCGTGGTCGCCGAGGTCGCCACGAACCTGCTGCTGGACCGCTGCGCGGATCTGTCCGTACAGCGTGAAGCGCCCCTCCAGTACCGGGCGCCGCGGGTGAACCTCGCGCCGGACGCGCTTCCCGTCCGCGTCCGCTGGGCCTGAACGCCCACACGAACCGGGCCGCGGCCGGGCCCGAATCACCGGCATGAAACCAAGGGTCGTAAATCCAAGGGTCGTAAATCCAAGGGTCATAGATCCAAGGCCGCGACCGATCCGTAGCCAGGACCACAACCCGGCCCCCAGCCAGGCCCATGACCGGGCCCGGGCCCGCCCCCCAGGCCCCAGCCCCCCAGCCCCCCGGCCCCCCACCCCCAGGACCTCCCCCGGCACCCGACTCACCCCCGCCCCAGCCCGCCCCGCCTCGTATACGGAGGACGAAGAACCGTGTCCTATCTCGGGTACCCGCGGCTGAACTTCGCGGGCACCGTCCAGACCGACGTGGCCACGGCCAACAACGCACCGCAGTACTTCGACAACGACCTCTTCGAGCCGCGCTTCCAATGGCGGATGAACATGCCGGACGTCAACGGCCTGTGGAATCCGCGCGGTCCGGGGACGTTGCGGCTGGTCGACGTCACCGTGACCAGCGTCTGCCGCCCGGACGGCACCCTGGTCACCGACCCGCGCCAGGACCCGGTGGTCGGCGGCCGGCTGGTCGACGACGACCTGCGTACGAACGCCAAGATGGTCGATCTGGACCCGGCCAACCAGATGGTTCCGGAGATCTACGGCTGGCGGCCCCGGCTGCTGGACAAGGACGGCCGGGAACTTTTGCGGGGCGACTTCCTGCCGTCGGCGGTCGAGGACCTGTGGCCGCGGGCCGACCTGCCGTCCGGCCGCCCCGACATGTCGGGCACCTATCAGTCCGTACTGACCGGGCTGGCCTGGGCGCCGCGTACGGGCTCGCCGCTGCTGGACGCGCTGCGCGGGCTCACGCAGGAGGACATGCTGTCGGTCAAGCTCACGATGGACGCCGTCGAGGACGGGGTCGAGCACTGGCCGGACACCATCACGCTCGGCCGCGTCACGGGCTCCCTCGGGCCGTACTTCACGGGTGAGCCGAAGCGTTTTCTCGCCGGCCGCAGGCTGCGCAAGCCCGCCGCCGGAGGCCGGCTGAACCACGCGCCCTGCCGGGTGGACGAGAAGTCCGCGACGGTCTTCGTCGACCTCGGCAACAGCATCCGGGCGGTCGGGCGCGGCGGTCCGCCGGAGGATGTCGGGCCGCTGCGGCTGGCCGTGCTCGACGCGGACGGCAAGGCGGAGGCCCTGGCCCCGCTGCGGGGGCTGGACAAGGGCTTCCAGGAACGCGGCGCGGGCATCGCGACGGCGCGGCTCACCCGTACGCAGCTGGACCTGGTCTCCCGCCGCCGTCTGGCGCTGGTCGACGCCGCGCCGCAGCCGGCCGTCCTGCTGGCCGAGAACGCCGACGCGACCTGGGTGCACGCCGACGGTTTCGTCTTCCGGCTGCATCCGGAAGGCCCGGCGGAGTCCGCCTCGACCACCTTGTACGCCACCCGCTACGGGAAACCGGCGGCGGGGCTGCGCCTGGCGCTGGACGCCGGGAAGGCGCCGCAGCCGGTCGTCTTTCCCGCCGAGGCCGTGACGGACGCCGCCGGCCGGGCGCGGGTGACGTTCACCGGCAAGGACCCGGGCAGCCCCCGCGAGCACCTCGACGGGGTGACCGCGGAGATCTCGTACGGCCCGCTGCACCGTCCCGGTGATCCCGACGGCACGGTCAGCGTCCGGGTCTTCGACGTGTACCGGGCGCCGCGGCGGCCCACGTGGATCAGCGATGTGCAGCCGCTGTTCCAGACGTACGCGAACCTCTTCCCCGTCATGCGGGACATCCTCGACCTCGGCGACTACCGCCACGTGCTGCGGCACCGGACGTACATCCGACGGACCCTGCTGGCCCCCGTGGACTCGCCGAACCACATGCCGGTGACCAGGGATCTGTCCCCAGGAAAGCGAGACATGATCGTGCGTTGGCTGGACTCCTCCCCCGAGCCGCCGCTGCTGGAGATCACCACACCCGCCGGGCTGCGGGAGATCCTCCAGCAGGCGATGCTCGTGGAGCTGGCGACCGTTCCGCCGTACCTGGCGGCGCTGCTGTCCATCAAACCGGGCCGCAACGCGAAGATCGCGTCGCTGATCCGGGCCGTGGTGCTGGAGGAGATGCAGCACATGGCGCAGGTGTGCAACCTGCTCAACGCGGTCGGCGGGGCGCCGCGGATCGGGCGGCCCGGCGCGGTGCCGACGTATCCGGGGAAACTGCCCGCCGCCGTACTGCCCGATCTGGAGGTACGGCTGCGCAGACTGTCGCTGGAGCACGTCCGGGACGTCTTCATGGCGATCGAGCAGCCGCAGCACCCGATGGTGGACGGCAAGCCGTTCAAGGGCCATGTCATCTCGCCCGACAGTGTGCGGGTCAGCCGCAGCGGCGAGGTGCGGTCGGTGGACGACGCGGCCGTGGCGACCCTGGAGACCTGGTTCACCAAGGCGGAGTACGAGCCGCAGACCATCGCCTGGCTCTACAACCGTATCGCCCGCGCCATCGTCGAACTGGACGCCGAGGGTGACCTGTTCACCGGCGATCCGGCCCGCCAGGTGGGCTGGCCGGACGCCCCCGGGACCCTCTACAAGGTCACCGACAAGCGCTCCGCGCTGCTGGCCGTCCACCAGATCGTGGAGCAGGGCGAAGGCAGCCCGCACGACCTCGACGGCAACGGCCTGGGCGATCCGGGCGAACTGGGCCACTACTACATGTTCCAGGAGATCGTGGAGGGCCGGCAGCTCAAGCGCGACAGCTCCGGCAAGTGGGCCTTCGACGGGCCGGCGATCCCCTTCGACCCTGACGGCGTGTACCCCATGGTCGACGACCCGGACACCTACCGGCTGCCCGCGGACTCGCTGGGGCGCCGCGAGTCGCTGCGCTGCGACACCTCGTACACCAACCTCCTCAAGGGCCTTGACCGTGTCTTCAACGGCCATCCCGAGGAGATGGACAACACCGTCGGCCTGATGTTCCAGGTGCAGGTGGAGGCCAGGAAGCTGCTGGCGGTGCCCTCCTCCCCGGGGGCGAAGACCGTGCTCGGCCCCGCCTTCCAGTCGCCCGGCGTCGATCTCGGGCAGTAGCCGCCCCGCCCCGCCCCCGACAACCGGGACACCCCCGAACTTCCAGCAGAAGGAGACACCGTGAGCCCCCTCCCCTCAGCGCAGGCCCTCCACCGTGAGCACCCGGGGGGCGGCGACATGCTCCGCCTCCACTGCAACGAGCATCCCTACGGACCGCCGCCCGGGGTGATCGCCTCGGTCACCAAGGAGCTGGAGGCCCGGTGCGCCACGTATCCGGACAGCGGCGCCGGTGCGCTGCGCGAGCGGATCGCCCGGCGCCACGGCGTCACACCGGACATGGTGGCGGTGGGCAACGGCGCGGACGAGCTGGTGCTGCTGGTCACGCTGGCGTGCGTAGGGCCCGAGGACACCGTGGTCGTCACCGAGGGCACCTTCCCCGGGTACGCCACGTCGGCGGGCGTGGCCAGGGCCACGGTGCGCACCGTGCCGCTGAGCGGCGACCGGGTGCCCGCTGCGGGCGTCCAGGAGGCGCTGGAGGACGGCGCCGCGCTGGCCTTCGTGTGCAACCCGCACAACCCGACCGGTACGGTGCTCGCCCCCGCCGCGGTCGAGGAGATCCTGACGACCGCGGAACGCGGCGGTGCGATACCGGTGTTCGACGAGGCGTACATGGAGTTCGCCGGGCCCGATTTCGAGCACGCGATGCACGCGGTGCGGGACGGCCGCCGGCTGCTGGTGCTGCGTACGTTCTCCAAGGCGTGGGGGCTGGCGTCCCTGCGGGCCGGGTACGTCGTCGGTCCGGCCGACCTGATCGCGGACATCCAGCGGGCGCGGCAGGCGCTGCCGTTCAACGTGAACCGGCTGGCCCAGCAGGCGGCCGTGGCCGCGCTGGACAGCGAGGACCACATCGAGGAGACCAGGGCCCGGGTCGCCGCGGCGCGGGAGCGGCTGTGCCGGGGGCTGTCCCGGCTCGGTGTGGAGTTCGTGCCGTCGGTGACCAACTTCGTGCTGGTCGAGGTGGGCGGGGACAGTGCCGCGTTCGCGGCGCGGCTGGCCGACGAGCACGGCATCCTCGTCCGTGATCTGACGCTGTTCGGGCTGCCGGGCCGGATTCGGGTCACGGTGGGCACCCCGGAACAGATGGATCGTTTCTGCGAAGCGGTCGCCGCGGTGCTCGGCGTGCCCCGCGCGCCCGCCGGGCTGGGCAACGGCCTCGGCGCCGCGCGCGGCGCCCTCACCGTCCCCACCCTCGACCCCATCGCCCCGCAGACCCTCTTCAACGGCTATATCGGCTCCAACGTCGTCTTCGCGCTCACCCGGCTCGGCGTGTGGGAGCACCTGACGGACGGCACCCGGCCGCTGGACGCGCTCGTCACGGCCACCGGGGCCGAGCCCGCCCGGCTGCTGGCGATGCTGCGGACCACCGCGCTGCTCGGGTACACGGAGATCACCGACGACGCCGCGCACCGCGTCTCGCTGACCGCGGCGGGCCGCGACCTGGTCCGCCACAAGGGCTTCTTCACCTGGGGTGTCGGCGGCTACAACGACCTGCTGCGCGGCATGCCGGCGCTGGCCCTGGGCAGCTCGGTCTTCGAGGGCGACATCGACCGGGACGGCAAGATGGTCGCCGTCGGGTCGGGCGAGGTGGGCCGGGAGATGATGCTGCCGCTGGAGGCGGAGCTGCTGGCCTCGGTGCCGTTCGAGCGGGTCGCCGACCTCGGCTGCGGCGACGCCACCCGGCTGCTGCGGCTGTGCGGCCAGGACGCGGGCCGCCGCGGTACCGGCATCGAGATCAACGAGGCGGCCTGCGCCCAGGCGGCCAAGCGGGTCGGCGAGGCCGGGCTCGCCGACCGTATCGAGATCGTCCACGGCGACGTGCTGAACTTCGCCGACCGCGTCTTCCCCGGTGTCGACCTGGTGGCCAGCTTCCTGATGATGCACGACCTGTTCGAGGCCACGGGCGATCCGGTGGGGGTCATGCGGACGCTGCGCCGGGTGTTCCCGGACGCCGAGCGCTTCCTGATCGGGGACACCGTCGCGCAGGAGTGGCCGGAGCTGCGGGCCCCGCTGCCCGTCTTCTCCGTGGGCTTCGAGCTCGTCCACGCGTTCATGGACACGCCCATCATGAACCGTGCGACGTACGAGGACGCGTTCGCCGGGGCCGGACTGAAGATCGCCCGGCGGGAGCCGCTGGGCGCGCCGTCCACCTGGCTGTGGCTGCTCACCGCCGAGTGAGCAGCCGTACCGGACGGAGGCGGGGTGGCCGCACGGACGGCCGCCCCGCCTCCGCCTGCCCGAGCCCAGGAGCGGGCCGGGGCGGCGGTCTACCGGGACACGTCGGGGTAGGCGGCGATCGCACGGATCTCGACGAGGAGTCCCGGGCTGGCGAGGCCACCGACCCCGATGATCGTCCAGGTCGGGTAGGGCGCCGCGACGAGGCGTCGCTTGGTCTCACCGAAGCCGGGCAGGTGCTGGTGGATGTCGACGTGGTAACTGGTGACGTCGACGAGGGAGGACAGATCGAGGCCTTCCAGCCGGAGGATCTCCTCGATCTTCCGGATGGCGATCTCGCTCTGCTCCTCGATGGTGTCCGGGATGGTTCCGTCGGCGCGGCGTCCGATCGTTCCCGCGATGAACAGGAGGCCGTGCGCGCGGACCGCGGCGGAATAGCCGAAGTCCGCGAAGGCGCTGGTGGTGCGCCCGAAGACCGGGTTGCCTTCGGGGACGTCGACGGTGTGGATGGTCATTGCGGCGCTTCCTTGTCCTGGTCGGCCCTGTCTTTGCCGGCCGGTCTCGACCGGCCTGGTCCCTGCCGTCGGCGTCGTGGCGTCAATCGCCCCAGCGGGACGAACGGCAGGCGTGTTCCATCCGGGTCCGGCCGAAGGTCTCGCGCTCGCGCAGGAATTCGCCGGGGATCGCGTACCGGGGTGCGTTCTTCGGGTGCTTCGCGGCCTGCGCGACGATCGCGTCGGTGAGCGAGCGGATCATCTCCAGCCGTGGATACGCGGTGTGCACGGCGTCGGCCTGCTCGTCGGTGACGCCGTCGAGGTGATCGGTGCCCAGCGGGCCGCCGAAGTCGAGGGCGACGCCTTCGCGGACGAGCACGCACAGCGTGCCGCGGCGTTCGGCGATGCCGGGCGAGGTGTGCAGGGCGATGGCCTGCCAGACCTGCTCGGCGTCCGCCTCGGAAGATCCGCGCTCGACGAGGAACGCGGCGGCCCGGTCGGCGCCTTCGACCTCGAACCGCTGTCGGTGCGGGCCGTCCGACGCCACACCGAGGTCGTGCATCGCGCACGCGGCGAACAGCAGGTCGTCGTCGTAGTCGTCGCCCGCGGCCAGGGCGAGGCGGGCCGCCACCAGTCGGGCGAACAGATAGGTACGGATGCTGTGGTTGAACACGGACGGCGTCTGCACCGGCCGGACGAGGTTCACGACGGCGTCGGCAAGCGGTGTGCCCGGCAGCGTGAGCAGGCCGGGGGCCGCCCCGCGAGGAGGTGTGGTCATGTCTTCAGCCTGGTCGCACTGCCCTGACCTGGCGAGAGGCAAAATTTCCTGCCTTCGTTAGGATATTGCCATGGCAGTGCATCGAGTGGCGGTCCTGGCGCTGGACGGGGTCACCCCGCTCGACCTGGCGATCCCGGCGCAGATCTTCAACGCCCGGCCGGAGACCCACTACGAGACGACCGTGTGCGCGCTCGACGCGAAGGTGGCCACCACCGCGGGCTTCGCCCTGGTCACCGACGGGGGCCTGGAGCAGGTGCGCGCCGCCGACACCGTGATCGTGCCGGGGTACGAGCCGCTGCTCCGGCCGCCGCAGGCCCTGCTCGACGTCCTGGCCGAGGCCCGCGACCGGGGCCGGCGAGTGGTGTCGATCTGCACGGGGGCCTTCGTGCTGGCCGCGGCGGGCGTGCTGGACGGGCTGCACGCCACGACCCACTGGAGGCACCTCGACGACCTCGAACGGGACTTCCCGGCCGTCACGGTCGACCGCGACGTGCTCTACGTCGACGAGGGAGACGTCCTCACCTCGGCCGGGGTGTGCTGCGGCATCGACCTGTGCCTGCACATCGTCCGCCGCGACCTGGGCGCGGTGGTGGCCAACCAGATCGCCCGCGGTCTGGTGGCCGCCCCGCATCGCGACGGCGGGCAGGCCCAGTACGTACCGGCCCCGGTCGCGGTGGCCGGTCAGGCATCGCTCTCCGCCACCCGGGGATGGGCCCTGCACCGGCTCGGCGAGCCGCTCACGCTGCGCGTACTGGCCCGGCACGCCGGTCTCTCGCAGCGCACCTTCATGCGCCGGTTCACGGAGGAGACGGGCACCACCCCGTTGCAGTGGCTGCTCAACGCCCGCCTCGGCAAGGCGCGGGAACTGCTGGAGACCACGGACCACCCGGTCGACCGGGTGGCACGCGACTGCGGGCTGGGCACGGCCGCCAACCTGCGCCTGCACTTCCGGCGCGCACTCGACACCACCCCCACCGCCTACCGCCGCACCTTCGAGCGCTCGACGCCGCGCTAGGAACGGAAGAACTCCAGCACCGACTTGTTCACCGCTTCCGGGTTCTCCAGGTAGCCGTAGTGCCCGGCGTCCGGGATCACTTCGAAGGTCGCGCCCGGGACGGCCGCCGCCAGTTCCTCGCCGGCCCGCGGTGGGGTGATCAGGTCGTCGGCGAAGGAGATGACGTGGCAGGGCACGGTGATGCCCGCGTAGGCGGCGCGGCGGTCGGGCATCGGGTCCAGGCCGAGCTGTGCGCCCTTGCCCGCTTCGTCGGGCCGGGCCAGCTCCAGCAGGTCCAGCCAGTCCACGACGGCCTGTTCGTCGTCGAGGGTGCGCGGTGACAGGCACTGCATGGCCAGGACGACGGCCTCGTAGCCCGGCGGCAGCGCGGTGCCCGACGCGTGGAGTTCGCGTTCGGCCTCGGCCAGGCGGCGGCGCAGGGCGTCGGTACGGGCGCGGCTGGCCATGAAGACGGCCTGGCGCACCAGGTCGGGGCGGGCCAGGGCGAGTTCCTGGGCCGCGTAGGCGCCCATGGAGGTGCCCAGGACGCGGAACGGGCCCAGCCGCAGCTTCCCGGCCAGGCCGATCACGTCGGCCACCAGGTCCTCGACGGTGAAACCCGCCGCGCACACGTCGGTGGGCGGGATGCCGCGGTTGTCGAAGGTGACGACACGGTGTCCGGCCGCGACGAGGGCCGGCACCTGGTGCATGTGCCAGGCCCGGCCGCTGCTGCCGGACCCCATGATCATGATGACGGGATCGCCCGAGCCGGTGTCCTCGTAGCTCAGGCGTATCCCGTTGACGGTGCCGGTCGGCATGGTGCTCCTCTTCTTCCCCGCCCGGGTCTGCGCCGGACGGTTCCTCCCCGTGCGGGGCCCGGCCGGTGGGTCGGCCGGGCCCCCGCACGGAGCCTAATCCCGGGTCAGCACCTGGGTGCGCAGGGCCGGTGAGGCGAGGATCTCCCGTGGGGTGAAACGTTCGGGCACCCAGGTGCCGCGGGAGAAGAGCCGGGTCTGGTCGGTGTGGTGGGGCGAGGTGGGGTCGGTGGACTGGCCGTACGCCAGCAGGGTCGAGGCGCGCGGCGGTCCGCCCCGGGGGAACTCGGTGACCTGGAGGAAGCTGGAGCCCGAGTGGACGTCCGTGGGGCCGGCCGCGGGGTCCCAGACCGGGGTGACGACATTGAGGACGCCGAGCTGGTGGGGTGCGCCGGGTACGGGGATGCGTTCGCCGGCCCTGGTGACGCTCTGGTGGGAGCCCAGGGGCGCGTCCAAGGGGATGCCCGCTGCCTTCAGTTCGGCGGCGGCGTCCCCGAAGGCGCGCTGCACGGCCGCGTTCCCGGTGGCGAGGGTGCGCGGGGTGTGTACGGGGTCCTTCGGGACGAAGGGGGTCAGCCAGGGGCCGCCCGCCACCGCGGCGGCCTTCAGGACGAACCGCTCGAAGAGCAGGGAGCCGCGGCTGTCGAGGGTGTAGCGGCCGTCCCAGCGGGCCAGGGCCCGGCAGGCGGACGCCACGTCGACCGGCCCGTCGGCGGACGGGGCACGTCCGCCGGGGAAGGCGCGGCACATCGTCGCCGTGTCGTCGGCGGCCAGTGCGGCGACGCGGCTGTGCTGGGTGAAGAGGGTCCGCGCCATGGTGTCGCGGGTGAAGCCGCGGCCGGGCAGCCCGTCCGTGCCTGCCAGGCGGCGCTGTGCGGCCAGGATGTTCTGCTGGGTACGGAACGAGCGCGGGGTGCCGGTGTCGCCGACGCCGCGCGGGTAGCCGGTCAGCGGCGCGGCGGGGTTGGCGAGCCAGGGGCTGTCGTTCGCGCTGGTGACGTAGTCGGTGCGGGAGAGCGCGGGCAGCCGGTGCGGGCCGAGGAGCCCGGGGGCCACGGCGTCGGCGTCGGTGCCCCAGGCGCAGTCGCCGCGCCCGCCGTCCAGGATGGACACCCCGCTCATCCGGAAGATCTGTTCGCCCATCGGGGTGCTGCACCGCGCGGCCAGGTCGTCGGTGACGTGCGGGACGACCTGGAGGTCGGCGTACAGGGCCGTGCCCCGTCGGTCGGTGGCGACGGTGTTGACCCACGGCACGCCGAGGGAGTGGGACAGGACGCGCCGGACGTCGCCGGTGTCCCGGGAGCGTCCCAGGCCCATCCAGGTGCTCAGGGCGCGCAGGTTCCCGGCGTTGGCGTCCCGGACGGTGTAGGCGGTCCTGCCCCAGGGCAGCGGTACGCCGCCGGGTCCGGCGCTGATCACGGGTCCGTAGCGGGTGTCCCACAGGGTGCGGGTGACCGTGCCGAGCGTGCCGTCGGGGTTGCGGACGCGGACGCTGACCCGGTGGCTGGTCATCTCCTCCGGCTTGCCGTCGACCAGGTACCTGGTCGGGTGGCCGGGGACGAGGGGGACCTCGTACAGGCCGTAGGTGGCCGCGGTGGAGACGGTGTGGCTCCAGGCGACCTGATCGTTGTGCCCGATCATGACGGCGGGTATGCCGAGCAGTCCGGCGCCGGAGACGTCGAGTTCGCCGGGGATGGTCAGCTGGCTCTGCCAGAAGCGGCGCGGTCCCTGCCAGGGGTAGTGCGGGTTGGCGAGCAGGACGCTGCCTCCGGTGGCGGTGCCGCGGGAGCCGGCACCGATGGCGTTGCTGCCCAGTTCGCCGTCGCCGCGGGCGGCGCGGACGGCGGCGGCCAGCTTGTCGGCGGTGCCGGCGGGGAGGGCGGTGGTCGCGGCGGGTGCGGTGCGCGCGGCGGGGCTCCCGGCGCGCGCCGCGGCCGGCTGCTTCCCGGAGTCCGCCGCGGGCGGCCGGGCCTTGGTGATGCCGTCCATGACGCCGCCCGTGCCGACGACGGTGGCGATCGCGTGCAGGTGGCGGTAGACGTCGAGTTCGGTGATGGGCCGCACCCATGCCTTGCCGCGGCAGGCGGGGTCGGAGATGCCGTCCTTGCCGGTCTCGCGCAGGTAGCGGTTGTAGCCCTGCACGTAGCCGCGGACCATCCGGACGGCCTTCGGGTCGGGGCCGTTCGGCGGCGCCTGGCGCAGGAGCCGTTCGACGGTGCCGCTCTCCTTGGTCCGCTGGAAGTACAGGTCGCTGCTGAGGCTGTCGCCCGCCACGCCGAGCCCGGGGTTGGCCGGGGTCTTGGGGCCGAGGTGTCGCGAGCGTTCGCCGTTGACGGTCAGATACGTCTCGGCGAGGACGCAGAGGTTGTCCTTGGCGGCCGCGTAGCCGTAGCCGAGGCCGAGGTTGGTGTAGTTGCCCGCGGTGATGTGCGGGACGCCGTACTCGGTGTACCGGATGACGCTGCGCGGGTCCTGGTGGGCCTGTGCGGTGGCGGCGGGCAGGGTGCTGAGCCCCACCAGCGTGGTCCCGGCCGCCAGCGAGGCCAGGGCCCTGCGCAGCCTGCGGGACAGCCGGGTCACGCGTGACATGCGATGCGTACCTTTCCGTGGTGCTCGGGAATCCGGTGGGCGGGCGCGGTCAGGAGGCCGCCGCCTCCATGGCCGCCACCAGGCTCTTGGGGCGCATGTCGGTCCAGTTCTCGTTGACGTAGTCCAGGGCGGACTGCCGGTCGGTCTCCTTGAGGGCGACCTGCCAGCCGGCGGGCACGTCGACGAACGACGGCCACAGCGAGTGCTGGCCTTCGTCGTTGACGAGCACCAGGTACGTGCCGTCGGCGTCCTCGAAGGGGTTCGTGCTCATGTGCGGTTCTCCTCGGGTCGGGCCGCGGGTCACACGACTTCGCGGCGGGTGTCCTCGTAGCGCTCCAGTCCCGCCGGGTCCGGCTCGAAGCGGACGGGCAGGCTGCTGAAGCCGGTCAGGAAGTTGGAGTGGATGCGCCGCGGTTCGCCGGTGACCTCGAAGCCGGTGGTGAACTCGCGCAGCGCGGAGAGCAGTTCGCAGACCTCGACGCGGGCCAGGTGGGCGCCGAGGCAGAAGTGCGGGCCGTAGCCGAAGGTCATGTGCTTGTTGGGCGAGCGGTCCAGGGCGAAGGTGTACGGGTCGTCGAAGACGCTCTCGTCGCGGTTGCCGGAGGAGTGCCAGAGGGTGACCGGCTCCCCCGCCGTGATCCGGACGCCGGCCAGGTCGGTGTCGGCGCGGCAGGTGCGGCCGAAGTGCATGGCGGGTGTGGCCCAGCGCAGCACCTCCTCGGCGGCGGTGCCCAGCGCCACGTCGCCGTCGCGCAGCATCCGCCACTGCCCGGGGTGGCGGGAGAGCGTCCGGACCGAGTCGATCATGGACAGCCGGCTGGTCTCGTCGCCGCCGATGATCAGGCTGTAGCAGTTGAGGACCATCTCGTCCTCGGTCAGCCGCTGTCCGTCGATCTCGCCGCCGGCCAGCACGCTGATCACGTCGTCGGCGGGCGACTTGCGGCGCTCGGCGACCAGCTCGCCGAAATACAGCAGGATCTCGTTGCGCGCCATCAGCGCGTCGAGTTCGTCGACGCCCTCCGCGTCGGAGCTGAGGGCCTCTTTCGTCAGGGTGAGCAGGAATTCGCGGTCGGCGGCCGGTACGCCGAGGAGGTCGGCGATGGTGCCCATCGGAATGCGGCCGGCGATGTCCGCCGCGAAATCGCAGCTGCCCCGCTCGGCGGCCTCCGCGACCAGCGCGCGGGTATTGGCCCGTACCCGTTCGCCGATACGGTCCAGGGCACGCGGCGAGAATGCCTTCAGCATGATTTTGCGCAGTTCGCGGTGGCGGTGGCCGTCGGTGACCGCGAGCATCTGACCGGCCGCCGAGTCGCCGCCGGCGAGCAGCGTGACCAGCAGGTTTCCGCCTTCGGAGGTGAAGTGGGCGGGGTCGCGGTAGACGGACAGGATGTCGGCGTGCCGGCTCACCACCCAGAATCCGGGCTGTCCGTCCCGCTCGGGGTGCCAGTGGACCGGGCTCTGGGCCCGGAGTTCTTTCCAGTAGCCGGTCAGATCCTGGCGGTGAAAGGTCTGCGGATCGGCCAGGTTCACTTCGGCGATTGCGTCCGTCATACCGCGGATTACCTCGTTCGTCATGGATATGGGGTTGTTCCGTCGGCGGCCGACGCACCGAAGCTAGCATCGGCCGCCCATGCGGTCACCGCCTTTAAGCAGGGACCTAATAACCCTTCTGCGTAAGGCGGTTGGTCACAGTTCCTTGTCGAGTACCCGCCCGATGACGGCGGCGGCGGAGGTGTCGGTGAGCATCGCGCCATGGGTGGTGTCCACCGGGTGCTCGGTGATGCGCCCGCGCACGTACGGCTGCCAGGCCGCGGGCACCAGCCGCGCTTCGGCGTCCGCCGGATAGGTGATGCCGGGCGTCGGCCGGGTGGCGCGGAAGAAGACCAGGTCGCCGCTGAAGACGCCGGGGCTGAAGGTGCCCATGAGCCGGTTGTTGCTGACGTAGACGTTGATGCTGCGCACCAGGCCCTGTTCGCCGAGGCCGGCCAGCCGGTCGTTCTGCTGCCGCAGGTGCTCGGCGTACCGGGTGAGCACGGTGTCCCGGTCCTCGGCCAGCTCGGCCATGTCGAAGTCGAAGCCCTGCGCCAGCAGTGGGGCGATGATCTCGTGGTCGGCCCAGTCCGGCGCGGGCGCACCGGTGTCCGGCGGGAAGGTGTCCATGATGCCGAGCAGGCTCACCCGCTCGCCCTGCCGCTCCAGTTCGACGGCCATGGCGTGCGCGACCAGGCCGCCGAAGGACCAGCCCAGCAGCGCGTACGGCCCGGTGGGCTGCACGGTGCGCAGCTGCGCGACGTAGTCGACGGCGATCTCCGCGATCGACTCCGGCAGGCGGCCCGGGTCGGTCAGGCCGCGCGACTGGAGCCCGTAGACCGGCTGGTCCGGGTCGAGGTGGGTGAGCAGGCCGGCGAAGGACCAGCTGGTGCCGGAGCCGGAGTGCACGCAGAACAGCGGCGGACGGCTGCCCCCGGCGCGCAGCGGCAGCAGCTGGGCGAGCGGGTCGCGGGTGCTGTCGGAGCCGAGTTCGGCGGCCAGTCCGGCGACGGTCGGCGCCTCGAAGACGCTGCGTACGGAGATCTCGGCGCCGAGCGCGGCCCGTACCTTCGTGACGAGCTGGGTGGCCAGGAAGGAGTGGCCGCCGAGCCGGAAGAAGTCGTCGTGGATGCTGACGGCGGGGACGTCCAGCAGGTCGGCGAAGAGGTCGGCGAGGATCTTCTCCTGCGGGGTGCGGGGGTGTACGACGGTGTCCCGGCCCGCTTCGGGGGCGGGCAGGGCGCGGCGGTCGAGCTTGCCGTTGGCCGTCAGCGGCAGGGCGTCGAGCGTCACGAACGCGGCGGGCACCATGTAGTCGGGCAGGCCGCGCCGCAGGTGGGCGACGAGGTCCGGCTCGTCGGGCGCGCCGTGCTCGCCGGGCACCAGGTAGGCGACCAGGCGCTGGTCGCCGGGCCGGTCCTCGCGGGCCAGTACGGCGGCGTGCGCCACGCCGGGGTGGCGGGCGAGGGCCGCCGCGACCTCGTCGGGTTCGACGCGGAAGCCGCGGACCTTGACCTGGAAGTCGGCCCGGCCGGTGAAGCGGACGTCGTCGCGGCCGGGGCGGCGCACCAAGTCGCCGGTGCGGTACATCCGCTCGCCCGGCGCGCCGAACGGGTCGGCGACGAAGCGTTCCGCCGTCATGCCGGGGCGGCGCAGGTAGCCGCGTCCGAGGCCGGCTCCGGCGAGGTACAGCTCGCCGGTGCGGCCCGGCGCCACAGGGTGCAGCGCCTCGTCGAGCACGTACAGGCGGGCGTTGGCGACCGGTCCGCCCATCGAGGGCGCCGCGTCCCAGGCGCCGGGGTCGGCGGGCAGGACGCCGCCCGTCATGACGTGTGTCTCGGCGGGCCCGTACTGGTTGTGCAGCCTGCGTCCGGGGACGCGGGCGAAGAAGGCGCGGACCGCGTCGCCCGGCACCAGGGCCTCGCCCGCCTGTACGACGTCGCGCAGCGCGGGCAGGTCCAGGTCCTGTTCGGCGGCAGCGGTGGCGACGGCCTCGATGACGAGGTTCGGCGCGTACAGCTCCTGGACGCCGTGCCTGCCGAGCCAGGCGGCGAGCAGCCCGGCGTCGCGGCGGACGTTCTCGGGGCACTGGACCAGCGTCTTGCCGAAGGCCAGCGCGGAGAGGGTCTCCTGCGCGCTCACGTCGAAGCCGATGGGCGCGTACGACGCGGTGACGGTGCCCGCTCCTCCCAGCAGCGGGGCCTGCCAGTCGATCAGGTTGGCCAGGGCGCCGGCCCGCATGACCACGGGTTTGGGGTGGCCGGTGGAGCCGGAGGTGTAGACGACGTAGAGCGGGTGGCCGGGCAGCGGGGGCCGGAGCCGTTCGGTGTCGGTCAGGTCGGTGTCCGCGTGGCCGGCCAGCGCTTCCTGTACGGCGGGGTCGTCGAGCAGGACCAGCCGGTCCGGGCCGGCCGCGGCCGGGCCCCCGGCGCGGGTGGCGAGCACCACGGCCGGTTCGCAGTCGCGCAGGATGTACTCCCGCCGGTCCGCGGGGTGCGCGGGGTCGACGGGTACGTACGCGGCGCCCGTCTTGAGGACCGCCAGGACCGCGGTGACCTGGAGCGGGGAGCGCGGCAGGGCGAGGGCGACGTACGACTCGGGGCCGACGCCGCGCCCGGTGAGCAGGCGGGCCAGCCGGTTGGCGCGGGCGTTCAGCTCCGCGTAGGACAGCCGCTCCGTGTCCTGGGGCGTGCCGTCGTCGCCCACCCTTTCGTGCACCACGGCGGGTGCCTGCGGGTGCCGGGCCGCCTGTTCCTCGATCCGTCCGGGCAGGGCGCGCCAGGGCAGGTCGCGGGCGGTGTCGTTCCAGGTGTGCAGGACCTGGGCGCGTTCGGCGGCTTCCAGGACGTCGATCCGGCCCACCCGGGCGTCCGGGTCCTGTCCGACGAGGTCGAGGAGCCGCAGCAGGCTGTCGACGATCCACTGTGCGGTGTCCGGGTCGAACAGGTCCAGGGCGAATTCCAGCGAGGCCCGCATCCCGGCCGGTTCGCCTTCCGCGCCGCGGCGTTCGGCGAAGGAGAAGAGCAGGTCGAACTTGGCGGCGCCGACGGTGACCGGTTCGTCCGCCACGGTCAGGCCGGTGAGTTGGCCGTGCAGTTCGGCGGCGGCGCGCTGGTCGTTGTTGTTGAAGGACAGCTGGACCTGGAACAGCGGGTGGCGGGAGAGGGACCGTTCGGGGTTGAGGACCTCGACGAGCCGCTCGAAGGGCACGTCCTGGTGCGCGTACGCGGCCAGGTCGGTGTCGCGGACGCGGGCGATCAGCTCCTTGAAGGTGGGGCTGCCGGACACGTCGGTGCGCAGCACCAGTGTGTTGACGAAGAAGCCGACGAGTTCCCCGATGGCGTCGTCGGTACGGCCGGCGATCGGGGTGCCGATGGGGATGTCGGAGCCCGCTCCGAGCCGGGAGAGCAGCGCGGCGAGACCGGCCTGCACGACCATGAAGAGCGTCGAGCGGGTGTCGCGGGCCAGCCGGTCCAGTCCGGCGTGGGTGCGCTCGGGCACGTCGAAGACGAGCATTCCGCCGCGGTGGCCCGCCACCCGGGGGCGCGGCCGGTCGGCGGGCAGCCGCAGTTCCTCCGGCATTCCGGCCAGCTGTTCGCTCCAGTAGGCCAGCTGGCGGGTGATCAGCGACTCCGGGTCGTCCTCGGAGCCCAGCATCTCGCGCTGCCAGAGGGCGTAGTCGGCGTACTGGACGGCCAGTGGCTGGAACTGCGGGGCGCGCCCCTCGCAGCGGGCGGTGTAGGCCACGGTCAGGTCGCGCCGCAGCAGCGGCATGGACCAGCCGTCGGCCGCGATGTGGTGCAGGAGCAGCAGCAGGACGTGTTCGTGGTCGGACAGTGCGAACAGCCAGGCGCGTACGGGGGCGTCGGCGGTCAGGTCGAACCGGTGCTCCACGGCCGCGTCGAGCTGGTCCCGCAGCCGGTCCTCGGTGGCCTCGACGGTCTCCAGCTCGAAGGGCGCCGGCGGCAGCACCCGCTGGTACGGGCCGAAGTCGTCCTGCCCGAAGGCGGTGCGCAGCGGCTCGTGCCGGTCGCTGAGGTCGCCGAGCGCGGCGCGCAGGGCGTCCCGGTCCAGGCGGCCGGTCAGCCGCAGCGTGACCGGGAGGTTGTACGTCGGGTTGGCGCCCTCGACGCGGTTGAGGAACCACAGCCGCTGCTGCGCGAAGGACAGCGGTACGTGCTCGGGGCGCGGGGTGACGGCGCGGACGCCGGTGCGCCCGCCCGCCGACCGGTCCAGGACGGCGGACAGGCCCGCCACCGTCGGCGCCTCGAACAGTTCGCGGATGGCCAGCTCGGTACGGAGCGTGGAGCGGATGCGGCTGACCAGGCGGGTGGCCATCAGGGAGTTGCCGCCGAGGTCGAAGAGGCTGTCGTCGATGCCGACGCGGGCGACGCCGAGGACCTCGGCGAACAGGCCGCACAGGATCTCCTCGCGCGGGCCGCGGGGCCCGCGGCCCAGTACCGCCGAGTCCCAGTCGGGTTCGGGCAGCGCCTTGCGGTCGACCTTGCCGTTGGGCATCACGGGCAGCGCGCCGAGGGTGACGAACGCGGTGGGCACCATGTAGCCGGGCAGCGCCATGGCGGCGTGCCCGCGCAGATCCTCCGCCGCGGGGCCGTCGGGCCCGGCCTGCGCGGCCGGCACGACGTACGCCACCAGGCGCTTCTCGCCGGCCCCGTCGAGGCGGGCGGCGACCACGCTCTGGCCGACCGCGGGGTGCCGGCCGAGGACCGCCTCGATCTCGCCCGGTTCGACGCGGAAGCCGCGGATCTTGACCTGCTGGTCGGCGCGGCCGGTGAACTCCAGGGCGCCGCCGGGGCCGCGGCGCACCAGGTCTCCGGTGCGGTACATCCGGGCGCCGGGCGGCCCGAACGGGTCGGCGACGAACCGTTCGGCGGTGGCGGCGGAGCGGCCCGCGTAGCCCCGGGCCAGGCCCGCGCCCGCGACGTACAGTTCGCCGGGCACCCCGTCCGGTACGGGCAGCAGGCCGCCGCCCAGGACGTACAGCCGGGTGTTGTCCATGGGCCCGCCGATCGGCACCGCGGAGCCCAGGGCGTCCGGGTCGGTGACCGCGTGGTGGGTGGCGTTCATGGTGATCTCGGTCGGGCCGTACAGGTTGGTGACGGTCAGGTCCGGGCAGTGCCGCAGGACCCGGCGGAACGCCTCAGCGGAGGCCGCGTCGCCGCCGGTGGTGACCTCCCGCATCCCGGCGAAGGCCTCCGGGCGTTCCTCGGCGAGCAGGTTGAACAGCGCGGTGGTCAGCAGCGCGCCGGTCACCCCGTGTTCCCTGATCACCCGTTCCACGGTGGCGACGTCGGGCCCGCCGGGCGGTACGACCACGATCCGGTGACCGGCCAGCAGGGGTATCCACAGTTCGTAGGTGGAGGCGTCGAAGGCGGTGGTGGCGTTCATCAGGACCCGCTCGTGCGCCCCGGTGTGCCAGCGGGCGTCGAAGGCCAACTCGGCGACGCCGCGCTGGGTGACGCCGACGCCCTTGGGCCGCCCGGTGGAGCCGGAGGTGAACATCACGTACGCCAGCTGGTCGGCGTGCACGGGCACGTCGGGCGCGGTGGCGGGCAGCCCGTCGAAGGAGCCGTCGTCCACGACGACGGTCCGCAGGCCCAGGTCGTCGGCGCGCGCCGCCGACGCGCGGTCGGTGACGACCACCTCGGCGCCGGCCTCCGCGACGGCCTGGCGCATCCGTTCCGTCGGCCAGGTGTCGTGCAGCGGCACGTAGTGGCCGCCCGCCTTGAGGATGCCGAGTACGGTGACCGGCACCTGCGCCGAGCGCTCCAGCACCATCGCGACCGGCGACTCCGGCCCCACGCCCCGCTCGGCCAGGCGGTGGGCGAGCCGGCTGGAGCGGGCGTCGAGGTCGGCGTAGGTGAGGGTGAGGCCGTCCGAGACCACCGCGGGGGCGTCCGGCGCGTGTTCGGCCCTGTCGCGGAAGAGGCGGGCCAGCCCGGCGTCGGGCACGGGCCGTTCGGCGCCGGTCAGGGCGTGCGGCAGCTGCCCGCCCGCGGGTTCGCTCGCCGCGGTGATCCCGGCGACGGGGGTGTCCGGCGCGGCGGCCACCGCCTCCAGGGCCCGTACCACCCGGTCCATGACGGCCCGCGCCGCGGCCTCGTCGTACAGGTCGGGGCGGTGGTCCAGGCGCAGCCAGATGCGGTCGCCGGGCGCGCCGATCAGCGACAGCGGGTAGTGGTTGGCGTCCTGGCTGTCGACCCGGGTGACTTTGAGGGCGGCGGCCGAGGCGCCGCCACCGCCACCGCCGCTGGGGTAGTTCTCGAAGACCGTCAGGGTGTCGAACAGGGCGCCGCGGATGCCGGACCCGGCGACCTTGTGGATGTCCGACAGGCCCATGTGGTGGTGGGCCAGCAGCGCGGTCTGGCTCTCCTGGAGGCGGTGCAGGAACCCGGACATCGGCTCGGCGGGCCGCAGGTCGGCGCGCATCGGCACGGTGTTGATGAACAGGCCGATCATGGACTCGACGCCGTCGATCTCGGACGGCCGCCCGGAGACCGTCACCCCGCACACCACGTCGTCGCGGCCGGTCAGCCGGGACAGCACCAGGGCCCACACGCCCTGCAGGACGGTGCCCATGGTCAGCCCGCGGTCCCGGGCCCATCCGGTGAGCGCGGTGGTGGTCCGCTCGGACAGCTTGACGTTGATCTGGCCGGGCACCATCGAGACCTGCCCGGCGTCGGGCGCGACGAGGGTGGGCCCGTCGAGGCCGGCCAGCGCGGCGCGCCAGGCGGCCTCGGCGGCGGCGCGGTCCTGGCCGTTGAGCCAGGCCAGGTAGTCGCGGTAGGGCCGCACGGTGGGCAGCCCGGTGGTGTCGCCCCGGCTCTTGTAGAGGGCGAACAGCTCCCGCCACAGCACCGGCAGCGACCAGCCGTCGAGCAGGACGTGGTGGAACGTCAGGATCAGCCGGTGCTGCCGGGCGTCGAGCCGGACGAGGGTGAAGCGCATCAGCGGTGGCCGGGTGAGGTCGATGCGGCGGGCCCGGTCCTCGGCGACGACGCGGTCCGCTTCGGCGGCCCGGCCGTCCTCCGGCAGGTCCGTGAGGTCCACGTCGTGCCAGGGCACCGGCACCTCGCGGTACACGATCTGCAGCGGGCGGCTGACGCCCTGGTAGCGGAACCCGGCGCGCAGGTTCGCGTGGCGGCGCAGCAGCCCGGCGGCCGCGGCCCGCAGCGCCGCCGGGTCCAGCGGTCCTTCCAGGTCCACCACGAGCTGGACCGCGTAGAGGTCCGGTGCCGTCTCGTCGTAGACGCTGTGGAAGAAGATGCCCTCCTGCAGCGGTGACAGCGGCAGGATCTCTTCCAACCCCGACTGACTCATTACGGCGTCCTCCACTCGTCTTCCAGCAGATCGATTTCGCTCTGGCTCACCTGCACCAGCGCCATGTCCGACGGGGTGTGGCCGCCCGTCTCCGGCCGCCGGGCGTGCTCCACGAGCGCCCCCAGCGCCCGGAACCACGCGTCGGCGATACGGCGTACCTCGTCCTGGGAGAGCACTTCGCGCGCGTACAGCCAGTTCGCCACCAGTTCGGGTCCGCGCGCGCCGTCGCGGGTGACCGCGGCGAGGTCGAGGGCGTGCGGCAGGCGCATCAGCGGGTGCTGGCCGCCGGCCGCGCCGAGGTCGGCGAGCACCGAGAAGTCGGTGGCCGGCCCGGTGGTGTCGGTCTCGGCGAACCGGCCCAGGTAGTTGAAGCCGATCTGGGGGCCGGGGTGCGCGGCGAGCCGCGGTCCGGTGCGGGGGTTGAGGTAGCGCAGCGCCCCGTAGCCCAGACCGCTGTCCGGTACGGCGTTGAGCTGGTCCTTGATCCGTTTGAGGACCCGGCCGGCGGCGGGCCCGCCGGACAGGGCCTCGGCGCGGTCGTACACGCCGGGGTCCAGCAGCACCGGGTACATGTTCGTGAACCACCCGACGGTGCGGGAGAGTTCGGAGCCCGGCAGGGCCTCCTCCTCGCGGCCGTGGCCTTCGAGGTCGACGAGCACCCCGGACGGGGCCGTGCCGCGCACCTCGGCGACGGCCAGGGCCAGCGCGGTGAGCAGCACCTCGTTGACGCCGGTGTGGAAGGTGTCCGGCACCGTCGTCAGCACGGCCTCGGTGATATCGGCGGGCAGGGTCCGCTCCAGGAGCGCGGCCCGGGTGTTGACGTCCCGGCCGTGGTCGAGCGCGCGGCGGCCCAGCAGCGGTTCCGTGCGGCTCACCACGTTCTCCCAGTACAGGAGTTGCGCCTCGCGGTCGGCTTCCAGGGCCCAGTCGGCCAGGCGGGTGGCCCAGCGCCGTACGGAGGTGCCGGCGGGCTGGAGCGCGGGGGTCTCCCCGGCGGTGACCGCCTGCCAGGCCTCTTCGATGTCGGGCAGCAGGATGCGCCAGGAGACGCCGTCCACGGCGAGGTGGTGGACGCTGAGGAAGATCCGGCCCGGCCCTTCGGTGCCGCGGTCGAACCATACGGCCTGGACGAGGCGTCCCTCGCGCAGCGAGAGCCGGTCGCGGGCGTCGTCGGCGTGCTGGGCCATCAGCTTGTGGAAGGCGTCCGTCTCCAGGCCGCGGCAGTCGACGTGCAGGACCGCGTCCTCGGCGCGCACGGTCCCCGGCGCGGTCACCTCCAGCTGCCAGTGCCGTCCGGTGTCCGGTCCTTCGGCGGGTGTGCCGGGCCCGGCGTGCAGCCGCATCCGTAGCGCGTCGTGGTGGTCCAGCAGCGTCTGGACGGTGGCCGCCAGCCGGTCCCGGTCGCAGCCGGCGGGGGCCTGGAGCATCCGCCACTGGTGCAGTCCGTCGACCGGGCCGCCGAGTTCGGCGAACCAGTGCACGATCGGTGTCAGCGGTACGGCTCCGATGCCGGCGCCCGCCTCCTCCGCGGCCTCGTCGGCGGCGTCGGTGGCGATCAGGGCGAGGGCGGCCGGTGTCTTGTGCTCGAACACGTCCTTGGCGGAGATCACCAGGCCCTTGCGGCGGGCCCGGCTGGCGAGCTGGATGGACATGATGCTGTCGCCGCCCAGCGCGAAGAACTCGTCGTCGATGCCGACGGCCGGCAGCCCCAGGATCTCCGCGTACAGCTCGCAGATGTGGCGTTCGCGCGCGTCGCGCGGCCCGCGGCCCGGCGTGCCGGTGCCCAGGTCCGGTACGGGCAGGGCGCGCCGGTCGACCTTGCCGTTCGGGGTGAGCGGGAACGCGTCCAGGACGACCAGGGCCGCGGGCACCATGTAGTCGGGCAGGTGCCCGGCGAGGTGGGCGCGCAGTTCCCCGGTGTCGGCGCCGGACGCCGCGGCCACCAGGTAGGCCACCAGCTTCCGGTCGCCGGGCCGGTCCTCGCGGACCGTCACCAGGGCCTGGGCGACCGAGGGGTGCCGGCTGAGCACCGCCTCGATCTCGCCGGGCTCGACGCGGAAGCCGCGGATCTTGACCTGCTCGTCGGCCCGGCCCGCGAACACCACCGTGCCGGCGCCGGTCCAGCGCACCAGGTCGCCGGTGCGGTACATCCGTTCGCCCGGCGCGCCGAACGGGTCGGCCACGAAGCGTTCGGCGCTCAGGCCGGGCCGGTGCAGATAGCCGCGGGCCACCGAGCCGCCTGCGAGGTACGCCTCGCCGGGCACGCCCGGGGGCACCGGGTTCAGGGCGCCGTCCAGGACGTACAGGCGGTCGTTGGCGATCGGCCCGCCGGCGTCGGGGGTGTCCCGGCCGGTCAGCGGGGCGCTCATGGTGGTCAGTACGGTCGACTCGGTGGCGCCGTAGACGTTGACGACGCGCACGTCCGCGTCGTGCCAGCGGCGGGCCAGTTCGGCGGGGAAGGACTCGCCGCCCATCAGGACGCCGCGCAGCGTGCGGGCCCGCCCGGGGTCGAGGGTGGCCAGCAGCGTCGGCGGGACGGCCATGTGCGTGACCCGGCGTTCGGTGATCAGCTCGGCGAGTTCGTCGCCGCCCACGTGGCCGGTGGCCGGGCCGAGGACCATGGTGGCACCGGTCAGCAGGGTCATCACGAAGTCGCCTACGGCGGCGTCGAAGTTGGGCGAGACCAGTTGCAGGACGCGGCTGGTGGCGTCCAGGGCGAACCGGTCGGCGTGTGCCGCCGCGAGGGAGGCGATACCGGTGTGCGGGACGACGACGCCCTTGGGGCGGCCGGTGGAGCCGCTGGTGTAGATGGCGTAGGCGGCGCTGTCGAGGCGCAGTGGGGCGGTGCGGTCGTGGTCCGCCGGGTCGTGGGCGGGCCGGGCGGCGATCGCGGCGCGCACGCCGGGGTCGTCGAGCAGCAGCCGCGGCGTCCCGGCCGCGGGCAGCGCGCCGGCGGCCCCGGCGGTGGTGACGATGAGCGCGGGCCGGGCCTGCTCCAGCATGTACGCGATCCGGTCGGCCGGGTAGTTGGGGTCGACGGGCAGGTAGGCCGCGCCGGACTTGAGCAGGGCGACCAGCGCCACGATCAGCTCGTCGGTGCGGGGCAGCGCGAGGGCCACGAACTGCTCGGGGCCGACGCCGGCGGCGACGAGGTGGTGGGCCAGCCGGTTGGCCCGGTCGTTCAGTTCCGCGAAGGAGACCGCGGTGCCCTGGAAGTCGACGGCCGTGCCCTGCGGGGTGCGCGCGGCCTGCGCCTCGAAGAGCCGCGGCCAGGTGAGCCGCGGCACGTCGAGCGCCGTGGCGTTCCACCGTTCCAGGATCTGGTGGCGCTCCCCCGCGTCCAGGATGTCGAGGCGGCCGACGGGGGTGCCGGGCCGGGCCGCCACGGCGGCCAGCAGGCGTACGTACCGGTCGGCGAGGGCCCGTACCGTACCGGCGTCGAACAGGTCGGCGCTGTACTCGACGGAGCAGTACATGCCGCCGGGCCCGTCCGGGCCGCCGGGCAGTTCGCCGAAGCCGAAGAGCAGGTCGAAGTTGGCGGTGCCGGTGCCGACGGGGTGGCCGGTCACCGTCAGGCCGTGGTCGCCCGCGGTGCGGGAGGCCACCCGGTCGGTGTTGTTGAGGGAGAGCACGACCTGGAACAGCGGGTGCCGGGCCAGGGTGCGTTCCGGGCTGAGGGTGTCCACCAGCCGTTCGAACGGTACGTCCTGGTGGGCGTAGGCGGTGAGCACCGTCTCCCGTACGCGGCCGAGCAGTTCGGCGAAGGTGGGGCTGCCGGACACGTCGGTGCGCAGGACCAGGGTGTTGACGAAGAAGCCCACGAGGTCGTCGAGCGCGTCGTCGGTGCGCCCGGCGACCGGCGAGCCGATCGGGATGTCCTCACCGGCGCCCAGCCGGTGCAGCAGCGTCGCCAGGGCCGCCTGGAGCACCATGAACACACTGGCGTTGTGCTCCTTGGCCAGGTCGCGCAGCCTCCCGTGCAGACCGGCGGGGATGTCGATGTCGAACCGGTCGCCGGTGTACGTGGGTGCCGCGGGCCGGGGGCGGTCGGTGGGCAGTGCCAGTTCCTCCGGCAGTCCGGCCAGCGCCTCGGTCCAGTGGGCCAGCTGGGCGCTGACCGCGCTGTCCGGGTCGTCCTCCGAGCCGAGCAGTTCGCGCTGCCACAGTGTGTAGTCGGCGTAACTGACAGGCAGTGGCGCCCAGTCGGGTGCCGTACCGCCGCGCCGGGCGAGGTAGGCCCGCGTCAGGTCGCCGGCCAGCAGCGGGACGGACCAGCCGTCGGCGGCGATGTGGTGCATCAGGAACAGCAGGACGTGGTCCTCCTCTCCGGCCGCGAAGAGGTGGACGCGCACCGGGGGTTCGGGCCGCGCCAGGTCGAAGGGGTGCCGGGCGGCCTCGGTGACCCGGTCGTCCAGCTCCGCCGCGGTGACGGGCACCACGGTGAGGTCCACGCGGGCCGCGCCGGGGTCCAGCACACGCTGGTACGGGCCTTCGGCGTCCTCGCCGAAGACGGTGCGCAGCGGCTCGTGGCGGATGGCCACGTCCCGGACGGCGGCGGCGAGGGCCGCGCGGTCCAGCGGTCCGGACAGCCGCAGCGACAGCGGCATGTTGTAGCCCGCACTGGCGCCCTCGAAGCGGTTGAGGAACCACAGGCGGCGCTGCCCGTAGGACAGCGGAACCCGTGCGGGGCGCGGCCCGGAGGTGATCCGGGCGCGGGTGGCGGTGTCCCGGCCGAGGGCCGCGGCCTGCCCCGCCGGGGTGGGCGTCTCGAACAGCGAGCGGATGCTCACCTCCGTACCGAGGACCGAGCGGATGCGGCTGACGAGCCGGGTGGCCAGCAGCGAATGTCCGCCGAGGTCGAAGAAGCCGTCGTCGGCGCCCACTTCGGGCACGCCGAGGACCTCGGCGAACAGGCCGCACAGGATCTCCTCCTGCGGGGTGCGCGGCGCGCGCCCGGTGCCGCCGGTGCCGCCCGCCGCGTAGTCGGGCGCGGGCAGCGCCGCCCGGTCCAGCTTGCCGTTCGGGGTGAGCGGCAGTGCGTCCAGGAGGACGAAGGCGGCGGGCACGAGGTGGCCCGGGAGCCGTTCGGCGAGGTACGCGCGAAGGCCGGCGGGGGTGGGGGCCGCGCCGTCGGCGGGCACGGCGTAGGCGACCAGCCTGCGGTCGCCGGGCCGGTCCTCGCGCAGCAGCACCTCGGCCCGGTCGACGCCGGGGTGGCCGGCGACCGCGGCCGCCACCTCGCCCGGCTCGACGCGGAAGCCGCGGACCTTGACCTGGTCGTCGGCGCGGCCCAGGAATTCCAGGTTGCCGTCGGCGCGCCACCGCACCAGGTCGCCGGTGCGGTACATCCGCTCCCCCGGCGCGCCGAACGGGCAGGCGACGAAGCGCTCCGCGGTCAGGCCGGGGCGGTGCAGGTAGCCGCGGGCCAGCCCGGCGCCCGCGATGTACAGCTCGCCGCCGACGCCGGGGGCGGCCGGGTGCAGTCCGGTGTCGAGCACGTACAGGGCGGTGCCGGCGACCGGGCCGCCGATGTGCGGTGCCTCGTCCTCGGCCAGCGGGCGGCTCATCGCCGCGGTGACGGTGGCCTCGGTCGGCCCGTACGCGTCGATCACCCGGCGTCCGCCGCGGGTCCAGCGCCGGGCCAGGTCCGGGGTGAACGCCTCGCCGCCGGTCATCACGGCCCGTACGGTCGGCGCGCGGTCCTCGGGCACGGTGGCCAGGACCGACGGGGGCAGCAGGACGTGGGTGGCGGCCGACTTGGTCAGCAGTTCGGCGAGTTCCTCACCGGCGACGGGCCCGTCGGCGGGTCCGAGCACCAGCGTCGCCCCGGCGGCCAGGGTCTGGGTCACGTCGGCGACGGCGGCGTCGAAGCTGAGCGACATCAGCTGCATGGCGCGGCTGTCGCCGTCCAGCGCGAACGTATCGAGGTGGCTGCGGATCAGGGAGTGCAGGCCGCGGTGGGTGACGGCCACGCCCTTGGGGCGGCCGGTGGAGCCGGAGGTGTAGATGACGTACGCGGTGTGGGAGGGGTGCAGGGGGGCCGTGCGGTCGGCGTCGGTGAGGTCGGTGTCCGGCAGGGCGGCGAGGGTGTCCCGCACCGCCGCGTCGCCCAGGTCCACGGTCCGGCCGTCCACGGTCCGTTCGTCCACAGCGCCGGTGACCCGGTCGCGGGTCCCGGGCTCGGTCAGGACGAGCGCCGGGCGGGCGTCGCCGAGCATGTAGGCGATGCGGTCGGCCGGGTAATGCGGGTCCACGGGAACCCACGCGGCCCCGGTCTTGACCACGGCGAGCATGGCCACCACCCAGTCGGCCGAGCGGGGCAGGGCGAGCGCGACCAGCTGTTCGGGGCCGGCGCCGCGAGCGGCGAGCAGGCGGGCCAGCCGGTTGGCTCGGGCGTTGAGTTCGGCGTAGGAGAGCCGGTGTCCGGCGCTTTCCACGGCGGTGCTGTCCGGGGTCCGCGCGGCCTGTTCCTCGATCATCGAGGGCAGGGTGCGGGCGGGCAGCGCGGGCGCGGTGGCGGCCCATTCACCGAGGACTCGGCGCCGTTCGTCCGCGTCCAGGATGCCGGCGTGCGCGACGGGGCGGCCGGGGTCGGCGGAGACCGCGTCCAGCAGGCGTACGTAGCGTTCGGCCAGCCGGTGTGCGGTGGCCGGGTCGAAGAGGTCGGTGCTGTATTCGAGGACGCCGTGCAGGCCGCCGTGTTCCGCGTCGTGGCGCTCGTGGAGGGCGAAGGCGAGGTCGACCTTGGCGGTGGCGGTGCCGACGGCGTACGGGGTGATGGCCGTCCCGGGCAGCGTCATGGCGCCGGCGGCGGCCGGCTGCGCGGTGTTGTTGAGGGCCAGCGCGACCTGGAACAGCGGGTGGCGGGCCAGTGACCGCTGCGGGGCCAGTGCCTCCACGAGCCGTTCGAAGGGCACGTCCTGGTGGGCGTAGGCGGCGAGGTCGGTCTCCCGTACGCGGGCG
The DNA here is from genome assembly GCF_042732265.1 of Streptomyces sp. NPDC059788. NCBI lineage: Bacteria > Bacillati > Actinomycetota > Actinomycetes > Kitasatosporales > Streptomycetaceae > Streptomyces > Streptomyces sp. NPDC059788. The sequence goes on along the minus strand of NZ_JBHWHY010000029.1, from coordinate 64,529 downwards.
ACCAGTTCGGTGAAGGTGGGGGTGCCGGACGTGTCGGTGCGCAGCACGAGGGTGTTGACGAACAGCCCGGCCACGTCGCCGAGCGCGTCGTCGGTGCGGCCGGCGACGGGGGCGCCCACCGGGATGTCGGTGCCCGCGCCGAGCCGCGTCAGCAGCGCGGCCAGGCCCGCCTGGAGCACCATGAACAGGCTGGCGCGGGACTGCCGCGCCACGTCGCGCAGCCGTCCGTACAGCTCGGCCGGGATCGTGAAGCCGGCCAAGGCGCCTTCGTGCGTGGGCCGCGTGGGGCGGGGCCGGTCGGCGGGCAGCGCGAGTTCCTGCGGAGTGCCGTCGAGCGTGCGCCGCCAGTGGTCGAGCTGGCGGCTGACGGTGCTGTCCGGGTCGTCCTCGGAGCCCAGGACGGCCCGCTGCCACAGGGTGAAGTCGGCGTACTGCACGGCGGGGGCCGGCCAGGCGGGGGCGTGGCCCGCGCGCCGGGCCGCGTAGGCGGTGCCGACGTCGCGCCCGAGGACGGGCATCGACCAGCCGTCGCCCGCGATGTGGTGCAGCACCACGACGAGGACGTGGTCCTCGGGTGTGATCGCGAAGAGGTGTGCGCGTACGGGCAGTTCGCGGGCGATGTCGAAGGGAATCCGGGCGGCCTCGGCGGCGAGGTCCGCCACGTCGTCCTCGGCCGCGGCCGTGACGCGCAGCTCGGGGACGGCGTCCGCCAGCAGGACCTGGTGCGGTCCTTCGGCGTCCTCGGCGTAGACGGTGCGCAGCGACTCGTGCCGGGCCACGGTGTCCGCCAGTGCCGCGCGGAGCGCGTGCACGTCCAGGGGTCCGGCGATGCGCATGCCGGCCGCGATGTTGTACGTGGCGCTCGGGCCCTGGAGGCGTTCGAGGAACCACAGGCGCTGCTGGGCGAAGGACAGCGGCACCCGGGCGGGCCGGGGCACGACGGCGGTGACCGGCGTACGGGCTCCCGCGGCGTCCGCCAGGAGCGCGGCGAGCGCCGCGACGGTGGGTGCCTCGAAGACCTGCCGGACCGCGACCTCGACGGCGAGGGTGGCGCGGATGCGGCCGGCCAGCCGGGTGGCCAGCAGCGAGTGGCCGCCGAGCGCGAAGAAGTCGTCGTCGATGGTGACCTCGGGGACACCCAGCACCTCGGCGTAGACCTGGCACAGGATCTCCTCCTGCGGGGAGCGCGGCGCCCGGCCGGTGCCGTCGCCGTCCGTGCCGGGGGCGGGCGCGGGCAGTGCCCGGCGGTCCAGTTTGCCGTTGGGGGTCAGCGGCAGCGCGTCCAGCGCGACGACCGCCGACGGCACCATGTAGTCGGGCAGCGCGTCCCTGGCGTATGCGCGCAGGGCCGCGGTGTCGAGCGCGGCGCCGTCCGCGGGCACCGCGTACGCCACCAGGCGGCGGTCGCCCGGGGTGTCCTCGCGGACGGTCACGGCGGCGCCCGCGACGTCCGGGTGGCGCAGCAGCAGGGCCCGTACCTCGCCCGGTTCGATGCGGAAGCCGCGGATCTTGACCTGGTCGTCGGCCCGGCCGCGGTAGTCCAGTTCGCCGTCGCCGTTCCACCGTGCGAGGTCGCCGGTGCGGTACATCCGCTCCCCCGGCGCCCCGAACGGGCAGGCCACGAACCGCTGCGCGGTCAGCGCCGGACGGTCCCAGTAGCCGCGGGCCAGCCCGGCGCCCGCGATGTACAGCTCGCCCACGACGCCCGGCGGCACCGGCCGCAGGCCGCTGTCGAGGACGTAGGCACGGGTGTTGGTGACCGGCCGGCCGATCGGCGCGGCCTCCGGCCAGGCGCCCGGGTCGCCGTCCATGGTGCGGGCGGTGACCACGTGTGTCTCGGTCGGCCCGTAGTGGTTGTGCAGGGTGCTGTGCGGGCGGCGGGCGTGGAAGTGCTGGACGGCGCCGCGCGGGGTCAGCGCCTCGCCCGCCTGGGCGACGTGGCGCAGTGCGGGCAGCCGCAGTCCCTGCTCGTCGGCGGCGCGGCAGACGGCGTCCACGACCAGGTTCGGTGCGTACAGCTCCTGTACGGCGTGCCGTTCCAGCCAGGCGGCCAGCGCGTCGGGGTCGCGGCGTACGTCGTCGGGGCAGATCGCCAGGGTGCCGCCGTGCAGCAGCGCGGAGAGCATTTCCTGTGCGCAGACGTCGAAGCCGACGGCGGTGAACTGGGCGGTGACGGAGCCGGGGCCGCCGGGCACCGCGTCCGCGTGCCAGGCCAGCAGGTTGACCAGGGCACCGGCCGGCATCACGACGGCCTTGGGGCGGCCGGTGGAGCCGGAGGTGTAGATGACGTACGCGGGGTGGTGCGGCGAGAGGGGGGCGGTGCGTTCGGCGTCGGTGAGGTCGGCGCCGGAGAGCGCGGCCAGGTCCGGCAGGTCCGTGTCGTCGGTGTCGAGCACCAGGGCGGGGCGGCTGTCCTGGAGGATGAAGGCGACGCGCTCTTCGGGCTGCCGGGGGTCGACGGGCAGCCAGGCGGCGCCGGTCTTCAGGACGGCGAGCAGCGCCACCGGCCAGGCGGCGGAGCGCGGCAGGGCGATGGCCACCCGCTGTTCGGGGCCTGCGCCGCGGGCGACGAGGCGGCGGGCGAGCCGGTTGGCGCGGATGTTCAGTTCGCCGTAGGTGAGGACGGTGTCCCCGTCGATGACGCCCGGTGCCGTGGGGCGCAGCGCCGCCTGCTGCTCGAACAGCGCGGGCAGGGTGGTGGCGGGCAGGTCGCGCGCGGTGTCGTTCCAGCCTGTCAGGACCTGGTGCCGCTCGTCGGGGCCCATGACGTCCAGGGCGTGCACGTCCTGGTGCGGGTCGGTGGTGACGGCCGTCATCAGCCGCAGCAGCCGGGTGGTGAGCGCGGCGGCGGTGGCGTGGTCGAAGAGGTCGGCGCTGTATTCCAGCGCCGCGTCGACGCCCAGTGGCGCGCCGTCGGTGCCGCGTCGCTCGGTGAAGGAGAACAGCAGGTCGAAGCGGGCGACGCCGGTGTGCACCGGCTGGGGGGCGGCGGTGAGGCCGGGGAGGCCGGGCGGGGTCTGCTGCCGTATCGCGTTGTCCAGGACCAGCAGGACCTGGAAGAGCGGGTGGCGGGACGGCGAGCGTTGCGGGTTGAGGTCCTCGACGAGCCGTTCGAAGGGCACGTCCTGGTGGGCGTAGGCGGCGAGGTCGGTCTCCCGTACCCGCTCGACGAGCTGGGCGAAGGTGGGGGTGCCCGTCAGGTCGGTGCGCAGCACGAGCGTGTTGACGAACAGGCCGACGAGGTCTTCCACGGCCTCGTCCGCGCGTCCGGCGACGGGGCTGCCGAGGGGGATGTCCCGTCCGGCGCCGAGCCGGGAGAGCAGGGCGGCCAGGGCCGACTGGAGCACCATGAACAGGCTGGAGCGCGTCTCGCGGGCGAGCCCGGCCAGGGCCGCGTGGAGGCCGGCGGGGACGGTGAAGTCGATCCGGCCGCCCTGGTGCGAGGGCGTGGCGGGGCGGGGCCGGTCGGCCGGCAGGGCGATCTCCTCCGGCAGCTCCGCCAAAGCGGCGCGCCAGTAGGCCAGTTGCTCGCCGAGGGGCGATTCGGGGTCCCCGGCCGCGCCGAGGACGTCGCGCTGCCAGAGTGTGTGGTCGGCGTACTGCACGGGCAGCGGGCGCCAGTCGGGCCGCTGCCCGGCGCCGCGGGCTGTGTAGGCACGGGCGAGGTCACGGGAGACGACCGGCAGCGACCAGCCGTCGGCCGCGATGTGGTGCACGAGGAGCAGCAGGACGTGCTCTTCGGGCGCGACGGCGAACAGCCAGGCGCGCACCGGCACCTCGGCGGACAGGTCGAAGGCGTGCGCGGCCGCTTCGGACAGGGCCGCGTCCAGGCCGTCCCCGGTCACTTCGACAACGTCGGGCTCCAGCACGGCGTCGTCCAGGACCACCTGGTACGAGCCGTCCTCGTCCTCGGCGAAGACGGTGCGCAGCGGCTCGTGGCGGGCCACCAGGTCCGCGAGCGCGGCCCGCAGCGCCGCCCGGTCCAGGCGGCCCGATAGGCGCAGCGCGAGCGGCATGTTGTAGGTGGCGCTCGGGCCTTCGTAGCGGTTGAGGAACCACAGGCGCTGCTGGGCGTACGACAGGGGCAGCCGCTCGGGCCGGGGCCCGGCGGTCACGCCGCGGCGGGCGTGTCCCGCGCCGTCGAGCAGTGCGGCCAGCCGGGCGACGGTGGGCGCCTCGAACAGTCCGCGGACGGCCAGTTCGGCGCCGAGCGCGCTGCGGACGCGGGCGGCCAGCCGGGTGGCCAGCAGGGAGTGGCCGCCGAGGGCGAAGAAGTCGTCGTCTATGGAGACCTCGGGGACGCCCAGTACGTCGGCGAACAGTTCGCACAGGATCTCTTCGCGGGGTCCGCGCGGGGCGCGTCCGCCGCTGCCCGTGCCGTGCTCGGGCGCGGGCAGGGCCTTGCGGTCCAGTTTGCCGTTCGGGGTCAGCGGCAGCGCGTCGAGCGTGACGTACGCGGCGGGCACCATGTACTCGGGCAGGGCGGCGGCAACGTGGTCGCGCAGTACGGCGGGTGACGGGGCGACGGCGTCGGCGGGCACCGTGTAGGCCACCAGCCGCCGGTCCCCCGGCCGGTCCTCGCGGACCACGACGGCGGCCCGCGCGACGTCCGGGCGGCCGGCCAGCACGGCTTCGATCTCGCCGGGTTCGATACGGAAGCCGCGCAGCTTGACCTGGTCGTCGGCGCGCCCGAGGAACTGGAGGGTGCCGTCGGCGGTCCACCGGACGAGGTCGCCGGTGCGGTACATCCGGCCGCCCGGGTCGTGGTGGGCGGCGGCGTAGGGGTCCGCGACGAACCGTTCGGCGGTCAGGCCGTGGCGGCCGAGGTAGCCGCGGGTCACACCCGCGCCCGCGATGTGGAGTTCGCCTGCCACGCCGGGCGGCACCGGGCGCAGGGCGCGGTCGAGGACGTACGTACGGGTGTTGGCGACCGGACGGCCGATGACGGGCGTGCCGGCGGTGTTCCCGGCGATCTCGGCGGCGGTGGACCAGATGGTGGTCTCGGTGGGGCCGTAGAGGTTGGTGACCGACGCGGCGTGCGCGTGCAGCGTCGCGGCCAGGGCGGCGGGCAGTGGCTCGCCGCCGGTGAGCACCCGGATGCCGCGCAGGAAGCCGGGCTCGCCGTCGGAGACCAAGGCGTGCCAGAGGCTGGGGGTGGCCTGCATGACGGTGGCGCCGTCGGCGGCGAGGGCGCGCAGCGCGGCCGGGTCGCGTACGGTGTCGCGGCCGGCGAGCACGACGGTGGCGCCGCGCAGCAGCGGACCGAAGATCTCCAGTCCGGCGATGTCGAAGCCGAGGGTGGTCACGGCGAGCAGCCGGTCGGCGGGGCCGAGGGCGAGCCGGTCGCCCATGTCGTGCAGGAAGTTGAGCAGGGCGCCGCGCAGTACGACCACGCCCTTGGGCCGGCCGGTGGAGCCGGAGGTGTAGATGACGTACGCCGGGTGCTGTGGCGCGCTGGGCGCCGTGCGGTCGCTGTCGGCCGGGTTGTCCGCGGGCTGCCGGGCGAGCGTGTCCCGGGCCTGCGGGGTGTCGAGGAGCAGCGCGGGGCCCGGGTGCGGGAGGCGGGCGCCGGTGGTGGTGAGGGTGAGTGCGGGCGCCGCCTCCTGGACCATCAGGGCGAGCCGGTCGGCGGGGTGGTCGAGGTCGAGCGGCAGGTAGGCCGCGCCGGTCTTGAGGACGGCGAGCAGCGCCACGGTGAGCTGTCCGGTGCGGGGCAGTGCGAGGGCGACGTACCGTTCGGGGCCGCAGCCCTGCGTGATCAGGTGGTGGGCCAGCCGGTTGGCGGCGGTGTTCAGTTCGGCGTACGTCATGCTGCCGCCGTCGTGTTCGACGGCGACCGCGTGCGGGGTGCGGGCGGCCTGTGCCTCGAACAGGTCGGTGACCGAGGCGGCGGGCAGCGCGGTCGCGGTGGCGTTCCAGGTGGTCAGGACGCGTGCGCGTTCGTCAGCGTCGAGCAGGCCGAGGTCGCGCAGGGGCGTGTCGGGGGCGGTGGCGGCCGCGTCCAGGACGCGGGTCAGGCGCGCGGCGAGGGTCTCGGCCGTGGCGCGGTCGAAGAGGTCGGTGCTGAACTCCAGGCTCAGGGACACGCCTTCGGGGCTGCCGTCCTCGGTGTGGCGTTCCCGGAGGGTGAGGTAGAGGTCGAACTGCGCGGTGCCGGTGTCGGCGCGCACGGGGGCCGTGGTGAGGCCGGGCAGCCGGACCGGTTCGCCGTTGCCGTCCTGGGCGGCGGCCAGCATGACCTGGAACAGCGGGTGGCGGGCCAGCGAGCGTTCCGGGTTCAGTTCCTCGACCAGCCGCTCGAAGGGCACGTCCTGGTGGGCGTAGGCGGCGAGGTCGGTCTCCCGTACGCGGGCGAGCAGTTCGGTGAAGGTGGGGTCGCCGGAGACGTCCGTACGCAGCACCAGCGTGTTGATGAAGAGCCCGGACACCTGCTCCACGGCGTCGTCGGTCCGGCCGGCGACGGGCGAGCCGATCGGGATGTCGGTGCCGGCGCCCAGCCGGGACAGCAGGGCGGCCAGCGCGGCCTGGAAGACCATGAAGAGGCTGGCGCCGTTGGCGCGGGCCAGGCCGGTCAGCGCGGCGTGGGCGGCGGCCGGGAGGGCGAAGTCGATCCGGTCGCCGCCGTGCGAGGCGACGGCGGGGCGCGTCCGGTCGGCCGGGAGCGTCAGTTCCCCGGGCAGCCCGGCCAGGGCCTCGCGCCAGTACGCGAGCTGGCGGCCCAGCGGCGAGGCGGGGTCGTCCTGCGAGCCGAGGACGGCTCGCTGCCACAGGGTGTAGTCGGCGTAGCTCACCGGCAGCGGCGCCCAGGCGGGCGGCTGTCCCGTGTGCCGTGCCGTGTATGCGGTTGCCAGGTCGTCGGCGAGGACCCGTACCGACCAGCCGTCGGCGGCGATGTGGTGGACGAGCAGGAGCAGGACGTGTTCTTCGGGGCCCGTCGCGAACAGCCAGGCGCGGGCAGGTGGTTCGGCGGTCAGGTCGAAGGGGTGGCGGGCCGCCTCGGCGAGGCGTTCCCCGATGCCGTCGGCCGCGTCCTCGACGACGGTCGGCTCCAGGCCGGCCGGTTCCCCGACGACCTGCCGGGCGCCCTGCGCGTCCTCGGCGAAGACGGTGCGCAGCGGCTCGTGGCGGGCGACGAGGTCGGCGAGGGCGGAGCGCAGCGCGGCCCGGTCCAGTGGGCCGGTCAGCCGCAGGGCGAGGGGCATGTTGTACGTCGCGGAGGGGCCTTCGAACCCGTGCAGGAACCAGAGCCGTTCCTGCGCGAGGGACAGCGGTATCCGCTCCGGGCGGGGCGTGGCCGGGGTGACGGCGGGCCGGGCGTCCGCGGCGTCGTCGAGCAGCGCGGCCAGCGCCGCGACGGTGGGTGCCTCGAAGACCTGGCGGATGGTGAGTTCGGCGCCCAGGACCGAGCGGATGCGGCTGACCAGGCGGGTCACCAGCAGGGAGTGGCCGCCGAGGTCGAAGAAGGAGTCGTCGACGCCGGCCCGGGGCACGCCGAGCACCTCGGCGAACAGGCCGCACAGGAGCTCCTCGCGGGGGTCGCGCGGGGCGCGTCCGCCGCCGCCCGCGGCGTGTCCGGGCGCCGGGAGGGCCTTGCGGTCCAGCTTGCCGTTGGCCGTCACCGGCAGCGCGTCCAGCACCATGACGGCCGACGGCACCATGTGGTCCGGCAGTTCGCGTGCCGCGTGCGCCCGTACGGCGGCGCCGTCCAGTCCGGTGCCGGCCGCCGGCACCAGGTAGGCGACCAGCCGCTGGTCGCCGGGCCGGTCCTCACGGACCACGACCGCGGTCTGCGCCACGTCCGGGTGGGCGGCGAGCACCGCCTCGATCTCGCCGGGTTCGACGCGCTGACCGCGGATCTTGACCTGGTCGTCGGCGCGGCCCAGGAACTCCAGGTGGCCGTCGGCGTGCCAGCGCGCGAGGTCGCCGGTGCGGTACATCCGCGTGCCGGGCGCCCCGAACGGGCAGGCCACGAACCGCTCGGCGGTCAGCCCGGCGCGGTGCAGATAGCCGTGTGCCAGCTGCACGCCCGCCAAGTACAGCTCGCCCGGCACTCCGGGCGCGGCCGGGTTGAGCGCCGCGTCCAGCACGTACGTGCGGGTGTTCCACACGGGCCGCCCGATGGGCACCGTCCCGGTGTGTTCGTCGCCGCAGGCCCAGGACGTGACGTCCACCGACGCTTCCGTGGGCCCGTACAGGTTGTGCAGCGAGGCGTCCAGTGTGCGCGCGAACCGTGCGCGTACCTCGCCCGACAGAGCCTCGCCGCTGCACACCACCCGTACCAGGCTGGTGCAGCCGGCCGCGGCGGGCTCGGCCAGGAACGCCTGGAGCATCGACGGTACGAAGTGCGCGGTGGTGATCCGCTCGCGGCGGATCACCTCGGCCAGGTACGCGGGGTCCTTGTGGCCCTCCGGCCGCGCCACCACCAGGACGGCGCCGGTCAGCAGCGGCCAGAAGAACTCCCACACCGACACGTCGAACCCGGCCGGGGTCTTCTGGAGCACCCGGTCGGCGGCGGTCAGGCCGTACGTGTCCTGCATCCACAGCAGTCGGTTGACCACGCCGCGGTGCGGTACGACGACGCCCTTGGGGCGGCCGGTGGAGCCCGAGGTGTAGATGACGTAGGCGGGCAGGCCGGGTGTGAGGGCGGTGTCCGGGGCCGCCCCGTCCTCCCGCGCCAGCGCTTCGCGCACGTCGGGCGAGTCCAGGACGAGCCGCGTGGTGCCGGGCGTCGCGGCCGCCGTTCTCGCGGTGTCCGAGACGGTCAGTACGAGGCTCGGCGCGGCGTCCTGAAGGACGTAGCCGATGCGGTCGGCCGGGTAGTCGGCGTCCACGGGGACGTACGCGGCTCCCGCCTTGAGGACGGCGAGCAGCGCGACGACCAGTCCGGCCGACCGGGGCACGAGCACGGCGACCCGGGCGCCGGGCCCGGTGCCGTGCCGGGCCAGCAGCCGGGCCAGCCGGTTCGCCCGCGCGTCCAGTTCGGCGTACGTCAGCGACTCGCCCTCGTACACCAGCGCCTCGGCATCCGGTATACGGGCCGCCTGCGCGGCGAACAGCTCCGGCACGGTGGCCGGAGCCACCTCGTGCGCGGTGGCGTTCCACTCTTCCAGCACCCGGCGCCGCTCGTCGTCGGCGAGCAGTGAGATGCGGCCCACCGGGCGGGCCGGGTCGCGCACGAGCACGTCCAGGACCCGGCCCAGCCGGTCGAGGACGGTCTGTGCCGCCGCCTCGTCGAAGACGTCCGGCCGGTGGTCCAGTCGGAAGGCCAGCCGCTCGCCGGGGGCGGTGATCAGCGCGAGCGGGTAGTGCGTGGCGTCCCGGGTGGCGACGCCGGTGACGTGCAGGGCGTTGCCCAGGGCGCGGCGGCCGGCGCCGCTGGACGGGTAGTTCTGGAAGACGCAGAGGGTGTCGAAGAGTTCGCCGGCCGCGGTCTGCCGCTGGATCTCGGAGAGCCCCAGGTGCTGGTGGGCGGTCAGCCGGGACTGTTCGGCCTGGAGCCGCCGCAGCATCGCTTCGAGGGTCTCGTCGGGCCGGATGCGGTGCCGCAGCGGCAGGGTGTTGATGAACAGGCCCACCATCGACTCGACGCCGTCGACCTCCGGCGGGCGTCCGTTGACCGTGATGCCGGCGACCACGTCGGACCGCCCCGTAAGGCTCGCCAGGACCAGCGCCCAGGCGCCCTGTACGACGGTGCTGAGCGTCAGCCCGCGCTCGCGGGCCCAGCCGGTCAGCGCGGCGGTGTCCTGTGCGGTGAGCCGGAGGTGGGCCTCCTCGGGCATGGCCGGTTCGCGGTCGGCGCCCGGCGCGACGAGCGTGCCCTCCTCCAGACCGGACAGGGCGTCGGCCCAGGCCTCCCGCGCCTGGTCGCGGTCCTGCGCGGCGAGCCAGGTCAGATAGCCGCGGTACGGCGTCACCGGGGGCAGCGTGCCGTCCGCTCCCCCGTTCTCGTACAGCGCGAACAGCTCGCGGGCCAGGAGCGGCAGCGACCAGCCGTCGTACAGCAGGTGGTGGCTGGTCAGCAGGAAGCGGTACGCGCCGCCGCCGAGCCGGATCAGGGTGCAGCGCATCAGCGGAGGGCTTGCCAGGTCGAAGCGGCGCACCCGGTCCTCGGCGGCGATGCGGTCCGCCTCGGCAGCCCGCTCGGCGGCGGGCCGCGCGCTCAGGTCGATGTCCTCCCACACCGGCTCGACGGCCCGCAGGACGAGCTGGGCCCACTCGCCCGTCCTGCGCTGCCGGAAGCAGGCGCGCAGCGGCGCGTGGCGGCGCAGCAGGGCCGCGACGGCGGCGCGCAGGGCGTCGGTGTCCAGGGGGTCGGCCAGGTCGAAGACCGTCTGTGCCGTGTAGACGTCGTTGCCCGACCGGTCGTAGACGCTGTGGAACAGCAGGCCCTCCTGCAACGGGGAGAGCGGAAAGATGTCCTCGATGGCCCGCTTCTGTCGGCTCACTGCAGCGTCTCCCACTCCTGCGTCAACTCTTCCTCGAACTCGTCGATCTCCTGCTGGCCTATGGAGGACAGCGCCACGTCGGACGGGGTGAGCCCGCCGGCGTCGGGGTGGTGCGCGTGCTCGGCGAGCGCTTCCAGGGCCCGGAACCAGCACCGGGCCAGGTCGCGGACGCCGTCCTCGGACAGCAGCCGTCCGGCCCAGGTCCACACGGCCACCAGTTCGGGGCCCTGCGGGGTGTCGCGGGTGGCGGCGCTCAGTTCCAGCACGTGGGACAGCGGCATGTCCGGGTCGTGGTCGGGGCCGGTGGCGGCGCCCGTCTCGACGGTCCAGTCACCGGCCTCGTCGCCGGTGCCGACCGCGTAGCGCCCGAGGTAGTTGAAGGCGATCTCGGGGCGCGGGTGCCGGGCGAGCCGCGGTGCGGTGTCCGGGGCGAGGTAGCGCGCCAGGCCGTAGCCCATGCCGCGGTCCGGAGCGGCGCGCAGCTGTTCCTTGGTGCGCTTGATCAGGTCGCCCGCGGCCCGTCCGCCGGCGAAGGCGTCGGCCCGGTCGAACGGTCCCGGGTCCAGCCGTACGGGGTGGATGTCGGTGAACCAGCCGACGGTGCGGGACAGGTCGGTGCCGCCGCCCGCGAAGTCCTCCGCCCGGCCGTGGCCTTCGAGGTCCAGCAGGACCCCGGTGGCCGTTCCGGCGGGTGGTGTGTCGCGGGTGGCGTGCCATTCGGCGGCGGCGAGGGCGAAGGCCGCCAGCAGGACGTCGTCCACACCGGCACGGAACACCTCCGGCACGGTGCCCAGTACGGCTTCGGTGACGGACGACGGCAAGGTCACGGAGAGCGACCCGGCCGTGGAGTGGGTGTCGTGCTCCGGGTCGAGGGCGTTGGCGCCGAGCCGGGGGCCGGGGGTGGCCACCGTGTCGGTCCACAGGGCCAGTTCCTCGGGGGTGAGCGGGTCGGCGGCGCGCGCCTGCAAGCGCTGTGCCCAGCGGCGCAAGGGGGTGCCGACGGGCTGGAGGGCGGAGGTGCGGCCTGCGGCCAGCTCCCGGTACGCCTCGGCCAGGTCGGGCAGCAGGATGCGCCAGGACACACCGTCGACGACCAGGTGGTGGATGACCAGCAGGAGTCTGCCCTGCCGGTGCGGCCCGGCGTCGAACCACACCGCCTGCACCATCACACCGTCCTCCGGCGCGAGCCGGGCGCGGGCGGCGGTGCCCTCTTCGAGCAGCAGCGCGCGGAAGCGGTCGGGGTCCGGGGCGGCGGCCGTCGCGTCGACCCGGCGCAGCAGCGCCGTGGCCGTGGCCCGGCCGCCCTCCGGTATCTCCAGCTCCCACCCGCTCCCGGTGACGTGCAGCCGCATGTTCAGGGCGTCGTGGTGGTCGAGGACCGCTTGCAGGGCTCCGGTGAGGTGCTCCTCCCGCAGTCCGGCGGGGACGCGTACGACCTGCGACTGGCTGAACCGTGCGATGGGGCCGCCGAGTTCGCGGAGCCAGTGGATGACGGGGGTCGGCGGCACCGGTCCGGTACGCCCCGCGGAGTCGGCCGCGGTGTCCGCGCTGTCGTCCACGCGCCGGACGGCGCGGGCCAGTCCGGCCGCCGTCTGGTGCTCGAAGACGTCGCGTACGGACATCTCGTACCCGGCCCTGCGGACCTTGCTGACGAGCTGGATGGCCATGATGCTGTCGCCGCCGAGGGCGAAGAACCCTTCGTCCAGGCTCGCTTCGGGCAGCCCGAGCACCTCGGCGAACAGGCTGCCGAGCAGCGCCTCGCGCTCGTCGCGCGGGGCCCGGCGGCCCGTCGTCTCCCCGTACTCCGGGCGGGGCAGGGCCCGGCGGTCCACCTTGCCGTTGGGGGTCAGCGGCAGGGCGCCGAGGACGACGACCGCCGAGGGCACCATGTAGTCGGGCAGTTCACCGGCGAGGTGCCCGCGCAGCGCTTCGGTGTCCAGGGACGGGGCGCGGGTGCCGTCGCCGTCCGCGTCGCCGGCGGCCGGTACGACGTAGGCCGCCAGCCGCCGGTCGCCCGGCCGGTCCTCGCGGACCAGGACCGCACTCTGCGCAACGCCCGGGTGGCGGGCCAGCACGGCCTCGATCTCGCCCGGTTCGATACGGAAACCGCGCAGCTTGACCTGGTCGTCGGCGCGGCCCGCGAACTCGACCACGCCGTCCGCCGTCCACCGCGCGAGGTCGCCCGTGCGGTACATGCGGGAGCCGGGGGCGCCGAAGAGGGCGCCGTGCGGGTCGGCGGTGAAGCGTTCGGCGGTCGGCGCGGGCCGTCCGGCGTAGCCGCGGGCCAGGCCCGCCCCGGCGATGTACAGCTCACCGGCGACGCCGGGCGGCACCGGGCGCAGCGCGGCGTCCAGGACGTACACCCGCATGTTGTCCAGCGGCCGCCCGACGGGCACCGTGCGCGGCACCGGGTCGTGCGGGCGCAGGGGGTGGGCCAGTGCGAACGTGGTGGTCTCGGTGGGGCCGTAGCCGTCGACGACGGTGGTGTCCGGGCACGCCTCGCGTACGCGCCGTACGGCCTCGGCGGGCACCGCGTCGCCGCCCGCCCACACCTCCCGCACGCCGCGCAGGCAGCCGGGCGCCTCCTCGGCGACGACCCGGAACAGGCCGGCGGTCAGCCACAGCGCGGTCACCGCGTGCCGGTCCAGCACTGCCTGAAGGGCGGGTACGTCCAGGTCGCCGGGCGGCGCGACGACGATCCGGCCGCCGTTGAGCAGCGGGACCCACAGTTCGTAGGTCGAGGCGTCGAAGGCGCGGGCCGACTGGAGCAGCACCCGGCGGTGCGCGTCCCCGGCGAAGCGCCGGTCGAAGGCGAGCTGGGCGACGTCGCGCTGGGTGACGGCGACGCCCTTGGGCGTGCCGGTGGAGCCGGAGGTGTACATCACGTACGCCAGGTGGTCCGGCAGCGCATCGCCGGGCAGTTCCGCGGCGACCGTAGTGCCCGGGGCGTCCGGGTCCGGCTCGTCCACGACGACCACCGGCACGCCCAGTTCGGCGGCGCGCGCGGCCAGGGCGCGGTCGGCGACCACGACGGGGGCGCCGGTGTCCTGGACGACGTGCCGCAGCCGGGCGGGCGGGTCGGTGAGGTGCAGCGGTACGTACGCGCCACCGGCCTTGAGGATGCCCAGGACCGCCACCGGCACGTGCACGGAGCGCTCCGTCAGCAGCGCGACCGGGGTTTCCCTGCACACACCGAGGGCGGCCAGGCGGCCGGCGAGGGCGGTGGCGCGGGCGTCCAGCCCGGCGTAGGTCAGCTCCGCGTCGTCGCCCGTCACGGCGACGGCGTCCGGGGTGCGCTCGGCCTGGGCGGCGAACAGCTGCGCCAGGCCGCCTTCCGGCACCTCGCGGGCGGTGTCGTTCCACGTGACGAGCACGCGTTGCCGCTCGTCCTCGTCGAGGATGCCGAAGTCGCCGATCCGGCGGTCCGGGTGCCCGGCGATCTCCGCCAGGAGGCGGGCCAGGCGTCGTACGAGCAGCTGTGCGGTGCCCGGCTCGAAGAGGTCCGTGCGGTACTCCAGCCCGGCGCGCAGTCCGGCCGGGCCGCCGTCGGCGCCGTAGCGCTCCTCCACGGCGAAGTTCAGGTCGAACTTGGCGGCGCCGGTACCGGTGTGCTGCCGGGTGACGGTCAGTCCGGCGAGCCGGGCGACGGTCTCCAGGGCCGTGTTCCGGTCGTGGCCGTCCACCCGCAGCATCACCTGGAACAGCGGGTGACGCCCCAGGGACCGCTCCGGGTTCAGCTCCTCGACCAGCCTCTCGAAGGGCACGTCCTGGTGCGCGTAGGCGGCCAGGTCGCTCTCCCGTACGCGTGCGAGCAGGTCGGTGAAGCGGGGGTCGCCGCCGGTGTCGGCGCGCAGCACCAGGGTGTTGACGAAGAAGCCGACCAGGTCCTCCAGCGCCTCGTCGTCGCGGCCGGCGACCGGTGTGCCGATCGGGATGTCCGCGCCGGCGCCGTGCCGGGTGAGGAGGACGGCCAGTGCGGCGTGCACGACCATGAGCAGGCTGGTGCCGGTCTCCCGGGTCAGCCGCAGCAGCGCCCGGTGCGTCTCGGGGGAGATGTCGGCGGCGGTCTCGGCGCCGTCCTCGGAGGCGGCGGCGGGGCGGGGGTGGTCGGCCGGCAGCGCCAGTTCGGCGGGCAGGTCCGCCAGCGCCTGCCGCCAGTGGGCGAGCTGGCGGGCCAGGACGGAGCCGGGGTCGCTTTCGGTGCCGAGCAGGTCGTGCTGCCAGAGGCTGTAGTCGGCGTAGCGCACGGGCAGCGGCGCGTAGTCGGGTGCGCGGCCTGCCGTACGGGCCTCGTAGGCGGTGACCAGGTCGCGGGCCAGCGGCGGCAGCGACCAGCCGTCGGCGGCGGCGTGGTGGATCACCAGCAGCAGGACGTGTTCCTCGGGCGCCACGGCGAACAGGTGCGCCCGGAACGGCGCGTCGGTCATCAGGTCGATGCCGGTTCCGGCGGCGTCCGCCAGGTGCTGTTCCAGTGGCCGGTCGCCGACGTCCGTGACGGGCAGGTCCCGGTGCACGGACCCACGGGGCAGCACGTTCTGGTACGGCCCTTCGGAGTCCTCCGCGAAGACCGTGCGCAGCGGTTCGTGGCGGTCGGCCACGTCGGCGAGGGCCGCTTGCAGGGCCGCCCGGTCCAGGGTGCCGTCCAGCCGCAGGGCGGCGGCGATGTTGTAGGCGGGGCTGGGCCCGTGGAGGTGCTGGAGGAACCACAGCCGCTGCTGTGCGTACGACAGCGGGATGCGGGTGACGGACGGGTCGGCGGGGGTGAGCGGGGTGCGGGCGCGGCCCGCCGTGGCGAGGACGGCCGCGAGGCGTTCGACGGTGGGCGCGTCGAAGACCTGCCGGATGGACAGTTCGGTGCCGAACGCGGCGCGTACGCGCCCCGCCAGGCGGGTGACCAGCAGGGAGTGGCCGCCGAGGGCGAAGAAGTCGTCGTCGACGGCGACCCGCTCCACGCCGAGCACGTCGGCGAAGACGGCGCACAGGGCCGCTTCGCGCTCGTCGCGCGGCCCGCGGCCCGAGGAGAGCGCCCCGAAGTCCGGGTCGGGCAGCGCGCGCCGGTCCAGCTTCCCGTTGGGGGTGAGCGGGAACGCGTCCACCACGACGACCGCCGACGGCACCATGTAGTCCGGCAGCACCCCGGCCGCGAAGTCGCGGACCCCGGCCGGGCCGGGCTCGCGCCCCGGCGCCGGCCGGACGTAGCCCGCCAGGCGCCCGCCCCGCACCGCCACGGCCGCCTGGCCCACGTCCGGGTGCCGGGCCAGCACCGTCTCGACCTCGCCCAGCTCGATGCGGAAGCCGCGCACCTTGACCTGGTCGTCGGCCCGGCCGAGGAAGACCAGGTTGCCGTCGGGCAGCAGCCTGACCACGTCGCCCGTGCGGTACATGCGCGCGGACGGGACCCCGGCGTACGGGTCGGCGACGAAGTCGGCGGCGGTGCGGCGCGGGTTGTTCAGGTAGCCGCGGCCGACGGCGGAGCCGCCGACGTAGAGGGTGCCGCGGGAGCCGGGCGCGACCGGCTGCAGCCAGTCGTCGAGGAGGTAGAGGCGGGCGTTGTCGGTGGGGCGGCCGAAGGGGACGCTGGGCTGCGCCCGGTGGGCGTCGAGCAGGTCCGCGGTGATCGGGCAGGTCGCGGAGGTGACGGTGGCCTCGGTGGGCCCGTACTCGTTGAAGATCTCGCAGTCGTCGCGGGTGACCGCGAGGAGCCGCCGGGCCACGTCCGCGGGCACCGCCTCGGCGCCGGTGAACACCAGGCGCACGGTGGCCAGGCTCGCGGCCGTGTCGCCGTCGGCGCCCAGGAGCATCCGCAGCTGGGAGGGCGTGGCGTTCAGCGAGGTGATCCGCGCTTCCCGTACGACGCGCAGGAAGCGCTCGGGGTCGTAGGCGGTCTCCGCGGGCACCAGGTGCAGCCGGGCGCCGGAGACGAGGCACTGGAAGATTTCCCACACGGAGTTGTCGAAGGCCACCGAGTGGTTCTGCAGCACCGCGTCGTCGGTCGTCAGGGCGCACACCCGCTGGTTCCAGGCGAGGAAGCCGGCGATGGAGGCGTGGCTGACGGCGACGCCCTTGGGGCGGCCGGTGGACCCCGACGTGTAGATCACGTACGCGAGGTTCGCGGGCCGGGCGCCGGGGCCGGGCAGGGCCGGGCCGGGGTCGCCGTCCGCCGTGCCGGTGTCCCACGGCCCGTCCAGGAAGACCGGCCGTACGTGCTCGTCGAAGAGACCGTCCTCGATGACGCCGTGCCGGGTCAGCACCAGCCGGGCGCCGCTGTCGGCGGCCACGTGGCGCAGCCGCTCCACGGGGTACTCCGGGTCCAGCGGTACGTACGGCGCGCCCGCCTTGAGGACCGCGAGCATCGCGACGACCTGGTCCACCGAGCGGGGCAGCACGAGCGCCACCGGTTCCTCGGGGCGGGCGCCGCGGTCCACGAGCAGGCGGGCCAGGCGGGCGGCGCGGGCGTCCAGTTCGGCGTAGGTGAGCTGTTCGTCCTCGTGGACGACGGCGACGTGGCCGGGGGTGCGCGCGGCCTGCGCCTCGAAGAGGCCGTGCAGGGTCCGCGGCCCGGCCGGTTCGGCGCGGGCCGGGTTCCACGTCTCCAGCAGGTCGTGGCGCTCGGCGGGGTCGAGTACGGCGACCTCGCCGATCCGCAGGTCCGGCCGGTCGGCGAGGGCCCGCAGCACGCGCAGCAGCCGGGCCGTCAGGCGCTCGACGGTGCCGCGGTCGAAGAGGTCCGTGGCGTACTCGGCCCGGCCCGTCATCCCGGCGGGCGCGCCGTCCGGGCCGGGCAGTTCGCCGAGGTGGAAGGAGAGGTCGAACTTGGCGATGTCCAGCGGCAGCGGCTCCGGCCGCAGGGTGAGGCCGGGCAGCTCCAGGCCGGTCCCGGTGTCGTTCTGGAAGGCCAGCATCACCTGGAACAGCGGGTGCCGCGCTGCCGACCGGACCGGGTTGAGGATCTCCACCAGCCGTTCGAAGGGCAGGTCCTGGTGGGCGTAGGCGCCGAGGCCGGCCTCGCGCAGCCGGCCGATCAGCTCCCGGAACGTCGGCGAGCCGCTGGTGTCGGCGCGCAGTACCAGGGTGTTGACGAAGAAGCCGACCAGGTCGTCCAGGGCTTCGTCGGTCCGTCCTGCCACCGGCGAGCCGATCGGGATGTCGGTGCCCGCGCCGAGCCGGGTCAGCAGCGCCGCCAGTCCGGCCTGCACGACCATGAACAGGCTGGCGTCGCAGTCGCGGGCCAGCGCCAGCAGCTTGCCGTGCAGCTCCGCCTCGACGCGGAACGGCACCACCGCGCCCTGGTATCCGGCCGCCGCCGGGCGGGGCCGGTCCGTCGGCAGTTCCAGTTCCTCCGGCAGCCCGGCCAGCGTCCGGCGCCAGTAGGCGATCTGTTCGCCGGCCAGGCTGTCGGCGGTGTCCTCGGCGCCGAGGAGTTCGCGCTGCCAGAGCGCGTAGTCGGCGTACTGCACGGGCGGTTCCGGCAGCGTGGCCGGGCGGCCCTCCGTACGGGCCGTGTAGGCCGCGGCGAGGTCGCGGGCCAGCGGCGCCTTGGACCAGCCGTCCCCGGCGATGTGGTGGATCACCAGCACGAGTACGTGCTCTGCGGGCGCGACGGCGAACAGGCCCGCCCGCAGCGGCAGCCCGGCCGCCAGGTCGAAGCCGCGCCTTCCGAACGCGGCGATCCGCTCCGCGAGTTCTTCCTCGGCGACTTCGGTCACCGGCAGTTCCGGCACCGCGTCGGCGGCGTCCAGCACCACCTGGTACGGCTCCCCGTCCACGTCCTCGAACACCGTGCGCAGCGCCTCGTGCCGCGCGACGACGTCCGCCAGCGCCCCGGCCAGGGCGGCCCGGTCCAGCGCGCCGTGCAGGCGCAGCGCGACCGACATGTTGTACGTCGCGCCCGGCCCCTCCATGCGGTCGAGGAACCACAGCCGCCGCTGCGCGAACGACGCCGGGACGGCCTCCGGGCGCCGGGACCGTACGAGCGCGGGCCGCTCGCGGCCCTCCGGCCGCCAGGCGGGGCGTTCCGCCAGCCCCGCCACCGTCGGCGCGGCGAACAGGTCACGCACGGACAGGTCGGCGCCGAGCACGGCGCGGACCCGTGCGATCAGCCGGGTGCCGAGCAGGGAGTGGCCGCCCAGTTCGAAGAAGCCGTCGTCGATGCCGACCCGGGGCACGCCGAGCACGTCGGCGAAGATGCCGCACAGGATCTCCTCGCGCGGGGTGCGCGGCGGCCGGTGCGCGCCCGCCCGCTCCCGCTCGGGCACCGGCAGGGCCTTGCGGTCCAGCTTGCCGCTGGGCGACAGCGGCAGCGCGTCCAGGGGGACGACCACGGACGGCACCATGTAGTCGGGCAGTTCGCGTGCGGCGCGCTCGCGCACCGCACGGGGGTCGAGCGCGGCGCCCGCGGCGGGAACCGCGTAGGCCACCAGCCGCTGGTCCCCGGGCCAGTCCTCCCGGACCAGCACCACGGCCTGGGCGACCGCCGGGTCGGCGGCCACCACGGCCGCGATCTCCCCCGGCTCGACGCGCTGTCCGCGCAGCTTGACCTGGTCGTCCGCGCGGCCGACGAACTCCAGGTGGCCCGCGGGATGCCGGCGCACCACGTCGCCGGTGCGGTACATCCGCCCGCCCGGCTCGCCGTACGGGCAGGCCACGAAGCGTTCGGCGGTCAGCCCGTGGCGTCCCAGGTAGCCGCGGGCCAGCTGCACGCCCGCGAGGTAGAACTCCCCCGGTACGCCGGGCGGCACCGGCCGCAGGGCCTCGTTGAGGACGTAGACCCGGGTGTTCCACAGGGGCCGGCCGATCGGCACCGGCGCCGTGCCCTCGTCCGGGCCGCAGTCCCAGTAGGTCACCTCCACCGACGCCTCGGTGGGCCCGTAGAGGTTGTGCAGCGAGGCGCCGAGCAGTTCGGCGAAGCGGGCCCTGGTGCCGCCCTGGAGGGCTTCGCCGCTGCACAGCACCCGTACGAGGCTGGTGCAGCCGGCCGCGGTGGGCTCGGCCAGGAACGCCTGGAGCATCGACGGCACGAAGTGCGCGACGCTGACGCGCTCCCGGCGGATCAGGTCCGCCAGGTAGGCGGGGTCCTTGTGGCCCTCCGGCCGTGCCAGGACGAGGACCGCGCCGCTGATCAGCGGCCAGAAGAACTCCCATACGGACACGTCGAACCCGGCGGGCGTCTTCTGGAGCACCCGTTCCCCGGCGCCGGGGCCGTAGTGGTGCTCCATCCACAGCAGGCGGTTCACGACGCCCCGGTGCGGTACCACCACGCCCTTGGGGCGGCCGGTGGAGCCGGAGGTGTAGATGACGTACGCGGGGTGCCGGGGGTCGGTCGGGGTGCCCGGGTCCGTGCCGTCCTCGCGGGCGAGGGCCTGTGCCACCTCCGGCGCGTCCAGCACCAGTTCGGGCACGCCGGCCGCGTCGGCCGCTCCCCGCGAGCCGGTGTCCGAGAGGGTCAGTACGAGGCTCGGCGCGGCGTCCTGGAGGACGTAGCGGATGCGGTCGGCCGGGTAGTCGGCGTCCACGGGCACGTAGGCGGCACCGGCCTTGAGCACGCCCAGGAGGGCGGTCATGAGCTGGAGCGAGCGCGGCACCATGACCGCGACCCGGGACTCCGGTCCGGCGCCGTGCCGGGCCAGCAGCCGGGCCAGCCGGTTCGCCCGCGCGTCCAGTTCGGCGTACGTCAGCGACTCGCCCTCGTACACCAGCGCCTCGGCATCCGGTGTACGGGCCGCCTGCGCCGCGAACAGCTCCGCGACCGTGGCCGGAGCCACCTCTCGGTCGGTGGCGTTGTACCCCTCCAGCAGTTCCCGGCGCTCGGTGCCGGAGAGCACGTCCAGGTCCCGTACGCGGCGGTCCGGGTCGGCGCACGCCTGGTCCAGGACGCGCAGCAGACGCTCGACGAGGAGCCCGGCCGTGCGGCGCTCGAACAGTTCGGTGCTGTACTCCATGCCGCCGTACATGCCGGCCGGTTCCCCGTCGGCGGTGAAGCGCTCGCCGAGGTCGAGGGAGAAGTCGAACGGGGAGGTGCCGGTGTGGCTGGGCACCAGTTCCGCGTCGAGGCCGGGCACCGCGTTCATCGCGTTGACGCCGTCGTGGCGGTAGGTGTTCTGGAAGGCCAGCATGATCTGGAACAGCGGGCCGCGGTTGAGCGACCGTACGGGGTTCAGCGCCTCGACGACACGCTCGAAGGGGGCGTCCTGGTGGGCGTAGGCCGCCAGGTCGCTCTCCCGTACCCGGCCGAGGAGTTCGGCGAAGGAGGGGTTGCCGGACACGTCGGCGCGCAGCACCAGCGTGTTGACGAACACCCCGACGTTCGCCTCGACGGCCTCGTCCGTGCGCCCGGCGATCGGCGAGCCGACCGGGATGTCGGTGCCCGCGCCGAGCCTGCTGAGCAGGGCGGCGAGCGCGGCCTGTACGACCATGAAGACGCTGGCGTGGTGGGAGCGGGCCAGGTCGACCGTACAGGCGTGCAGGGCGGCCGGCACGTCGAACTCGAAGTGGTCGCCCGCGCCGGAGGAGACGGCGGGGCGCGGCCGGTCGGCGGGCAGCGCCAGGTCGTCGGGCAGTCCGGCCAGCGCCGTCTTCCAGTAGGCGAGCTGCCGGGAGACGACGCTTTCGGGGTCGTCCTCGGAGCCGAGCACTTCGCGCTGCCACAGGGTGTAGTCGGCGTAGTGCGCGGCCAGCGGCTCCCAGCCGGGGGCGCGGCCGTCGTGACGGGCGGTGTAGGCCGTGGCGAGGTCGCGCACCAGGCGGTCCATGGACCAGCCGTCCGCGGCGACGTGGTGGACGACCAGCAGCAGGACGTGTTCGGTCGCGGAGAGGGGGAACAGATGGGCGCGCAGCGGCGGTTGTGCGGCCAGGTCGAAGCGGGTGCGGGCGGCCCGGGCGAGTTCGCCGTCCAGGTCCTGCCGGGCGGTGGCGGTCACCGGCAGGCCGGGCCGGGCGTCCTCGGGGGCGAGGACCGTCTGCCACAGTCCGTCGGCGTCCTCCGTCAGCAGGGTGCGCAGCGGCTCGTGCCGGGACACGACATCGGCGAGGGCCGCGTGCAGGGCGTCCCGGTCGAGCGGGCCGGACAGCCGCAGCGCCGCGGGGATGTTGTGGGTGGCGGCGGCGTCCGCGGCCTCCATGCGGTCCAGCAGCCACCAGCGGTGCTGCGCGGGCGAGGCCGGTATCCGCGCGGGGCGGGCGGCGGCCGTCAGACGGGGCGGCGCGGCGCCGTCGGCCGTGGCGAGCACCCGGGCCAGGCCGGCCACGGTCGGCGTGCGGAAGATCTGGCGTACGGAGAGGTCGGCGCCGAACGCGGCGCGGGCGCGGGAGATCAGCCGGGTGGCGAGCAGCGAGTGCCCGCCCAGGGCGAAGAAGTCCTCGTCGACACCGACCCGCGGCACCCCGAGGACCTGCGCGAACAGCCCGCACAGGATCTCCTCCTGCGGGGTGCGGGGTGCCCGCTCCGCGGTGTCGGTGGCGTATTCGGGCGCGGGCAGCGCCGCGCGGTCCAGCTTGCCGTTGGGGGTCAGCGGCAGCTCGTCCAGCAGGACGACGGCGGACGGCACCATGTACTCGGGGAGCACGTCGGCCAGCTGTTCGCGCAGCGACTCGGGGTGGGCGCCGCCGTGCGGCACCGCGTAGGCGACCAGGCGGTGGTCGCCGGGCCGGTCCTCGCGGGCGATCACGACGGCCCGCGCGACCTCGGGCAGCCGCACCAGCCGGCCGGTGATCTCGCCCAGCTCGATCCGGTGGCCGCGGATCTTGACCTGGTCGTCCGCGCGCCCGACGAACTCCAGCGCCCCGTCGGGCAGCTGCCGCACCAGGTCGCCGGTGCGGTACATCCGGGCGCCGGGGTCGCCGTGCAGGTCCGCGTGCGGGTCGGCGACGAACCGTTCGGCGGTCAGTCCCGGGCGCGTCCAGTAGCCGCGGGCCAGTCCGGTGCCGGCGATGTACAGCTCCCCGGGCAGGCCCGGCGGCACCGGCTGGAGCGCGGCGTCCAGCACGTAGGCGCGGGTGTTCCAGAAGGGGCGCCCGATCGGCACCGGGCCTTCGGGGGTGGGCGCGCCGGGCTCCAGGCGGTGGTCGAGGCAGTTGACGGTGGCCTCGGTCGGGCCGTACGCGTTCACCACGACGGCGCCCGGGTGGCGGCGGCGCCAGGCGGCGAGCGCCCGCCCGTACAGCGCCTCGCCGCCGATGATCAGCATGTCGGCCGGCGACGCCTCGTCCGGCAGCGCGTCGAGGATCTCCAGATGGCTGGGGGTGACCTTCATGAACGAGGGCCGTCCGGTGCCGCGTACGGTCTCCGCCGTCAGCTCGCCCAGGTGGACGCAGCCGCCGCTGACGAGCGGTGTGTACAGGGCGGTGACGGTCAGGTCGAAGGCGACCGGCGAGTGCAGCAGGGAGGCGCCCGCGGCGGCCGGGTAGACCTCGCGGGCCCGCTGGAGGTAGGCCGCGAGGGAGCGGTGCTCGACGACGACGCCCTTGGGGCGGCCGGTCGAGCCGGAGGTGTAGATGACGTAGGCGGGGTGGCCGGGCAGCAGCGGGGCGGTGCGCTCGGCGTCGGTCACCGGGCCGGGGGTGGCGCCGGGGGTGCCGGGCTGATCCGTACCGTCCAGGTCCTCCGCCCCGTTCACGCCGTCCGGGCCGTCCGTGCCGTCCGTACCGTCCAGCAGGACGCGCCGCCCGGCCGGGACCGGGACCCGGTCGGCGAGCCCGGACGTGGTCAGTACCAGTGCCGGGCGGGCGTCCTCGGTCATGTAGCGGATGCGGTCCGCCGGGTAGTCCGGGTCCACCGGCACGTACGCGGCGCCCGACTTGACCACCGCGAGCAACGCGACGACCAGCTCCGTCGAGCGCGGCAGCAGAAGGGCCACGAACGTCTCCGGGCCCGCGCCGCGGCGGATCAGCCGCCGCGCCAGGCGGTCGGACCGCTCGTCCAGCTCCGCGTACGTGAGGGTACGGCCGTCCGCGGTGACGGCGGGCCGGTCCGGGGTGGCGGCGGCCTGCGCGGCCCACAGGCCGGGCAGCGAGGCGGCGGGCAGCGGCCGGGCGGTGTCGTTCCACTCCACGAGGGCGCGGCGGCGCTCGGCGGGGGCCAGCACGTCCACCCGGCCCACCGGGCGGGTGACGTCGGCGAGCAGACCGTCCAGGAAGGCCATGAACCGGTCGCGGTGCGCGGCCGGTTCGGCGTCGTCGTACACCGCGGGGTTGGCGTCGAAGTCGAGCCGGATGCCGCCGGCGCCGTCCGCGGCTCCGTAGGCGTGCACCGCGAGGTCCTTGACGCGGCCGGTCGACAGCTGCCGGGCCGTGACGGTGTGCTCTCCGAAGCAGACGCTCTGGTCGTAGGCGACGAGGTTGACGACGGGCCCGGTGAGCGGGTGCTCGCCGGAGCGTCCCAGGTCGCGCTGGAGATCCTCGCCCCGGTAACGCTGGTGCCGGATGGCGCGCAGCACCTGCCGGGCCACCTGTCCGGTCAGCTCTTCGAGGGTGTCGGACGGCCGGACCGCCAGGCGCAGCGGCACCTCGTTGGCGGACATGCCGGGAGTGGCGAGGGCGGCCGGGCCGGTGCGGCCTGCGACCGGGAAGCCGAGCACCAGGTCGCGGGCGGCGGTGGTGCGGTGCAGGTAGGCGGCGAGGGCGGCGGTCAGCACCACGGTCCAGCGGGTGCCGGCCGCGCGGGCCGCGTCCGTCAGCGCGCGGGTCCCCGCGTCGGTCAGCCACCGGGTGGCGCGCAGGTCGCTGTGGGCGGGCGGCGCGGACCCGGCGGCGAGCCGCACCGGCTCGGGCGGGGCGGCCAGCGCGTCGAGCCAGTGCGCGCGGTCCCGTTCGCGGGCGGGCGAGACCTGGTACGCGGCGTCCTCGTCGAGCAGGTCGCGCAGGCTGCCGAAGGGGGTGGCGGGCGGCTGGTCGCCCTTGCCCAGTGCGGTGTAGACCTCGGCGATGCGGCGGCAGTGCAGGGTCTGGCCCCAGCCGTCGAGGGCGATGTGGTGGTAGCGGAAGGCCAGCAGGTGGCGGTCGTCGGCCAGGCGCAGCAGAGCGTGTCCGTAGAGCGGGCCGCGGGTCAGGTCGGCGGGCACGGCCAGGTCCTCCCGCAGCCAGGCGAGGGCGGCCTCGTACGGGTCGGCCGCCGCGCCCATGTCCACGTGGCGGACCGGCGCGGTGCCGGTGACGGGGTACTGCCACAGCCCGTCCGCGTCCTCGGCGAACCGCACCCGCAGCGCCTCGGTGTCCTCGACGGCGCGGGCCACGGCCCGGTCGATCAGCGCCGGGTCGACCGGGCCGCCGATGTCGAAGAGGACACCGCAGTTGTAGAGCGGGTTGTCCGGCTCCAACTGCTGCGCGACCCACACCCCCAGCTGGGCCGCCGACGTGCCGTGACGCAGGGCCGTTCCACCCTCGGACATGCTCAACCCGCCCTCTCTCGGTTTCTCGTCTGGTGGTGCGTCAGCCGGCCGCGCCGACGGAGAGCTCGGCCGCGAGGAAGTCCGCGAACCGGGCGACGGTGGGGTGCTCCCACGCCACCGCGGCGTCCAGGGTCAGCCCCCAGCGGTCCTCCACCTCGGTGACCAGCGCCACCGCGTGCAGCGAGTCCACTCCGTACTCGGCCATCAGGGCGTCGTGCCGGATCTCGTGGCTCTCCCGGCCCAGGTGGGCGGCGAGCCGTTCGGCCAGCCACTGCCGGATCTCCTCGGCGGGCAGGGCGTGTCGGGTCATGGCGGGACCTCCGGTCGGCGGTGTCGGTCAGGAGTCGTTCCGGGTCGGTCGGGTCGGCCGGGGCCGGCCCGGGTCGGTCGGGGCCGGTCAGTTCCGCGGTGCGGCGGCCGGGGCGGTGGTGGCCATGGCCGTGGCGATGCGCGGGTCGACGACGGCGTACGTGGCGTCCAGCTCGCCGTTGCCGAACAGCTCGCGCATGGCGGAGCGCTCGATCTTGCCGCTGGTGGTGCGGCGCACCCCGCCGCGCCGCAGCAGGCACACGGCGGCCGGTACGACGCCGAAGTCCTGCGCGACCGACTGCTTGACGCGGGCCGCCAGCGCTTGGAGCGCGTCCGGCGCGAGGCCCGCCCGTACCTCGTGGGTGACGACCAGGACCTCCTCGACGTCCGAGGCGTCCTCGGTGGCCGCGGTCGCGGCGAACACCGCGCCGACCGTGCCCAGTTCGGGGTGGCGCACGCGCAGCTCGTGCTCGATGTCCTGCGGGTGGAGGTTGCGGCCCCGGAAGATCATCATGTCCTTGAGGCGGCCGGTCACATAGATCTCGCCGTCGTGCACGGTGCCCAGGTCCCCGGTGCGCAGGTAGCCCCCGTCGCCGTCGGCGGTGCACGCGCGGAAGGTGGCCTCGGTGGCCTCCTCGTTGCGCCAGTAGCCCTGGGCGACGTTGGGGCCGCGCAGCCACAGCTCGCCGACCCGGCCGGGCGCCACCCGTTCCCGGGTGGCGGGGTCGACCACGGCCACGTCGTAGCCGTGCGCGAAGCCGTTGCTCGGCAGCTCGCGGCTGTCCCCGGCGGCGGGGGCGGGGGTGAAGTCATGGGTGGCCAGGGCGTCGGCGGCGACCGCCGTGACGACCGGCTCGCGGGGCGGGGCGCCGGAGACGAACACGGTGGACTCGGCGAGGCCGTAGCACGGGGAGGCCGCCTCGCGGCGGAACCCGGCGGCGGCGAACCGCTTGGCGAACTCCGTCATCGTGCCCGTCTGCACGGGCTCGGAGCCGTTGACCGCGTAGCGCCAGCGCGAGAGGTCCAGGCCGGCCAGCTGCTCGTCGGTGACCTTGCGGGAGCAGTAGTCGTAGCCGAAGTTGGGGGCGGCGGACCACTGCACGTCGTACGCGTCGATCATCTTCAGCCAGTGGTGCGGCCGCTTGAGGAAGGCCGTCGGGTCCATCAGGACGCAGGTGCTGCCGAGGAACAGCGCGGGCAGGGTCTGCGCCATCAGGCCCATGTCGTGGTACTGCGGGGCCCAGCCGCCGAACCGGGCGCCGTCGGGGACCTCCAGGGTCCGGCACAGGGTCGCCGCGTTGACCAGCAGGTTCCGGTGGGTGATCATCACGCCCTTGGGCGTGCCGGTGGAGCCGGAGGTGTACTGGAGCAGGGCCAGGTCCGACGGTCCGGACCCGGGGGACCGCCACGCGTCCGGGTCGCCGTCCGCCGCGGTGCCGGTCGCCGCCACCGGCAGACCGGCCAGTTCCTCCGCGGCGGCCCACTCCCGTACGGCGTCCAGGTGCGCGGTGTCCGTCAGGACGGCCGCGGCCTGCGAGTCGGCGGCCACCGCGCGGACGCGGCGGCGCTCGTGCGGGAAGCGGCCCGGCAGCGGCGCCGGTACGCCGACCATGCCGGCGTAGAGGCAGCCGAGGAAGGCGACGATGAATTCGGCGGGCGGATAGAGCAGCAGTATCCGCGAGCCCCGGGGGTGTTCCCCGGCGAGCCGCACCGCGATACCGCGGGCCTTTTCGTCCAGTTCCCGGTAGGTGAGGTGGACCGCGTCCCGGCTTTCGGGATCGCGTACCCAGATCAGCGCGTCCTGGCCGGGCCGGGCCACGGCCCACTGCCGCAGGATTTCCGTCGCACTGGAATAACGCGTGGCATCCAACATGACCCGTCAATTCCTCGTTTCTCCGAACGGAAATGGGCCGGCCGTCTTCTCGAAAGGCATCCGACGGCCGCCGGACCGGCTGGGCGTCGTGAAGCTATCCGCGCCGCGAAGCGGCCGTCAAGGACATTAAGTCACCGCCGAACCGCCGCGCGACAGGCCCGCAAAAGGCCGTACGACGGCCCGGACTTCCGTTTTCAAGGCAGGGCTGAAACAGCTTCCGCGAAGTCGCGGCGCCCGTTGTCCGGCAAAGTCACGGAAAGAAAAGTCCCGGCCCGCCGGGCGGTGTTCACGCGGCCGTCATACGGCTTTCCGCACCCGTCGCCGCACGCCCTTCGACGCCGGCCGCCATACGGGTTTCCGTACCCGTCGCCATAGGGGTCCGGGCGCCGGCCGTCCCGTGCCGCGGCGCGTCGTCCGCCGCGTCCTGTTCCATACCGAGCAGCGCCATTCCCAGCGGCGTCACCGTGTGCACCACGGTATTGCGGTTCCGGTGCGTGGTGATGAGCCCGGATTCCCGCAGGATCGCCGCGTGCTGGCTGGCGCCGGCGGAGGATATGCCGAGTTTCTGGGCGAGTTCCGTGGTGGTGCGGGAGGCGGTCAGCGCGCGCAGCGCGGCGGCCCGGGTCCGCCCGACCAGCGCGCCGAGCGCCTGCACCGTGTTGACCGGCTCGTCCCACAGCCGCTCCGCCTGCGGTGAGCTGGGGGGCACGGCGAAGACCAGCGCGGCCTGGCCGGTGTCCGGCTCCGCGCCGATCAGTACGCCGGGGCGGTGCGCCAGGAAGAAGGAGGGCACCAGCAGCAGCCCGCGGCCGCGCAGCCGTACCTCCTGGTCGGGGCCGGGCAGTTCCAGCACCGGGGAGTTCCAGGAGACGCGCGAGTGCAGCGTCGCGAGCAGCCGGTCCACGCCGCCGGTCATGGTGATCCGGCCGCGGGTGGTGCACTCGGCCTCCAGGTGGTTGAGCATCCTGCCCCAGTACGGCGCGACCGCCGACCGCCACACCTCCAGGACGCCGTCGAGCACCTCCTGACGGTCGATGCCGAGCGCCCGCAGCGCCCCGTCGTCCGCGCCGGGCGACCGGTCCACCAGGCACAGCAGGTCGTCCGGTGCCCGTACGGCGTGCGACCGGGTGGCCAGCAGGCCGGTCAGCGGGGTCCGCCGGCGCAGGTGCCGGCTGAGCCGGTGCCGCCAGCGCTGGTGCAGGGCGTTGCTCGCGCCGTCCAGCAGCCCGAGCGCGAACACGGTCTCGGCGACCGGCCCGAGCGTGGGGCTCAGCCGGGTGCGGGCCAGGTCCTGCGCCGTGAAATGAATTCTCAACACGTGGTGTTCCTCCCCCGTTCACCGGGAACGCCGCGGCCGTGCACACGGCGCTCCCGGCAGAGAAATGTGCGTGGTGCGGCGGTTCAGGCCGCGGCTGCCCGCTTCAGACCGAGCACCTTGACCGCTTCGTAGTAGACCTTGGCGAGGCTGTTGCACTCGGTGCGGTCCTCGCCGCTGTACTTCGCGCAGACCCGCTTGAGGTCCTCGTAGAAGGCGTTGTCCAGCCGTGCCTTGTTCGCGGGGAACTGGCCCGCCGCACGGTAGTTGCGGTAGCCGAAGTCATGGCGGGCACAGGACATCTTGAACGGGTAGCCGTACGGGTTGTCCGGCGAGGAGGTGCAGTAGTCGGTGGACCAGTCGAAACCGTACGCGGCCCAGTCCCCCTGATGGCTGCGCGCGGCGTTCCACGCGTCGTAACTGGCCGCGCTGGTCTGGGTGAAATTCGCGAGAACTTTCATCTTGTCCGCGGGCGCCGCCTGTGCGGGCGTGGCCGTACCCACGGCGACGATCGCCGCGACCCCGGCCGCCACCATCACCGCTCTCCTTGTGCGCGCCATCGGCTGCCTCCGAATTCTCTGGCTCCCGCACCGGGGAACCGCCCGCCCCGCACACGCCGTGCGGGGATGCCCACAGTCTCCGGAGGCCGGCTATGGACGCTTTATCGGATGCCCATGCGCGCACTTTCGCGCTCACTGCTCCGAGGAACAGCGCTCCTCGAAAAGGCTGGTGGCGGTTCTGCCGCCGCCTTGTCTCAGCCGTCTGGTGAACCGCAGCGTGGCCTGCTCCAGCGAGGCCTCCGCGGCGTGCAGCTCGGCGGCGTGCAGCCGCAGCAGGCCGCGGTAGCGGTACAGCAGCGAGCCGCGCCGGACCCGCGAGCCGGTCGCCAGCAGGTTGAGGTCGACGAGCCGCTCCAGCAGGTCTTCGGCCTCGGCCTGGCCCACCCGGAGCACCTGCGCCGCGGCCGGTACGCCGAACGGCCCGTCCGGCAGCGCGCTGAGCGCCCCGTAGGCGTGTGCGAGGTGCGGCGGCAGTCCCGCCACGGCCTGGTCGAAGCAGGCCCGCAGGGAGTGCTCGCCGTGGCTGAGGATGTCGAGCCGGCGGGCGCCGTCGGACAGCCGGGTGACCAGGTCCTTGACGTACCAGTGGGGCTTGCCGGCCAGCCGGGCGCCGGCCGCGCGCAGGGCCAGCGGCAGCCGTCCGCACCGTTCGACCAGTTCGTCCACGGCGCCGGGCTCGGCGGCGACGCGGTCGCGGCCGACCACCGAGGCGAGCAGCGCCACCGACTCGTCGTGGCCGAGCGGCCCGAGCTGGACGCCGGGGGCGCCGCGGTTGTCCATGAACTGGTCGAGTCCGGTGATCAGGACGCAGGTGTGCCCGCCGCCCGGCAGGAGCGGTTCGACCTGCTGGAAGGAGGTGGCGTCGTCGAGGATGACCAGGGTGCGGCGCTCGCAGAGGATGCTGCGGTAGAGGGCGCCGCACTCGGCGGGGTCGTCGGGCATCAGCTCGGCGGGCACGCCGAGGGCGCGCAGGAACCGGCGCAGGACGACGCCGGCCGCCTGTCCGGGGCGGTCCCGCTCGGCCTCGCGCAGGTTCACGAACAGCTGGCCGTCCGGGAAGTACTGGAGCATCTGGCTGCCCCAGTGCGTCGCGAGGGCGGTCTTGCCGCTGCCTGGGGCGCCGCTGATGAAGCTGACCACCGAGCCGTGCCGGGCGGGTCCGCCGGTCAGCAGGGTGTCGAGGGTGCGCAGCTCGGCGGTGCGGCCGACGAAGGCGACGCTGGAGGGCAGCAGCTGGGACGGCGCCCGGCCGCCCCTGGGGCGGCCGTCGCGGGGCTCCTCGGCGGGCAGGACGGGCGCGGTGTTGTTGAGGATGGAGTCGTGGGCGGCCTGGAGTTCGGCGCCCGGTTCCAGGCCCAGTTCCTCGATCGACAGCTTGCGCGCCTCACGGTACGTACGCAGGGCCTCGGCCCGCTGTCCTGCCCGGTACTGGGCGATCATGAGGACGGTCCGCAGCTGCTCCCGCAGTGGGCTGGCGTGTACCAGAGCGGTCAACTCACCTATCAGCGACCGGTGTTCACCCAGTTCCAGTCTCAGCGACATCAGCTGTTCGGTTGCCAGCAGCCGCTGCTCCGCGAGCCGCACCGCCTCCGACTCGGCGAACTGCGCGGCCACGCCGCCCAGCGCCGGTCCCCGCCATAATCCCAGCCCTTGCTGGAGCGCCTGCACCGCCTCGGCCCTGCGGCCCTCGCGCGCCAGGGCGTATCCGCGCTCGGCGCCGCGTGCGAATTCGACGGTGTCCAGCCGGTGCCCGTCGAGCGCGAGCTGATAGCCGGGCGAGACAGTGCGGATCACGTCGTCCGTATAGCCGGCGGAGCGGAAGAGTTTGCGCAGCGCGGCCACGCAGATCGAGACCTGGGTGCGGCCGGTGTTCGGGGGGCGGCCGTCCCAGACCTCGGTCACCAGCGAGTCGACCGAGACGACCCGGCCCTGGGCCAGCAGCAGCCGCGCCAGGACCGCCCGCTGGCGTACGCCCTGGATACGCAGCGCCTGCCCGCCGGCGCGGACCTCCAGCGGCCCCAGCAGCCTGAATTCCAGTCCGGTGGGCGAAGCGCACTCCCCCGCCGGTCCGGTGTGGTCGTGCGCCCTGTCGTTGCCAAGCGGTGCGGGTGCCATTGACTGACGATCCTCCGTCGAGTTGCGCATCAGCGAGAACGGTCCACGTGCACTGGTGACCAACACTGCGTCGTCCGGCGGCGCGTGCCCTCGCAGGCCGGCGCCGCCTCCTCACCCCCGTTGTTGTGTTGGCGCGCGGCTTTCCGCGCGTATGCTCTCGTCGGAGCGGGTCCCGGAACGGCGGCGTCCCCGCCGGCCGGCCTCAACTCTGCTGGGAAACCCGGACGTCGGTCCTTTCATCCCAGTTAAAAGTGATGCAACTGCGGACCATAGTCCACAAGTTGAAGTGATACAACCGACCATCTCGACTACTGACCGGTTGCCCACGGCCCCGAACCCGTCCCGGCCCGCCGACCTGTGAGAAACCCTTCACGTACCGCGCGGTATGTGAAAGGTACAGTCGAATGCGGAAATCACCATTCCGTTAACCCGCGCTTATCGACGGATTATGCCGCCGCTTTCCGGCGCCCCCGCCGCCGTACCCGTGCGATAGCGTGCGACCGGCTTCTTACCCCACCGGTCACCGACGCGCCGGCATTCGGCTTTTGTTCGGGACAAATTCGGGAGACATTGTGCGAAAGGTTTCGGGGATACGACTGCTTTCCGCGGGCGCCGGCGCCGCGGTCCTGGCCGGCGTCCTGACGGCACTGCCCGCCACGGGCGCCTCCGGCGGCGACGCGGTGGCCGCGGGCAGCGCCCGGCACGCCGCCGCCGCGAAGGGCACCGCGCGCCCGGACGCCCAGCACGTGGTGCTGGCGGTGCACGGCGGCGCGGGCGGCGCGCTGAAGCGCGAGGACGCGCCGCCCGGCCTGGAGAAGGTGCTCCGCGACGGGCTGGCGGACGCGCTGCGCGCCGGGCAGAAAGTCCTGGACAAGGGCGGCAGCAGCGTGGCGGCGGTCGAGGCCGCCGTCCGCACGCTGGAAGACAACGAGATGTTCAACGCGGGCAAGGGCGCGGTGTTCAACGAGGACGCGGGCCACGAGCTGGACGCGTCGATCATGCGCGGCTCCGACCTGGCGGCGGGGGCCGTGGCGGGCGTACGCAACGTCCGTAACCCGGTCTCCGCGGCCCGGCTGGTCATGGAGAAGACCAGGCA
The DNA here is from genome assembly GCF_042732265.1 of Streptomyces sp. NPDC059788. Taxonomy (NCBI): domain Bacteria; kingdom Bacillati; phylum Actinomycetota; class Actinomycetes; order Kitasatosporales; family Streptomycetaceae; genus Streptomyces; species Streptomyces sp. NPDC059788. The sequence continues at coordinate 32,435 of NZ_JBHWHY010000029.1, read as the reverse complement.
CGTGCTGCTGGCCGGCGAGGGCGCCGACGACTTCGCGGCCCGCGGCGGCCTGCCCACCGTCACCCAGGACTACTACTGGACCGAGGCCAGGTGGCAGGAGCTGCTCATGGCCAAGGGGCGCGGCGCCAAGGGCAAGAAGGGCGGCGGCAAGGACGACAAGCTCACCCAGGGCACCGTCGGCGCGGTCGCCGTCGACCACGACCGCAACCTCGCGGCGGCCACGTCCAGCGGCGGCCTGGCCAACAAGATGGTCGGCCGGGTCGGCGACTCGCCCGTCGTCGGCGCGGGCACCTACGCCAAGAACAGCACCGTCGCGGCCAGCGCCACCGGAGCGGGCGAGGTCTTCCTGCGGGGCGCCGCCACCGCCACGATCTCCGACCTGATCGAGTTCGGCGGCAAGGACCTGCCCGGCGCCGCGTACGAGGTCCTGGTGAAGCGGCTGCCGAAACTCGGCGGCGACGGCGGCGTGATCGCGCTGAACGCCCAGGGCGTCTACGACGCCCCGCACAGCAGCGACGGCATGCTGGACGGCTACCTCACGGCAGACGGCAAGATCCACACACGGATCTTCTCCGACGAGTCGCCGCCCGACCAGTGAGCGACGGCGGCAGACGACGGCAGGGGCCCGGACGACCGCGTCCGGGCCCCGCCCGTCTGCCGTACCGGTGCGGTGACCGCCCGTCCACGGCAGTCACCGCACCGCCCTCACCACACCGCCGTCGTCACCGCCCCGCGCGCTTGGCGGTGACCGCCGCCCACCGCTCCAGGACCCCGGCCGCCGCGCCGGAGTCCACCGCCTCGGCCGCCCGCGCCACACCGTCCGCCAGCCGCTCCGCGACCGGACGGTCCGAAGGCCGCAGCGCCGCCAGGCCGGCCGCGGCCGACAGCAGGACCGCGTCCCGTACGGGCCCCGTCGCCCCGGCGAACACCTCACGTGCCACCCGGGCGTTGTGCGCCCGGCCGCCGCCGCGCAGGGCCTCGGCGGGCGCGTAGGACATCCCGAGGTCCCGCGGGTCGAAGACCTCTTCCCGGACCTCGTGGCCGTGCACCGACCAGACCGTGGACGTGGTGGTCACGGTCAGCTCGTCCATGCCGTCGTCGCCCCGGAAGACCAGCGCCGACACGCCCCGGCGGGCCAGCACCCGGGCCAGCAGCGGGGCCGTCCGCGGGTCCGCGACGCCGACCGCCTGGGCCGCGGGGCGCGCCGGGTTGGCCAGCGGGCCCAGGGAGTTGAAGACGGTACGGATGCCGAGTTCGCGGCGGGGCCCGGCCGCGTGCCGCATCGCCGGGTGGAACAGCGGGGCGAAGCAGAAGGTGATGCCGGTCTCCTCGGCCACCTCCGCGACGGCTTCGGGCGCGAGTTCCAGGGCGACGCCCAGTTCCTCCAGTACGTCGGCCGACCCGCAGGCGGAGGAGGCCGAGCGGTTGCCGTGCTTGACCACCCGGGCCCCGGCGCCGGCCGCGACCACCGCCGACATCGTGGAGATGTTGACGCTGTCCGAGCCGTCGCCGCCGGTGCCGACGATGTCCAGCGCGGGCCCCGGCACGCGCAGGGGCACCCCGTGCGCGGCCAGGGCACCGGCCAGCCCGGCGATCTCCTCGGCCGTCTCCCCCTTGGCGCGCAGGGCCACGAGCAGCGCGGCGAGCCGGGCCGGTCCGGCGTCGCCCGTCATCACCTGCCCCATGGCCCAGGCGGTGTCCGCCTCGGTCAGGTCCCGGCGTTCCAGCAGCGCGTTCAGCAGGGCGGGCCAGGTGGGGTCCGGGCGCCCGGCGGTCACCGGGTGCCGCCCGCGGTGGTGGCGGGCACCCCGTGACCGGCGGCCGTGGTCAGGAAGTTGGCCATCATCTCCAGGCCGCCGTTCGTCATGATGCTCTCCGGGTGGAACTGCACCCCTTCCACGGGCAGGGTGCGGTGCCGCAGCCCCATCACGTACCCGTGGTCGGTGTCGGCGGCGGTCACCACCAGTTCGTCCGGCAGCGGTTCGGCGACGATCAGCGAGTGGTAGCGGGTCGCCTCCAGCGTGTGGCCCAGGCCCTGGAAGATGCCGGCCCCGTCGTGCCGCACCGTGCTGGTCCGCCCGTGCATCACCTGCTCCGCCACCTCGATCCGGCCGCCGTACGCCAGCGCCACGGCCTGGTGGCCCAGGCAGACGCCGAGCAGCGGCACCCGTCCGGCGAAGTGCCGCACCAGCTCCACGTGGCCGGACTCCGCCGGGTGGCCGGGCCCCGGCCCGAGCACCAGCGCGTCGGGCTCCAGCGCGGCCAGTTCGCCGGGGGTGCGGGTCAGGGACCGTACGACCTGGGTGTGCGCGCCGAGGGTGCGCAGGTACTGGTCGATGATGTGGACGAAGCTGTCGTACGCGTCGATCAGGACGACCCGGGTGCCGGCGAAGCTCCGCGCCCCGCCCGCTCCCCCGGTGCCCGCCGCGGTCCGCGTTCCGGTCATGCCGTCAGCTCCTCACCGGTGAGCGCCCAGTAGGCGGCCCCCATCTTCGCCAGCGTCTCGCGCCATTCCGCCTGCGGGTCGGACTGCGCGACCATGCCCGCCGAGCTCTGGGTCGCGTAGGTGCTCCCGTCGTACTCGATCGTGCGGATGCACAGCGCCAGTTCGCTCCAGCCGCGGACGTCCACCAGGCCCACCGCGCCCGCGTAGGCGCCGCGCGGTTCGTGCTCCAGCCCGTCGATGATCTCCATGGCGCGCACCTTGGGCGCGCCGGTCATGGTCCCGGCGGGGAAGGTGGCGCGTACCGCCTGCCAGGGGCCCACGCCCGGTTCGAGCCGTCCGGTGACCGAGGAGACCAGGTGGAAGACGTGCGAGTAGCTCTCCACGGCCATCAGCCGCTCCACCGGCTGGGTGCTGGGCCGGCTCACCCGGCCCACGTCGTTGCGGCACAGGTCCACGAGCATGATGTGCTCGGCGCGTTCCTTGGTGCTCTCCCGCATCTCCTTGACGCGCCGCCGGTTCTCCTCGGCGTCCGGGCCGCGCCGCGCGGTGCCGGCGATGGGGCGCATCACGATCTCGTCGCCCTCGATCCGGAAGAACAGCTCCGGGCTGGCGCCGATCAGGGTGCTGCCCTCGCGCGGCATCAGGTACATGTACGGCGAGGGGTTGCGGCCACGCAGCCGCCGGTAGACCTCGACGGGTGTCAGGGCGGTCCGCACGTCGATGCGGTGGCCGATCTGGATCTGGTAGATGTCACCGACCCGGATGTGCTCCAGGCACCGGTCCGCCCAGTCCAGGAACGTGGCGCGGTCGACGCTGTCGCGTACGGACAGCGGGGCGGGCGCCTCGGGCAGCGGCCCGCCGCCCGGCTCCCGTGCGGCCTCGTGCGCCGCCGCGGCCACGTCCGCCGCCGTCACGGCCGCGTCCGGCCAGCCGTCCCCTTCGGCCCGCAGGTGGCGCACCTCGCCGGTGGCGTGGTCGTACCACACGGTGTCCCGGAAGAGGGTCAGTGTGATGTCCGGCCCGCGGGGCGCCTTCGTACGGGCGGGCAGCGTCTCCATGTGCCAGGCGGACTCGTAGGCGAGCGCGGCCAGGAACCCGAAGGCGTACGCGTCCGCCGGCACCGCGGTGTCCAGGGCGAACAGCCGCTGTGCCGCCGTGAGCAGCGCCCAGACCTGCCCTGGCTCGCTGTGGCGCAGCCGCAGGCCGCCGCGGGGCCCCGCCGGGTCCCTGCGCAGCCCCAGTTCGCGGGCGGTCGCGGCGAGCGCGGGCCCGAGGCCCGGCACGCCGTCGGCGTCGATGTCGATGTGCCGCTCGTGGACGCGGATCGCGGCCAGCCGGCCGAATCCGACGACGGCGGAGCGGCGGTCCGCGTCGGCTCCGGCCAGGCTCTCGAAGAGGTAGACGTCCGCCGCCGTCAGGGTGTGCCGCAGGCGGGTGTACAGGTCGAGCGGGTCGTGGCGGGGCAGGCCGGCAGCGGTGACCCGCACACCGATCGGCGTCGTTCCCGGCATGGTGAACTCCTCGTGGACGCGGCCCCGTCGGCGGTCCGCGGGGCCGTTGGCGCTGGGCCGCGGTCAGCAAAGCAGCGGGCGCGGCGGGCGTACCAGACCAATCGGAGCGCACCGGTACGGACCACTTCGGATTCGCTTGACCGCGCTTCGGCCCGTGCCCGTGGATGGAGTGACGCGAGGTGTTGTCCCGTTCCCGGAAAGGCAGCGATGATGCGTAATCCGCACGACACGGCCGGCTCCCCCGCCGGTTCCTGGCGGTCCTTTCCCGCCGCGCAGCAGCCGGACTGGCCCGACCCGGCGGAGCTGGGCGCGGTGACGCGCCGGCTGGCCGCGTCCCCGCCCCTGGTCTTCGCCGCCGAGTGCGACGCGCTGCGCGAACGGCTGGCGGAGGTCGCGCGGGGCGAGGCGCTGCTGCTCCAGGGCGGTGACTGCGCCGAGACCTTCGGCCCGTCCGGCATCACCGAGTCGGTGCGCGGCAAGCTCAGAACGCTCCTGCAGATGGCGGTGGTCCTGACGTACGCCGCCGCCGTGCCGGTGGTCAAGGTCGGGCGGATGGCCGGGCAGTACGCCAAGCCGCGGTCCAGCCCGGTCGAGCGGCGGGACGGCCTGACCCTGCCCTCGTACCGGGGCGACGCGGTCAACGGCCTCGAATTCACCGCCGGGGCACGGCGCCCCGACCCCGGGCGGATGCTGCGGATGTACGAGTCGTCGGCGCTGACCCTCAACCTCGTACGGGCCCTGACCACCGGCGGCTTCGCCGACCTGCGCCAGGTGCACGCCTGGAACCGGGGGTTCGTCGCCGGGTCGCGGGCGGGCGAGCGCTACGAGGAGCTGGCCGACGCGATCGAGCACAGCCTCGCGTTCATGCAGGCCTGCGAGATCGACACCAAGGAGCTGGGCACCGCCGAGTTCTACGTCTCGCACGAGGGGCTGCTGCTGGACTACGAGGCGGCGCTGACCCGCACCGACGCGCGGACCGGGCAGGCGTACGCCACCAGCGGGCACCTGCTGTGGATCGGCGAGCGCACGCGCGACCTGGACGGCGCGCACGTGGAGTTCTTCTCGCGGGTGCGCAACCCGGTCGCGGTCAAGCTGGGCCCGGCCACCGACCCGGACACCGTGCTGCGCTACCTCGACCGGCTGGACCCGCGCCGGGAGCCGGGGCGGCTGACCTTCGTGGTGCGCGCGGGCGCCGACCGGGTGCGCGACGTGCTGCCGACGCTGGTGGAGAAGGTGGTCGCCGAAGGCGCCCTGGTGGGCTGGGTCTGCGATCCCATGCACGGCAACACGATCACCGCGCCCAGCGGCCACAAGACCCGCCGGTTCGACACGGTCCTGGACGAGGTGCGGGGCTTCGTCGAGGTGCACCACGCGCTGGGCACCCACCCCGGCGGCGTGCACGTCGAACTGACCGGGGACGACGTGACCGAATGCATCGGCGGCGGCAACTCGGTGCTCGCCGAGGACCTGCCGCACCGCTACGAGACCGCCTGCGACCCCCGGCTGAACCACGCCCAGTCCCTGGACCTGGCCTTCCTCCTCGCCGAGATGTACCGCGACCGCCCGCGCGGCGACCGCGGCCCGGCCCGGACCTGAGACCGGCGGCGGCCGGGCGGCGCCCCGGGCTCAGGCCGAACGGGCCGCCGCCCGCACCGGCCCGGGGTACCGCCGCGCGCCCGGCAGCTCCGCGTGGGCCGCGCCCACCGCGCGCAGCGCCTCCGCCAGCCCGGAGCGGTGGAGCGCGGTGTAGCCCACGACGAGGGCCGGCCGCGCGCCGTCGGGCCGGGCGCAGAACTCCCGGCCCCCGCGTACCAGGACCGACCGGCGCAGCGCGCCCGCCACCAGCGCGGCTTCGTCGGTGTGCCGGGGCAGCCGTACGTAGGCGTGCAGCCCGGCGGCCGGGCCGTCGAGCCGGGCCTCGGGCAGGAACTGCCGTACGGCGTCGGCCAGCGTCTTGCGGCGCGTGGCGTAGCGCGCCCGCAGGCGGCGCAGGTGGCGGTCGAAGGAGCCGGAGCGCAGCAGTTCGGCGAAGGTGAGCTGGGTCAGGCAGTCGGAGCCCAGGTCGCGCTGCGAGCGCAGCCGTTCCAGGACCGGCTGCAGGTCCCGCGGCACCACCAGCCAGCCCAGCCGCAGGGCGGGGACCAGGGACTTCGAGGATGTGCCCGCGTACACCACGCGCTCGGGGGCGAGGCGTTGCAGGGCCAGCGGGCGCGCCCGGCGGTCGAACCAGAAGTCGCCGTCGTAGTCGTCCTCGATCACGTAGCCGTCCACGTCCCGTGCCCAGCGCACCAGCGCCTCCCGGCGTTCCGGGGAGAGGGTGACACCGGTGGGGAACTGGTGGAAGGGCGTGACGAACACCGCGCGGGCCCCGGTGCGGGCCAGCGCCTGCACGTCGATACCGTCCTCGTCGACGGGTACGGGCACCGTCCGCATCCCCGCCTCCCGCACGAACGCCCGCTGCCGGGGCAGCCCGGGGTCCTCCATGGCCAGCGTGGTCATGCCCAGGGACGGCAGCGCGGCACACAGCAGGCCCAGCCCGTGCGCGAAGCCGGAGACGACCATGACCTGGCCGGGCGCGGCCCGCACGCCCCGGACCCGGCCCAGGTAGCGGGCCACCTCCTCCCGCATCGCGGGCACGCCGGACGGCGGCGGGTAGCCCAGGTCGCCCTGCCGTACGGTCCGCAGGACGCGCTGGCCGCAGCCGAGCCACTCCCGGTACGGGAAGTGCGCGACGTTGACGGTGCCGCTGCGCAGGTCCCAGCGGACCGACGGCACCTGCCCCTCGTCCAGGAGCGTGGGCACGACCGGCGCGGGGGCGGCCGACAGGTGCCGGACCACGCGGGTCCCGGAGCCCTGCACCGCCTCCAGGTAGCCTTCGGCGACCAGTTGCCCGTACGCCTCGACCACCACGCTGCGGGAGACGTCCAGGTCGTCGGCGAGCCGCCGGGTGGACGGCAGCCGGGTGCCGGGGTGCAGCACCCCGTCGCTGATCTCCCGCTTGATGGTGCGCTGCACCTGGGCGGTGAGGGACTCCCCGGAGTCCCGGGAGATCTCGATGGATGCTTGCCAGCTCATGACGGATTCCCCCCGAAAGTCCGGACGGCCGCCGGGGCGGCCGGTGTTCACCGCGCGGCGGCTCCCGGCCGGCCCGCCGCCGTCAGCGCGCGGACCGCGGCGCGCGGGTCCCCGCCGGTCACCAGCGCCTCGCCGACCAGGACCGCGTCCGCCCCGGCCGCCGCGTACCCGGCGACGTCGGCGGGCCCGCGGACGCCCGACTCGGCGATCCGCACGGCGTGACCGGGCACGTGCGGGGCGAGCCGGGCGAACAGGGAGCGGTCCACCTCAAGGGTGCGCAGGTCCCGGCAGTTGATGCCGATCACTTCGGCGCCGGCGTCCGCCGCGCGCGCGATCTCCGGCGCGGAGTGCGCCTCCACGAGCGGCGTCAGCCCGATCTCCACGGCGGCGGCGACCAGTTCGGCCAGCCGGGGCTGCGGCAGGGCGGCGACGATCAGCAGCGCCAGGTCCGCGCCGTGCGCCCGCGCCTCCCAGAGCTGGTAGTCGGTGACGATGAAGTCCTTGCGCAGCACCGGGACGCGGACCCGGGCGCGTACGGCGTCCAGGTCCGCCAGGGAGCCGCCGAACCGGCGGCCCTCGGTCAGGACGCTGACCGCCGCCGCGCCGCCGTCCGCGTAGCCCGCGGCCAGTGCGGCGGGATCGGCGATCGCGGCCAGCTCACCCTTGGAGGGGCTGGCGCGCTTCACCTCGGCGATCACGCGCACTCCCCCGTCGCCGCGCAGCGCCCGTACGCCGTCCAGCGCGGGCGGCGCCGCCGCGGCGCGTTCCCGCAGCTCGTCGACGGGGACCGCCCGGCGGCGCTCGTCGAGGTCCGCGCGGACCCCGGCGATGATCTCTTCGAGCACGTTCACGGCACATCTCTCCCTGCGGCTTGGCGGGTCGGTCGGCTCGGAAGGGGGTGCGGCCCCGGCCGCCGGACGAGCCCGGACAGCCGCAGGATCAGGTCCTTGACCTCCGTGGCGCGGTAACGGCCGCGCTCCTCGGCGGGGTCGGAACACAGCAGTACCGGCCCGTCCTGCGCGGAGTCGGGCAGGCGGCCGTGGGTGCCGCGTACCAGCGTCGCGTCGAGCGGTACGTAGGCCAGTGGGGCGCGCATCCCGATCTTCTTGCGCAGTACGGCCAGGGCGGCGCGGCCGCGCACGTGGCTGATGGCCGGGTCGAAGAACAGCTCGGCCGGGTCGTAACCGGGTTTGCGGTGGATCTCCACGCCACGTGCGAAGTCCGGTGCCCGGTCGTCGTCCAGCCAGTAGTAGTACGTGAACCACGCGTCCGGCTCGGCAATGGCGACCAGTTCGCCGCTTCGCGCGTGGTCGATACCGAGGCCCGTCTGCCCGTCGCGGTCGAGCACGCGCTCCACGCCCGGCAGCCCGGCGAGCACGTCCCGCACCCGCGGCACGTCGGCCGGGTCCCGTACGTACACGTGGGCGGCCTGGTGGTCGGCGACGGCGAACGCCCGCGAGGTGTGCGGGTCCAGGTACTCCATGCCGCGCTGGGCGAAGACGCCCAGCAGCCCTTCCCGGCGCAGGGCCCGGTTGATGTCCACGGGCCGGCGGGCCGCGGTGATGCCGTACTCGCTCAGCGCCAGCACGGTCGTGCCGCGGTCGCGCAGTTCGCGCAGCAGCGGTCCGATCGCGGCGTCCGCCTGCCGGGCCGCCCGGATGGCTTCCGGCCCGTCGGGCCCGTAGCGCTGGAGGTCGTAGTCGAGGTGCGGGATGTAGACGAAGGCCAGGTCCGGGTCGGTGGTGCCGATGACGAGGCGGGCGGCGGAGGCCACCCACCGGGAGGAGGCGATGCCCGCGGCCGGGCCCCAGTAGCGGAACAGCGGGAACGGGCCCAGCGCGCCGGTGAGCGCGTCGCGCAGCCCGGCGGGCCGGGTGTAGCAGTCGGGCTCCTTGCGGCCGTCGTAGCGGTAGACCGGGCGCGGGGTCAGGACGGTGTCCACCTCGGCGCCCATCGCGTACCACCAGCACAGGTAGGCGGTGCGGTGCTCCGGTGCCAGCGCGCGGGCCGCGTGCCACACCTTCTCGCCGGACACCAGCCCGTTGTGCTGTCCCCAGAACTGCACCTCGGCGCGGTCGCGCGCGTACCAGCCGTTGCCCACGGCGCCGTGGCCGCGCGGCGCGAGCCCGGTGGTCAGCGTCGCCTGGACGGTGGAGGTCACGGCGGGGAAGACGGGGTCCAGCGCGGCGGTGAAGCCCTCCTCCCCGATGGCCCGCAGATGCGGCATGTGGGGCAGCAGCCGGGGGGTGACCCCGACGGTGCACAGCACCACCACGGGCGTGCGTCGGCTCATCCGGGCAGCTCCTTGAGGCCGTGGTGGACCAGCCTGCGGCGGGCCCAGCCGAGTTCGGCCGCGATGCCGTCGGCCAGCGCCTCGGGAGTGTCCGGGCGCCGGTCCTCGGGCAGTACGGACCAGGTGTACGTCTCGACCTCCACGTGGTCGGCGGCGGCCCGCTCGCCGCCGAACAGCTCCGCGAGCGCGGCGTCGAGGACCGGCGCGGTGCTGCGCAGCGGCGGCGCGGGCTCGGCGTGCAGCGGTACGTGGAAGTGCACCCGCCAGGGCGCGCGGCCGGGCAGCCGGCCCGGACGCAGGGCCTCGTCGAGGTCGTCGCAGCCCAGCGGGACGCCGTCCGGCACGGCTTCCCTGGTCTGGTGCAGGAAGCGCGGTTCGGCGAAGGCCGCGAGGGCCTCGGCCGCCGCCGGGTCGGCCGGGTCCGGCGCGTGCAGGGCGCTGGACGCCTGCACCTTGACCACGGGCAGTCCGGCTCGCGCGTACCGGGCCAGCACCTCCGCGGGCTCCTCGAAGGCGACGGCCGTGTGGCAGGTGTCGAGGCAGACGCCGAGCACCGAGGTGTCCAGTCCGGCGAGGTGCCGTACCGCTTCCTCGCTGCGCTCCACCACGCACCCGGGCTCGGGCTCGAAGCCCACCCGGACCGCCCGCCCGCGGGAGCGCGCGAGCCGGGCCAGGGAGGCGCCCAGTTCGTCGAGCCTGGCTGCGGCCGACGCCGCCCGCTCCGGGGTCCACCAGGTGCGCCAGCCGAGCGGCAGCGTGGAGACGCTGCCGCGGGCGGCGGTGTCGGGCAGCAGGCCGGACAGGATCACGGCGAGGTCGAGGGTGTGGTCGAGGCGGGCGGGGTGCGACCAGTCGGGCAGGTACACGTCGCGTTTGACGACGGGTGCGTGGAAGTCGCGGTACGGGAAGCCGTTGAGGGTGACGGCCTCCAGACCGCGGGCGTGCAGTTCGGCACGCAGCCCGGTGACCGCGGACGGGTCCTGGGCGAGCGCCGTGGCGACGGGCTGCGGGAGCCACAGGCCGAGGCCGAGGCGGTCGGCCGCCAGCCGCTCGCGTACGGGCACGGCGTAGCGGTCCAGCTGGGCCACGATGCCGGCGAGGTCACCGGCCGGGTGGACGTTGGTGCAGTACGCGAGGTGGACGACCGTGCCGTCCGGGTGCCGGAAGCGCATCGGCCGTCACCGGGGCCCGCGCTGCACGGAGTTGCCCTCGTAGAGCGCGGGCCCGTCCGGTACGCCTTCGGGCGGTGCCGTCCGCAGCCGCCCGCTCTGCCCGTAGAACGCCACCGGGTTGCGCCAGAGCACTTGGTCCACGTCGTCCTCGGTGAACCCCGCGGCGAGCATCGCCTCCCCGGCGGCCCGCGTCAGCAGCGGGTCGCTGTCGCCCCAGTCGGCGGCGGAGTTGACCAGCATCCGTTCGGTCCCGTACTCGCGCAGGACGGCGACCATGCGGGCGGGGTCCATCTTGGTGTCGGGGTAGAGGGAGAAGCCCATCCAGCAGCCGCTGCCGGCGACCTGCGCCACGGTCAGCTCGTTCAGGTGGTCCAGGACCACCAGGCCGGGGTCGATGCCGGAGGCGGCGACCAGCTCCAGCGACGCGGCGGTCCCGGCGGCCTTGTCCCGGTGCGGGGTGTGCACCAGCGCGGGCAGGCCCTCCGCGGCGGCCAGCTCCAGCTGCCGGGCGAAGGCCTTCTCCTCGGCCGCCGTCATCGCGTCGAAGCCGATCTCGCCGACCGCCACCACCGCGTCCTTCGCCAGGTAGCGGGGCAGCAGGTCCAGCACGCCCGCGCAGCGCGGGTCGTTGGCCTCCTTCGGGTTGAGCGCGATCGCGCAGTGGTGGGCGATGCCGAACCGCGCGGCGCGGAACGGCTCCCAGCCGAGCAGCCCGTCGAAGTAGTCGACGAAGCTGCCCACGGAGGTACGGGGCTGGCCGAGCCAGAAGGCGGGCTCGACCACACAGCGCACCCCGGCCGCGTGCATGGCGCGGTAGTCGTCGGTGGTCCGGGAGGTCATGTGGATGTGCGGGTCGAATATCCGCAACGTATTCAACTCCTGTCGCACGGCGCACTGTTGAAGGTAGCCGAAGCGGTCGTCGGATGGGGCCCGGCGGGCCGCGGACCGGCCAGGCGGCGCACCCCCGCGGGCACCGGCCGCCCCGCCGCGTCGCACTCGTCGGCGAGGGCGCGCAGCATTCGGGCCAGCTCCGCGTCGTGGCGGCGCGCCAGCCCGGCCACGGCCGTCAGCGGCACACCGGCCGACAGGCACTTGAGTACGGCGTGGCGCCACTCGTGCTGCGGGAGCCGGTGTGCCGCGTACGGGCCGACGGCCGCCGCCACCAGCCGGGCGTCGTGGGTGCGCAGGGCGTCCTCCACCAGGGGCACACCGCCGTCGCCGACGTCGAGCAGGGGCAGCGCCCTGAGGACGGCGCGGCGTTCACCGGCGTCGCCGTGCTGGTAGCAGGCGGTGAGCCGGGCGAGGAGTTCCCCGCCCCCGTACGGGAGGGCCAACAGCAGTACGGTGCGGGCGGCGTCGGCGACGGTCCACCCCTCGGCACCGGGCAGCGGGCCGTGACCGCAGTGCCGGGCGGCCCTGGGGAACAGCCCGTCCAGCGCCTCGGGGCCGGCGACGAGCCGCGCCTCGGCCGCGGCCAGCCAGGCCGCACCGGCCGGGTCGAGACAGGCGGCGAGCGCGGCACGGAGGTCTCCGGGGGCCGGGCCGGTGTCCGCCGGGCCGGTCTCCCCCGGGCCCGTCTCCGCCCGTCCGGCCATCGCCGCCGTCTCGTACGTCCCGCTCACGTCGGCGACACCCGCCGTCCCAGCCGCCGGGCGAGCGGCAGCACGGCGGCCAGCGCCGCGGCCGGGCCCACCGCTCCCGTACGCGCGGTCAGCGCGGCCTGCAACGGCACCATGGCGTGGATGCCCGCGGCCACCGCCGCCTGGAGGCGGCCCGGGGCCGGGTCGCGGGCCGCCGCCAGGAGGGCGGTCCCGAAACGGACGCCGTACCAGCCGGCCAGGGCGGCGCTCGCCTGCGCCGGCCGGCCGGTACGGACGTGGCCGCGGCGCGGGGGTATCGCCGCGGCCGTCGCAACGGCCGCCGAGGCGGCCAGTGTGGTCAGGGGAAGGGCCGGGCGGGACCCTTCGACCTCGCTGCGGCTGAGCCGGGTCACCGCGGCGGTGTGCGCGGTCAGCACCCCGGCGGCGGGCAGCGCGGCACGGACGCCGCGCCCGCCCGGGGCGGCGGTCGCGCCCACGAGCACGTCGAGTCCGCGGGCGCAGGCCATCGCCGCCGGGCCGTACGGCGTGGACTTCAGCCGCAGGTCGTACGCCCACACCAGGCCGGCCAGCGGCACGGCCGCGGCGAGGGAGCGCCGCCCGCCGGCCGCCGCGGTCACCGCGAGCCCGCCGGCGGTGCACACCACGGCGACGGCCAGCGCGGTTCCGGGGCTGATCCGGCCGGAGGGCACCGGCCGGTGCGAGCGTTCGTACGCGTCGGTCTCCCGGTCGGCGAAGTCGTTGAGGGCCATCCCGGCCCAGTACAGCCCGGCCGAGCCGACGGCGAGCGCGGCGACGGCCGGGTCCGGCCGGCGGCCCGCCGCCGCGGCACCGGCGATCACGTCGCCCGGCACGGTCAGCGCCGCGGGCGCCCGCACCAGTTCGGCCAGCGCCTTCCAGCCCGCCGCACGCGGGCCGGTGAGGGGAACCTGACGCACGCGGACGACCTCCTTCGGGAACCGGGGACGGCAGCCGCCCGCCGTCACCTCCGGATCATGGAACCCGCGGCTATGGGCGGCGCATCGCGCGGATATACGGCCGCTAACGCCCGCCGTCCGGCCGCCCGCGCTCCTGGCTCGTCCCGCACTCCTGGCGCGTCTCGCGTTCCGCCCGTTCCATCCGGTGGACGAGGTCGAGCAGTTCCAGCACCCGTCTGCGGCCCTCGCTCGACAGCTCGCCGGCGCGTAACGCCATCAGCCGTACGTCGCCGCTGCCGGCTTCCTCCCGCAGCCGGGCGCGCTCCGCCGCCAGCGCGGCCAGCTCCTGGCCGACCCGCCGGGCGACCGCGTCGTCCAGGAAGTAGGCGGCGGGCACGCCGAAGAAGTCGGCCAGCGCCTGGAGGTGCCTGAGGGTCGGGTTGGCGTTGCCGCTGCGGCGCAGCTGCCAGATGTAGCTCTGCGAGATCCGCACGCCCGTCTCTCTGATGGCGGCGGCGACGTGTTCGTTGCGGTACTCCGAGCCGTCCTCCGCACGGACGACCGAGAACAAATGATTGATCTTGTCGGCCAGAGTGCATTCCGCCCGCTGGATCATCGTGTCTCCCGCAATACGGTGATGGCGCCGGGATTCGGCGCGTTGTCCGGCGTAGGGTGGCCGCTGCCCATGAGCACGTCAACCACCGTGGCGCGCACGGCGTTTCGCGGCGCGCACCCGTCACCGGCGGGTGCGCCGCCACCGGAAACGATGGTTCAGGGACCCCCGAAAGACCCAGCTCAGGCCGTCACGGGCGGTCGTTAAGCCAGGCCTTAAAGACGATGCCGATGTCCGCGTCAGCCGCCGAATTCCCCTGGTGGACGCCGGGATTGGCGTGACTTGTGTTGCTTGACGCTCCCTCGGCGGCGCGGTTAGCGTCACGTCGCCCCGCCGGTCCAGCAGCGGGCCGGGCGCCGCACCGGCACCGTCCCGTACGGCCGGACAATCCACGAACCGCCAGGTCAGGCCGTACGCCACGCGCGGCTTCGACTCCCCGACACCACTACCGCGGAACCGGCCGGGAGCCCGGCCGGCCCACCACACCCCGGCCCGGACACGGGCCGCCGGGCCACGGAGCGCGGCGGCGGGCGACCGCGGCACCGGCCGCCCCGCCACCGCTTCTGATCCCTCACGGAGCCTTCATGCCCCACCAGCACACCGCGCCCTCCTTCGCCGTGATCCCCGGGTCCCGGATCGCCCAGGTCGTCGACGGCCGCAGCGCGGAGCTCGTACGGCTGATCGAGGACGCCTACCGCCTGCACGGCACGGGCGGCACCGTCAACCCGCCCTCGCACTTCCTGCGCTTCCCCGACCGGCCCACCGCGCGGATCATCGCGCTGCCCGCCTCGCTCGGCGGGGAGTCCGGCACCGACGGGCTGAAGTGGATCTCCAGCTTCCCGCAGAACGTGGCCGCCGGGCTGCCCCGCGCGTCCGCCGTCCTGATCCTCAACGACCCGCGGACCGGCTACCCGTACGCCTGCCTGGAGAGCTCCGTGATCAGCGCCGTGCGCACCGCGGCCTCCGCGGCGCTCGCCGCCGACCGGCTGAGCGCGGACCGCGAACGCCCGGCCCGGGTCGGCTTCTTCGGCGTCGGGCTGATCGCCCGGTACCTCCACCGCTTCCTGCGGGAGAGCGGCTGGAGCTTCGACGAGGTCGGTGTGCACGACCTGAGCGCCGAACACGCCAAGGGCTTCACCGACTATCTGCACCGGTACGGCGAGACCGGCCGCGTCACCGTCCACGACACGCCACAGGGCCTGATCCGCTCCTCGGACCTGGTCGTCTTCGCCACCGTCGCCGGCACGCCGCACGTGAGCGACCCCGGCTGGTTCGCCCACCACCCGCTGGTGCTGCACGTCTCGCTGCGCGACCTGTCGCCCGAGGTGGTGCTCGGCGCCACGAACATCGTCGACGACGTGGACCACTGCCTGCGCGCGGACACCTCACTGCACCTGGCGGAACAGCGCGTCGGGCACCGGGACTTCGTCCACGGCACGCTCCACGACGTCCTGACCGGCCGGTTGCGACCGCCCGCCGGGCGCCCGGTGGTCTTCTCCCCGTTCGGGCTGGGCGCGCTGGACCTCGCGGTCGGCAAGCACGTGTACGACACCGTGCGGGCCGCGGGCGACCTGCTGGTCATCGACGACTTCTTCCACGAGATGCGCCGCTACGGCTGACGCAGCCCAGGACGGACACGCCGCAAGGCGGGAGGTTCCATGCCGATCATCTCGGCCCCCCAAGAGTTCAACGAGGAAGACCTGTACGTCGACCTCGCCACCCTGCTCGGCAGCCCCCTCTACCTCAAGTGCGAGGGCTTCAACTTCACCGGCTCGGTCAAGCAGAAGGCCGCCGTCGCCATGGTCGAGGCCGCCGAGCGGTCCGGGCTGCTCACCCCCGGATCGGTGCTGGTGGAGTCGTCGTCCGGCAACCTGGGCGTGGCGCTGAGCGTCATCGCCGCCGCCAAGGGCTACCGGTTCGTGTGCGTCACCGACTCCCGGTGCAACCTGGCCTCCAAACGCCTGATGGAGGCGTTCGGCACCACCGTGCACACGGTCACCGAACCGGCCCGCGAAGGAGGTTTCCTGGCCGCCCGGCTGGCGCTGGTGCGCAAGCTGTGCGAGGAGGACCCGCGCTGCGTCTGGCTCAACCAGTACACGAACGAGGCGAACTGGCGGGCCCACCACCGCCACACCGCGCCCGCCATCGCCCGCGCCTTCCCCGGCCTGGACGTGCTGTTCGTCGGCGCCGGCACCACCGGCACGCTGATGGGCTGCGCCCGCTGGTTCAAGGAACACCGCCCCGGGGTGCGCGTCGTGGCCGTGGACAGCGTCGGATCGGTGGCGTTCGGCCACCCGCCCGCCCCGCGCATGATCCCCGGCCTGGGCACCGGCATCCGCCCGCCGCTGCTGGACGAGGACTTCGTCGACGACGTGGTGCTCGTACCGGAGAGCGACACCGTACGGATGTGCCACCGGCTGGCGGGCCGCGGCTTCCTGTTCGGCGGCTCCACCGGAACCGTCGTCAGCGGCGCCTCCCGCTGGCTGGCCGCACAGGACGGCGGCGCGGCACCGACCGCCGTGGCCATCGCGCCCGACCTGGGCGAGCGCTACCTCGACACCGTCTACCACGCCAACTGGGTGCAGGACATCTACGGCACCACCCCTCTCGAACTCGGCATCCCGGCCGGTCCGGCGGGCGACACCCGCGTCCTGGCGCCCACGTCCCCGTCGAACTCCTGAGGAGGCGGCCGCGGCGCCCGCCCGCCAGGGAGGCCGGGTCGGGCGCCGGCCGGAGCGCGGCGCCCACGGCGCGCGCAGTAGGGTCCTCCTCCATGAGCGAACCGGACTTCCTGCTGGACACCCGGGTGTCCTACGACGCCCTGGCCGACGACTACGTGGCATTCGCCCGGGACGAACTGGCCCACAAACCGCTGGACCGGGGCATGCTCGCCGGGTTCGCCGACCTGGTGCGGGCCGGGGGCGGCGGCCCGGTGGCCGAGATCGGGTGCGGCACCGGCCGGGTGACCGCGCACCTGGCCGGCCTCGGCCTCTCCGTCTTCGGCGTCGACCTCTCGCCGGGGATGCTCGCGGTGGCCCGCCGCGAGTATCCGGAGCTGCGCTTCGACGAGGGCTCCATGCTGGCCCTCGACATGCCCGACGACAGCCTCGCCGGCATCGTGGCCTGGTACTCGACCATTCACATTCCTCTCGGACAGCTCCCGCAGGTCTTCGTCGAGTTCCACCGCGTCCTCGTGCCCGGCGGCCATCTGCTGACCGCCTTCCAGGTGGGCGACGAACCCCTGCGCCTGGAGGAGGCCTTCGGACGTCGCATCTCACTCGACTTCCACCGACGGCAGCCGGACCAGCTCGCCGCGCTCCTGGACGGGGCAGGCCTGCCCGTACGCGCCCGCCTGGTACGCGAACCCGACACCGGCCGGTTCGCCGAACGGACCCCGCAGGCCTTCCTCATGGCCCGGAAACCGGCCGGCGACAGCCCGTCGTAGCGCCCCGGCCGTCGCCGCCGGCCCCCCGCGGGCCTCCGCCTCCGCGACGGCGGCCGACAGGCCGACCGTCCTGACCCGAGCCGGTCGAGAGCCGGCCGTGCGCTGCGAAGATCGCCGATCTGGAGCCCGGCGCCACGTACGCCCTCCCGCTCCGGCTGCGCTTCTCCGCCGCCGCGCCGCAGACGCGGATTCTGCTGACCGTGGAGTAGAGCCGACGGAGCACCACGGGGCTCACGGCAGCCCCCCGGCGGCGAACTCCCGCTCGCCCCGCGACGCCGCCACCAGCGCCGCCGTGAAGGGGTGACCGGGCGCGGCGAGGACCCGGCGGGCGGGGCCCTGTTCGACGGTGTCGCCCGCGTCCAGGACGAGGATGTGGTCGGCGCGGGCCGCCGTCGTGAGGTCGTGGGTGATCCACACCAGGGCCAGGTCCGGCTGTTCCCGCAGCAGCCGGTCGAGTACGGCCAGGATGCCGCGCCGGGTGACCGCGTCCAGGCCCGAGGTGATCTCGTCGCAGACCAGGACGCGGGGGCGGGCGAGCAGGGCGCGCGCGAGCGCCGCGCGCTGGAGTTCGCCGCCGGAGAGCCGGCCGGGACGGCTGTCGGCGTGCTGTTCGCCGAGCCCGACCTCCGCGAGCAGCGCCGCTGCCTCCCGTGCCGCGTCCGCGGGGGCGGCTCCGCGCAGGCGGACCGCCGTGCGCGCCAGTTGCGCCAGCACCGTGCGGTGTTCGTCGAACGACGCCTGCGCGTCCTGGAACACGTACTGAACCGCCGCCAGTTGTGCGGGGGTGCGGTCGCGCAGGCTGCGCGGCAGCGGCACGCCGTCGAGGCGGACCTCGCCCTCGTAGGTGCGGTGCAGCCCCGCCAGGCACCGGCCGAGCGTCGTCTTGCCGCTGCCGGAGCGTCCGACGACCGCGACGCGCCGTCCGGGCCGGACATGGAGGGAGACGTCGCGCAGCACGTCCACGGTGCGACGCCCGGCGGAGCGGGGCCGGGAGGTGGTGTGGCTGCCGTGGTGGTGTGCGGTGAGGTTCCGCACCTCCAGGAGGGGGGCGGCGGAGGCGGGTGCGGGGACCGACTCCGCGTCGGGGGCCGGGCGGCCGTTGGTCCCGGTGGGCCCCGTGGCCCCCGTACCGTCCTCCTCCCCCGGCGCGAACAGCTCGCGCGTCCACGGGTGCCGGGGCGCCGTCACCACCTGCTCCACGGGCCCCGCCTCGACCACCCGCCCGTCCTTCAGGACGACGACTTCGTGGGCCAATCGGCGCACCACGTCCAGGTCGTGGCTCAGCAGCAGGACGCCGATGCCCTGCCGGACGACCGACTCCAGTTCCGCGACGATGCGGCGCTTGGTGAGGGCGTCCTGCCCGGTGGTCGGCTCGTCGGCGACCACGACGCGCGCGCCCAGCAGCAGGGCCTGGGCGAGCACGAAGCGCTGCTGCTGGCCGCCGGAGAGCTGGTGCGGATAGCGGCGCAGCAGCTCCGTGGGGTCGTCGAGCTGGGCGCGGGAGAGCGCGTCGACGACGCGGGCCTCGGCGGCGCGGGGCCGTTCGCGGCGCGGCAGGTGGCGTACCTGGGTGCGGGCGATGTCGGTCAGCAGGGCCCCGGCGCGGCGTGCGGGGTTGAGGACCGCCGCCGGGTGCTGCGGTACGTGGCCGACCAGGCCGTCCGCGACGGTCACCGTGCCCAGGACCCGGGCGCCCGGCGGGTACGCGCCGAGCAGGGCCAGGCCGGTCGTGGTCTTGCCGCTGCCGGAGGCGCCGACCAGCGCGGTGACCCGGCCCGCCCTGACCCGCAGGCGTACGCCGTCGACGACGGCCCGGCCGCCGACCTCCACCCGCAGGTCCTCGACTTCGGCGACGACGTTCGCTGCCGCGCTCATGGGCGGCCCTCCTCGGTGTCGTGCAGTGCGGCGTCGACCGTCAGGTTCGCGCCCATCGACAGCGCCACGATCAGCAGCGCCGGTACCACCACGGCCCACGGCTGCACGAACAGCCCGGTCCGGTTGCGGTCGACCATGACGGCCCAGTCCGGCGCGTCCGGTTCGACGCCCACGCCCAGGAACGCGGCGGTGGCGACGAGGTAGAGCACGCCGGTCAGCCGGACGCCCGCGTCGGCGGCGAAGGTGCGCAGCGCCGACCGGCCGACGTAGCCGACCGCTGTACGCCACCAGGTCTCGCCCTGCATCCGCAGCGCTTCGACGGCCGGGCGGGCGGCCGCTTCCGAGGCGGCGGCGCGGACGATGCGGGCCGCGTCCGGGATGTTGACCAGCGCCACCAGCAGCGCGAGCCCCGGAGGGCCCGGTGTGAAGACGGCGGCGACCAGCAGGATCAGCAGGAGCGACGGAATCGCGAGCAGGACGTCCAGCGGGCGCATCAGCAGGTCTTCGAGCCACCCGCGGTGGGTGAGGGCGGCGGCCAGTCCCAGCGGGACGGCGACGGCGTACGCGAGGGCGGTGGCGGCCAGCGCGACGAGCACCACCGACTGCCCGCCGAGCAGGATCTGCCGCCCCACGTCGCGGCCGACGAAGTCGGTACCGAGCCAGTGGCCGCCGCCGAGGGTGAAGGACGCGGTGCGCGGGCCCGGTTCACCGGCGAGGAGCGGTCCGAGGAGGGCGAGCAGGAGCGGCACTCCGGCGATCAGCAGTCCGGCGCGTCCCGGCCACCGCCTCGTTCCGCCCGCCGTGCGCGGGGTCTTCGGCATCAGGCCGCCACCCCCGCCCGTGGCGCGAGCCGGCGGGCGACGAGGTCGGCGCCGAGGTTGAGGACGACGGCGATGACGCCGAAGACGACGGCCAGCCCCTGCACCACCGGGATGTCGCGTTCGGCGACCGCGTTCATCAGGACGGTGCCCAGGCCCGGGATGACGAACAGCGCCTCGACGACGATCACCCCGCACAACAGCCAGTCGACGGTGCGGGCGAGTTGCTGGGCGGCGGGCGCGAGGGCGTTCGGCAGGGCGTGCGCGTACCGGACGCGCGCGGGGGACAGTCCGTAGCGGGCCGCCTGCCGGGCGTACGGGGCGCGCAGCGCGTCGATCATGCCGGCCCGTACCAGGCGGCTGATCGAGCACACCGGCCGGGAGAGCAGGACGAGGACGGGCAGGACGAGGACGGCGGGCTGGGCGAGCAGGTCGCCGCCGGAGCCGACGGCGGTCGGCGGGAGCCAGCCCAGGCGCAGCGCGAAGAGGGTGACCAGGAGCACGCCGAGGGCGAACTCCGGTACGGCGTAGACGGCGAGGGTCAGGGAGCTGACGATCCGGTCGGCGCGGGAGCCCTCGCGGCGCGCGGCCAGCACCCCGAGCCCGACCCCGGCCGGCACGAGCAGCACCACGGTGACGGCGGCGAGCAGCAGGGTGGGCCCGAAGCCGTCGGCGAGGTAGGCCGTGACGGGGCGGCCGGAGGCGAGCGAGGTGCCGAGGTCGCCGTGCAGCAGCCCGAGCGCCCAGCCGGCGAACCGTTCGGCGGCCGGGCGGTCCAGTCCCAGTTCGGTACGGATGGCCGCGATGCGGGCGGGGTCGGGCTGGTCGCCCGCCAGGGCGACGGCGGCGTCCCCGGGCAGCGCCTCGGTGAGCGCGAAGACCAGCACCACGACGGCGGCGGTCTGCGCGACACCGAGCAGCAGCCGGCGCGCCGTCCAGGAGCGCAGCACGGCCGGTACGGCGCCGGCCGCGGACCGCCGGGGCGGCGCGGTGAGTGCCGTCACGCCAGCCACACCTTGTCGAAGCGGGCCCAGTCGAGGGTGTTGGCGGGCGCTTCGTGCGCGACACCGTGCACGCGGCGGGAGGTGCCGACGATCCAGTCCGCGAAGCCCCACACCAGGAAGCCGCCCTCGGCGTGCAGGCGGCGCTGCATCCGCCCGTACACCGCCGCGCGTTCCTTCTTGTCCTGGGTGGACTGGGCCTGCTGGTACAGGGCGTCGAAGTCCTTGTGGTGCCACTTGGTGGCGTTGGTCGTCGAGCCGGTCAGCAGCCGCTGGGAGATGTGCGACTCGATGGGCATGGCGCCGGAGCGGTAGCAGCACAGGGTGCCGGAGTCGAGGATGTCGCTCCAGTAGCTGTCCTTGCTGCCGGACCTGACCTGGACGCGCACGCCCGCCTTGGCGGCCTGGTCGCGGAAGATGCCGGCCGCCTCGGTGAACCCGGCGGCGACGGGCGAGGTGTCGAGGGTGATCCGCAGATCCTCGGCGCCGGCCTGCTTGAGGAGGTGGCGGGCCCGGTCGAGGTCCTGGTGGCGCTGCGGCAGGTCCCCTGCGTAGTACTCGTACCCCTTCCCGAACAGGTCGTTGCCGATCTCGCCCGCCCCGGACAGGGCGCCGTCGACCAGTTCCCCGCGGTCGGCGACGAGGAAGAGCGCCTCGCGGACCCGCTTGTCGTCGAAGGGGGCGCGGTCGGTCTTCATCGCGAAGGACTGCATGGCGCTGTTGCGCAGCCGTACGATCTCGATCTGGCCCTTGCCCTCGTGGGCGCGCGCCGTGGTGGGGTTGAGTTCGTGTGCGTACTCGACCTGCCCGCCGAGCAGCGCGTTGATGCGGGCGGACTCCTCGTTGGCGACGACGAACTCCAGCTCGTCCAGGTGCGGGGCGCCGTCCCAGTAGGCGTCGTTGCGCTTGACGACGCAGGAGCGGCCCGGCGCGAAGGAGACGAAGCGGAACGGGCCGGAGCCGACGGGCGCGGCGAAGTCCGCGGTGGTGGTGCCCTTCGGGATGATGTACGCGCCGAACGCGGCGAGGACGTTGGGGAATTCGGCGGTGGGGCGCTTGAGCCGGAACTCGACGACGTCCGGGGACACCGCCCGGCTGGCGGCGAGGTCGATGGGCTCCAGGGACGCCTTCGCGCGGTACGCCTTCTTCGGGTCGGCTATGCGGCGGAAGCTGTAGAGGACGTCTTCGGCGGTGACCGGCCTGCCGTCGTGGAAGGACGCCTTGCGCAGGGTGATCCGCCAGCGGTCGAGGGCGTCGTCGGGCTCCCACTTGGCGGCCAGGCGGGGGCGGGCGGCCATGTCGGTGCCGCAGTCGACCAGCTTGTCGTAGAGGGCCTTGGCGCGCGCGGCGTCGGCGAAGAGGTTGCCCAGGTGCGGGTCGAGGGTCTCGGAGGCGCCGCCCCCGGCGAAGGCGGCGCGCAGCCGGCCGCCGCGCCGGGGGCGGCCACCACCGGCGTCCGACGGGCCGGGGGCGGCCCCGCAGCCGGCCAGGACGAGGCCGGTCGCGGCCGTGACGCCCGCGGCCCGGGCGAGGAAGCCGCGCCGTCGCAGGCCGGGGTGATCGTCGGGTGCCCGGTCGGAGAGAGGGAGTTCGGTCATGGTGGGTCTCGCCTCGTGGTGTGTGGGTGGGTGGACAGGAAGGCGGGGCGGGATTCGGGGGCTGTAGTCCGGGGCGTTCAGCGGTCGGCCAGGCGGGCCACGAGGTGCAGCCGGTCGCCGTCGGCAGCACCGTCCGGGGCAGCGGCCGGGCCGGGCTGCCAGGGCGGTTCCGTACGGGGGCCGGGCCCGTCGTGCAGTCCCAGCACCGTGAAGCCGTGCGCGGCCAGCGCGTACCTCAGTTCCTGCGGGAACAGCAGCCGCCAGGCGGAGTGCTGTTCGACGGGCGGCGTGCCGCCTTCCGCGCTCCACACCCGCCGTCTGCGCAGCAGTTGGGCGGCCCGGTCCACGGTGAGTGTCGTGACGGACCGGTAGACGGTGCCTTCCCACGCGAAGCCGCGGATCGCCGGCGCATCGAGCAGTTCCGTACGGCCGAGGAAGAACGCGCCGTTGCGCATCTCCGCGACCAGCAGTCCGCCGGGCGTCAGCGCGCGGCGGCAGGAGTCGAGGAAGCCGTCCAGTTCGTCGTTGGTGTGGCAGTAGAGCAGCGCGCTGTCCAGACAGACGACGGCGTCGAACGGCCGCGGCCCGAGATCCTCAAGGCGGAACCGGCGCAGGTCGGCGCACTCGTATCGCGGTCCGGGGTGATGGGTACGGGCGTACGCCAGCATCGCGTCCGACAGGTCGGCGCCGACGACCGTACGGCCGGTGGCGTGCAGGTGTGCGGCGTCCCGTCCGGTGCCGCAGCCGATGTCGAGCACGCGCGGCCCGGCGCCGTGCGCGCGCAGCACGTCCTCGGCCCAGCGGGCGGCGAGCCGTTCCGGGTCGGGGAAGCGTGCCTCGTAGAGCGCGGGGTTGTCGGTCAGCAGGTTGCGGGCGGCGGTCTCGTTCACGCCGTCACCGCCACGGCCCGTACGGGCAGCGCCCGCAGCCGGTGCAGCCAGCCGACGCCCGCCGCCGAGAGAAGGCCGAAGGCGAGGCAGCACGCCCAGGGCAGCCACGCGGCGCCGCCGTGCGCGCCCGCGTCCATGGCCCAGCCCACGACGGTGTTGCCGACGGCGGCGGCGATGCCGGAGACGACGTAGAAGATCCCGAAGTAGGTTCCGGTCAGTTCGGCGCGGCCGAACTCCGGTATCAGCTCCATGACGAACGGCTGGGCGACCATGACGCCGACGTACAGGAGCAGCGCCCCGGCGAGCACCGGTACGAGGCCCAGCGCGGCCCGCCCCGTGCCGCCCCCCGCGGACATCCCGGCGACCGCCATCGGCGGCACGAACGCCACGCCCATCAGCGCCAGCCCGGCCGCGACCCAGCGCGCCCTGGTCCCGCGCTCCTTGAGGGAGCGGGTGATGCGCATCTGGAGGGTGAGGTTGGCCAGCGTGCCGACGAGGAAGACGATGCCCGCCGCGCCGTCCCAGCCGGTGGCCCGCCGGGCGCCGTCCGGGAGCAGCAGATAGAGCTGGTTCTCCATGGTGAACATGCCGACCATGGCGAGGGAGAACGCCAGGAACGCCCGGTTGGCGAGGACCTCCCGCCAGTCGCCGAGCACGCTGCCCTTGGAGGCGGGCACCTCGCGGGCGGGCAGCACGGCGGCCTGGGCGGCGGTGAGCAGGGCGAAGATCGCGGCGGCGGTGAGGGCGGAGGCGCGGAAGTCGACGAGCAGCAGGGCGCTGCCGATCAGCGGCCCGACCAGGGCGCCGGTCGTCGCGAAGATGTTGAACAGGGCGAACGCCTCGGCCTTGCGGTCACCGGCCTCCGCTGCCAGATACGCCCGCACGGCCGGGTTGAACAGGGCCCCGGCCAGCCCGCTGAGTATGGAGGCGGCCAGCAGCACCGGCAGCCCGTCGCCGAGCGCGAACAGCGCGAAGCCGACGGTGCGCAGCGCACAGCCCGCGATGATCACGCCGCGGGCGCCGAGCCGGTCGGCGGCCGAGCCGCCGAGGATGAACAGACCCTGCTGGCTGAGGTTGCGTACGCCCAGCACGATGCCGACCACGGCGGCGGACATCCCCAGGTCCTCGCCGAGGTGGGTGGCGAGGTACGGGATGAGCAGGTAGAAGCCGATGTTCACGCCGAGCTGGTTGACCAGCAGGAGCCGGATGGCGAGCGGGAAGGCCCGCATCTCACTCCACGTCTTCACGGTGGTGCCTTTCCTTCTGCGCTGCGAGCTGTGCTGCGGGAGGTGTCGCGGGCCGTGCCGCGGCCTGTGCCGCGACGGGGCCGGGCGCGGCGTGCCGGTCGTACGGGGCCGGCGCCCGCGGGATGACCGGCCGGACGCCCAGCCCCGCGCCCGACCCGGCCCGTACGGTCCCGTCGGTGCCGCCGATGCCGGTCCACGGGTCGTGCGCGAGCAGCAGGTGCCCGTCGAGGTCGACCCAGCGGGCCCGGTCGGCGAGGTGTACGGCGGGGGCGATGCCGAGGGTGCCCGCGGTGAGGCAGCCGAGCATCAGCCCGGTGCCGCTGCCCGCGACCAGCTCCTCGATGCGCAGCGCCGCGTGCACGCCGCCGCACTTGGCGAGCTTGACGTTGACGCCCTGCACCCGTCCGGCCAGCCGCTCGACGTCCGCGAGGCCGACGGCGTCCTCGTCGGCGACGACCGGCAGCGGCGAACGCGCCGCGAGCCGGGCGAGCGCCTCGGGGTCGCCCGGTGCGGTGGGCTGTTCGACGGCCTCGACGCCGAGTTCGGCGAAGCGCGGCAGCAGCCGCCGGGCCAGCTCCGGCGTCCAGGCGCCGTTGGGGTCGAGCAGCAGCGCCGCCGTGGGGGCGGCGTCCCGTACGGCCCGTACGCGGGCGAGGTCGTCCTCGGGGTCCGCCGTACCGGCCTTGATCTTGATGACGCGGAAGCCGCTGCCGGCCAGGCAGCGGGCCTGCGTACGGGCCCGCTCCGCGGACACGATGCCGATGGTGCGGGCGGTGGCGGCGACGGGCCGCCGCGCGGTGCCGAGCAGCCGGTGCACCGGCTGTCCGGCCCGCTTGCCCACGAGGTCCAGGAGCGCCGACTCGACGGCCGCGGTGACGGCGGGCGGCGTGCCCGGCGCGGGCAGTTCGCTCGCACGCAGGGCGTCCAGTGCGCTCTCCGGGCCGGCGAAACGGCCGAGTTCCGTGCCTGCGCCGGCCAGCAGCCGCCGCAGGGTGTCGGTGTCGAGCCCGTAGTACACGCTGGTGACGGCCTCGCCGTGGCCGCGCGTCCCCCCGTGCTCCACGGTGATCCAGACGGCGTTCCGCTCGTGCATCACCGCCCGGGATATCCGCAGGGGTTCGGCGAGCCGGAGGCGTACGACGCGCAGGGTGACGTTCACGCGGCGCCCTCCCGGCCGACCGGCGCGACCGGTCCGGCCGCTCCGGCCGCTCCGGCCACCGCGGCCTTCGGGTCGACGACGGTGGTGCACCGGGCCCAGCCGACAGCCTCTGCCGCCGTGGGGTGCGGGATCTCCACCGGGCGGGTGGCGACGGCCCGTCCGTCCAGCCCGTGGGCGGCGGCGAAGTCCTCGTCGTAGACGGTGCCGAGGTAGCGGTGCAGTCCGTCGGGGAAGACGGTGGCGACGACGGCGCCGGGGTGCACGCGGGCCGCCCAGGCGGAGACCAGGGCGACGGCGCCGGTGCTCCAGCCGCCGCTGACGAAGCTGCCGCGGGCCAGCCGCCGGCAGGCGTCGGCGGCCTCGGCGGGCCCCACCCAGTGCACCTCGTCGAAGGCCGCGTAGGCGACGTTGCGCGGGTGGATGCTGCTGCCGAGGCCGCGCATCAGCCGGGGCCGGGCGGGCTGCCCGAAGATGGTCGAGCCGGTGGCGTCCACGCCGATGAGGCGCAGCGCGGGCCAGTGGCGGCGCAGCGGACCGATGATGCCGGCGCTGTGGCCGCCGGTGCCGACGCTGCACACCAGGACGTCGAGGTGGTCCAGCGCGGCGGCCATCTCGGCGGCGAGCGAGGCGTAACCGGCGGCGTTGTCGGGGTTGTTGTACTGGTCGGGCCAGTACGCGTGCGGCAGCAGGGCACGCAGTTCGCGCAGCCGGGCGAGCCGGGCGGCCTGCCAGCCGCCTTCCGGCGCGGGCCGGTCGACGATCTCCAGCCGCGCGCCGTAGGCCCGCAGCAACTGCCGCATGGCCGGTTCCAGTTCACTGTCGCAGACCAGGACCACGTCGTGGCCGAGCGCCTGCCCCGCGAAGGCCAGGCCGACGCCGAGGGTGCCGGACGTGGACTCCACGACGGGCGCGCCGGGCCGCAGTTCGCCGCGCTCGCGGGCGCCGAGCAGCATGGACACGGCGGCCCGCGCCTTCATGCCGCCCGCGCCGAGCCCTTCCAGCTTGGCCCAGAAGCCCGGGTGCGGGCAGGGCAGGTCGCCGGTGACGCGGGCCAGCGGCGTACGGCCGACGAGGGCGAGCAGTTCGCGGTTGGCGGCGGGTGTGCCGAGGACGGTGGCGGTCATCGGGCGCCTCCTTGTTCCAGCAGGGCGTAGCCGTCGTCGCCGGTGTAGCGGTGGACGACGCCCGGCCCGCCGTCGAGCCAGAAGAACGGGTACGGCTCGGCGCACACGGCGCTCACCCCCGCGCCCAGCAGGCGCGGCAGCACGGCGCTTCCGGTCTGGGCGAACATCACCAGCGGCTTCCCGTGCCGCGCGCAGTGGGCGCGCAGCGGTTCGAAGGTGCCGTTGCCCAGCGTCATGCCGGAGGCCAGTACCGCGTCGCAGCCGTCCAGTTCGGCGAGCGCGTCGGTGCGCACCGGCTCGCCCCACTCCGTGCGCCCGCCCTTGAGGTCGCACGGCACACAGACCAGGCCGCGGGCGCGCAGCGCCTCCAGCAGCGAGTTGACGACACCGACGACCAGGACGGTACGGCCGGGCGCGGCGGCCAGCAGCCCGGCCACGCCCCGGGCGCGGGCCCGGGACTTGGCGAGCGAGTTCCCGGCGGGCAGCTCCCAGGGCTGCGCGCCGTTCTCGGGCGTGTGCGGCAGGGCGTGCATGATGTACGCGTCCAGGGCGGCGACCCGTACCGGCGCCAGCGGGTGGCCGAGCAGCGTGGCGACGTCGGCGCCCACGCAGTCGTCGATCGCGGCGGCGGGCAGCGCGCCGGGTTCGACGGCGCAGGAGCCCACCGCGCTGCCCAGCCGCAGGCTGAGCACTTCGTTGCGGTAGCCGCCGCTGCGCCCTTCGTGCCGTACGGCCTGGCTGGTGGTGAAGGCCACCGCGATCTTCCGCGTACGGGGGTCGGGCCCCAGCTCCCCGGCCCGTACGCGGCGTACGAGGTCCGGGTAGTCGGCCGCCGCGGGCCGTGCGGCGCTCCGGTGCGGCGCCCCCTGTCCCACCGGGCTCATCGCTCGTCCACCACCCGCGGACACAGGCCGGCCAGCAGTTCCTCGACGCGGGCGCGCGCACCGGCCCCTTCGCCGTCGCCGGCCATGACGTGGCCCAGGTATCCGTTGTTGCTGCCGGTCTCCTTGACGGCCTTGCCGGGCGCGGCGAGCTGCACCTCCAGCACGCCGGGCCGTCCCTCGATCCCCCCGGCTCCCGTGATGTCCTCCAGCACCCCTGTGCGTCCGGGCACCAGGAAGCCGATGGCCGCGCTGCGCAGTCCGGTCTCGCGCGGCGCGAGGTCCGGTTCGCGGCCGAGCGCCACCTCGACGAAGGCGGCGGCCAGGTCGACGCCGGTGACGTGGCGGACCAGCTCGGTGATGCGGTTGCCGGCGGGCCGCGGGTTGACCTCGACGACGCGCGGCCCGTCCGCGGTGAGCTTGATCTCGGTGTGCGCGACGCACTGGTCGAGCCCGAGCGCCGTGAGGGCGGCGCACGCGGTCTCCGTCGCCGCTTTTGCGTCGGCGGCGGTGAGCGCGGCAGGGAACATGTGCCCCGTCTCGACGAACGCCGGGGCGCCGCCCACGCTCTTGTCGGTCACCCCGACCACGCGCACCGTACCCCCGTACGACACGGTCTCGACGCTGACTTCCGGCCCGTCGAGCAGTTCCTCCAGCAGCACCACCGGCGCCCGCAGCTGCCCGCGCGCGTTGACCGGGAACCCGGCGAGCGCGCGGTGGGCCCGCGCCAGCTCCGCCTCGTCGTCCACCCGCCGTACGAACATCCCGGCGCACAGGTCCACCGGCTTGAGCACGAGCGGGAAGCCGATCTCCCGCGCCGCCTCGGCGGTCCGCGCCCAGTCGGCGCAGACGGCGAACCGCGGGCCCGGCACCCCGGCGGCTTCCAGGGCGCGGCGGGTGGCGTCCTTGCGGCAGGCGGCCGCCACGGCCGCCGGCGCGGGCCCCGGCAGGCCGAGGTGCGCGGCGATGCCCGCCACGGCGGGCAGGTAGTAGTCGCACGAGCTGAGGACGCCGTCGAAGCCCATCGCGGCGTGCAGACGGCCCGCGTACGGCAGCAGGGCCTCGGTGTCGTTGGTGTCGGTGGTGAGGACGTTGCGGGCCGCCAGCAGCGGGTGGGCGGTGCCCTCGGGGGCGGCCCGCAGGTAGTGGTGCAGGTCGCGGGTGAGGAAGGTGAAGTCGTGTCCGGCCTCGCGAAGGGCACGGGGCAGCAGCCTGCCCATCGACCCGACCCAGCTCTCGACCATCAGCAGATGCGCCACAACTCTCCTTCTGCGCAGGCGGTTTCGCTTCCGGGCACGCCGCGGGGGACCCCGGGGGGCCGCGGCGCGGTGTTGACCGAACGCGATGCTAACCGTAATGATTTTCATTGTCACCTCGTGGGCCCGTCTTTTCCCCGCCCACGGCGCGACCGCCCGCGCCCCCACGCCCGTCCGCGCCCTCCCCTCCTCACGAACGGCGAGCCCATGCCCCCTCCCGCCCGGCGACGCACCGCGCTGCTCTGCGCCCTCCTGACCGGCACCGTCCCGCTCACCACCGCCACGGCCGCCGAACCCCGGCCCGGCGCCGCCACCCCCGCCCCGCGCTTCGGCGCCTGCCCGGACTCCGTCCCCGCGCCGCCCGCACCGGACCGCGTCGAATGCGGCACGGTGAGCGTGCCGCTGGACCACACCCGCCCGGACGGCGAGCACATACGGATAGCCGTCTCCCGCGTCCGCGCCACGGGGACACCCGCCGAGCGGCGCGGGGTCCTGCTGGTCAACCCCGGCGGACCGGGCGGCTCCGGCCTCCCGTACGCCGTCACCAAGCGCGCCAAACTCCCGGCAGCCGTACGCCGCGCCTACGACGTCATCGGCTTCGACCCGCGCGGCACGGGGCACAGCGCACCCGCCGGCTGCGGCCCGATGGGCGGGCTCTTCGACGCCCCGGGACCCGGCTCCCCGCCGCTCGACCCCGTACCGCACGACCGCCCCGGCGAACGTGCCTACCTGGACTCCCAGCGCAGGCTGGCCGCCGACTGCGCGAAGGGCACCGGCGCCGCCCTCCCCCACCTCTCCACCACCGAGACCGCACACGACATGGACGCCGTCCGCGCCGCGCTCGGCGAGCGGCGCATCAGCTACCTCGGCGTCTCGTACGGCACCTACCTGGGCGCGGCCTACGCCGCCCGGTTCCCGCACCACGTCGACAAGTTGGTGCTGGACAGCGCGGTCGGCCCGGAGGACTGGCACGCCTTCGACGTACGGCAGGCCCACGCCCTGCTGCGCCGGCGAGACGTGCTCTTCGACTGGCTGGCGCGGCACGCCGCCCGCTTCCGGCTCGGCACCACCCGGCACGACGTCCGCGCCGCCTACGAGCGCACGCGCGACGGCCTCACGGCCCACCCCGTGTCCGGCTACGGCGCCGCCGCGTTCGACCGGACCGTCTACCGCACCCTGGGCCGCACCGAACGCTGGACCGCCTTCGGCGACGGGCTGCGCGCCTACCTGGACGACGGTGTGGTCGGCCGGCTCCGCCCCGCCGCGCCCTTCGACGGCCCCGAGTCACGTACGTACGAGGCCGCCAACCGCGCCGTGAAGTGCGCCGACGGGCCGGGCCCCACGCCGGGCCGGGTGCTCGCCGACATCCGGCGGCTGCGGCACCGGGACCCGCGGCCCGTACTGACCGGCCTGGAGGCGGCGGCCTGCGCGTACTGGCACCACCGCCCCGCACGGCGCACCCCGCTCGGCAGCCCCGAAGCGCCCCCGGCGCTGCTGGTGTCCTCCGCGCACGACCCCGTGACCCCGATCGCCGGTGCGCGGGCCCTCGGCCGCGCCCTCCCCGGATCGCGGCTCGTCACCCTGCACCACGACTACTCGCACGGAGTCTTTGCCAGCCGCGGCAACCGTTGCGTGGACAGCACGGTCGGCGCCTACCTCGTCGGCGGCACCGTCCCGGCCGGCGACGTGCACTGCGACGGCCCCGGCCTGCCCGAGCCGTCCCCGCAGGCGTGAACCTGCGCTCAGCCCGCCACGGAGACCTCCGGGGGAAGCACCTCCGTAACGTCCTGCCCGCCCAGGAGTTGCTGTTCGAAGAAGCCGCCCACGCACGCCCGGGTGATCTCGACACCGCGGCCACCGGGCAGCGAGCCGAGCGCGAAGGCGTAGTCCTCCGCGTCGGTGAACTCCCGGTAGCCGAGGGGGCCGGCCAGGGCGTCGAGATCGGTGGGGGACGCGTGTCCGCCGCCGGACACCGACAGATGGAGCCGCGGCCCGCGCAGCCCGCTCCACAGCCGCTCCCTGGCCCGCGTCTCCTCCGGGAACTCCGGGTCGTCCGGGGTGAACTGGCACAGCAGGAACGGCCGCTCCAGGCCGGTGCGCAGGACCTCCCCGTACGGAGTGCCGTCGAGGTTCGCCCCGGCCGTGAAGCCCGCGTCGAGCCGCATGGCCTCGGCGGCTGCCGCGCCGCCCAGCGAGTGGCCCACCACACCGGCCCGCGACGGGTCGAGCAGGGCGTGCCACCAGAACCCGGACCGGGACAGCCGGGCGCGGGCGAAGCGGAGGTCGGCGGCCCGGACCTCCAGGTAGCGGCCGGCGAGGTCGGCGGTGTCGCCGTCCGCGAGTCCGTCCGGTTCGCGGTACGGCACGATCCGGCCGTCCGGGAACTCCACGCCGATCGCGTCCGAGGGATGGTCCAGGGCCGCCACCAGGAATCCACGGCTCGCGAGGTCCTCGCCGAGCGCGGTCAGGGCGGCGCGGTGCTGCGCGTGGCCGGACGAGAGCAGGACGAGCGGGCAGCCGCGCGCGTCCGGCGCGGGCGGCGCGTCCGCGGCGCCGTACACGGTGATCCCGGCCGCCGTGCCGCGCGGCAGCCCGGAGCGGCCCGGCTCCTCCTCCCACGAGTCGACGACCAGGGCGGACATCGCGGCGGAGACGTACCGGCCCGGACCGTCACCGGCCCCTGCCTCCGCCGGATACCACAACTGCGCCATCAGTTCACGGGACCGGCCGGTCCTGAAGGGGTCCTCCCGATCGTCGTCGACGAGGTGGGCGGTATGCACGCCCACGGCGTGGCGGCCGGTGGGCCGGGGCAGTTCCAGAAGCGGTACGGTGCGCCGTGAGGACCGCGGTTCATCGGCGGCCCGGTCCTCGTCACACGTCTCCACCATGCTGCCGCCGCCCTCTCCTCGTCTCCACCGGCAGCACATCCGACCACGCCCGGCAGCCTCGTCGCACCGGATTTTCCCGGCACCACGGCCCCGCCCGCCGGGGCCGTGCCGGTGGATTTTCCGGGAGGGCCGGAATGCGCGGCGATCCTTCTTCGGCAGTCGGACGGCGGCGCCCACCATGGGGGGACGACGCGGGCGGCAGCCCGCCCGGCCGCGCAGGCGCAGGCCGGTCCGTACCCACGCAGGAGCCAGCATGATCTTCATCGTCGTCAAGTTCACCGTCCGGCCCGAGCACCAGGACTCGTGGCTGTCGCTGGTGGACGACTTCACGCAGGCCACCCGGCAGGAGCCGGGCAACCTGTTCTTCGAGTGGTCGACCAGCGTCGACGACCCGCGCCAGTTCGTCCTGGTCGAGGGCTTCGCCGACCGCGAGGCCGGCGACAGGCACGTCAACTCCGAGCACTTCCGCAAGGGCCTGGAGGCGATGGCCGGCGCGATCGCCACCACCCCCCAGATCATCAGCGACGAGATCGCGGCCGAGGGCTGGTCCCCCATGGGCGAGCTGTCGCCGCGCGAGGCCTGAGCCCCCGACAACACCGACGCCGGCAGGCCCGGCTCCGCCGTACCG